>JBOHER010000234.1:0-17938 GCA_050701115.1 Haloechinothrix sp. | reverse complement strand
GTTTGTGGGTCTTGAAGACACCCAAACTAGCCGCGCAGCGCCTCGACCAGCTTCATCCGACTGCCGGAGCGCAGCACGGCGTTCTGGTAGACCCTGCCGCCCAGCCAGGTGCAGGCGGCGAGCGTGCCGAGCGTTAGCACGATGGCGAGGCCGATCTCCCAGCCTGCGACACCGCCCGCGGCGATCCGTCCCGGCATCAAGATCGGCGCGAGCAACGGGATCATCGACAGCGTCGCCGATGCCGAGCTGTCCGGGTCCTGCAGCATCAGGTTCAGCCCGACGACGAAGCCGATCATCAACGTGAGGGTCACCGGGGTGAGCACTGACGGGGCATCCTCCTGTCGGGAGACCAGCGAGCCCGCGCTCCCGTAGATCGTCGCGTACAGGAAGAAACCGAGCACGTACCACAGCACGCCCCAGGCCAGCGTGCCCACCGCCACGCCGGACAGGGTGAGCACGCCGGTCGCAGCGGCCATCACCACACCGACTCCGGCGATGATCACCATCTGCGCCAGGCCGACCAGGCCGAGGCCGATCACCTTGCCTAGTAGCAACTGCCACGGCCGGACGGTGGCGAGCAGGATCTCCACCACCCGGCTCGTCTTCTCCTCGACCACGCCCTGCGCGACCAGCGCCCCGTAGGAACTGATGCTCATGAACAGCAGGGCGGCCATGATCAGGCCGATGACCAGCCGCTGACCACGCTCGGGATCGTTGGCTTCGAGCGTGGTCACGGCAACGTCCACAGTGGCCGCTTCGTCCAGTACGGCGGCCGGATCGTCGACGCCTGCCTGTGCGAGCTTGGCCCGCAACACCTCCTGCTGAGAAATCCCCTGCACGGCGGCGTGCAGCCCGGGATCGACGTCGGACTTGACCAACACTCGCGGCTCGGCGGCGTTCCCGAAGACCACGGCGTCCAGTTCGCCGGACCGGATCAAGGACTCTGCCTCGGCCCGGTCATCGACCACGCTGGTCTGGACTTCCTTGCCCAGCGCGCCTGCCGCATTCTTGATCGGCTCCGCGAGGTTGGTTGCCTGACCGGACAACCCGACTGCGCTGCGCCCGGCTTCGCCGAAAATCGTGGCTTGCAGCAGGAAGTACCCGGTCATCACCGCGATGATCACCACGGTGCCGATGACGAATGAGCGGGTGCGCAGCCGGGTGTTGAGCTCGCGCTGCGCGATGAGCCGTACCGCCCGTGCCGGGTGTTTCGCGTTTGGCGATGAGGTCATTCTCGCGCCCCGTTCTCGGTGACCACGTTCCGGAAGAGTTCGGCGAGTGTCGGGCGGTACTCAGCGAGCTCGGTGACTCGTCCGGTCGCCAACGCGGCCCTCAGCACCGCCTGGTCGTCGGCTCCGGAAGGCAGTTCGAGCAAGGTGTTGTCGCCATCTTCGCTGAGCACCCGGATTCCTGCGATGCCCGCTGCCCAGCCGGGTGCCGCGTCCGGCGCGGTGATCCGCAGTCGCGTCGTCGCGTTCGCGGTCAGTTCGCCGACCGAGCCGACCGCCACCATCTGTCCACTTCGGATGATGCCTACCCGGTCGCAGAGTCGCTCGACGAGATCGAGCTGATGGCTGGAGAACACGACGGGGACACCTTCGGCAGCTTTTTCCTTGAGGATCAGGCTCATCATGTCGACGGCCTCCGGGTCCATTCCGGAAAACGGTTCATCGAGCACCAACACCTCGGGGCCGTGCACGAGGGCCGCGGCCAACTGCACCCGCTGCTGATTACCGAGACTGAGCTTCTGCACTTCCTCATGGCGTCGCGCGCGCAAACCGAGCCTGGTGATCCAGTTCTCGGCCGAAGTGTGCGCGTCGTTTGTGGACAGTCCGTGCAGTCCGGCGAGATAGACGAGCTGATCGAGCAGCTTCATCTTCGGGTACAGCCCGCGTTCCTCTGGCATGTACCCGATGCGGGAGCGAGTCTCGCGGGTGATCGGCTGGGTATCGAATCGGACCTCACCGGCGTCGGCCGAAAGCACACCGAGCATGATGCGCATCGCCGTGGTCTTGCCTGCGCCGTTGCTGCCGACGAATCCGAACAGCTCACCCGCACGCACCGCGAAGCTGACGCGGTCCAACGCCACCACGTCGCCATAGCGCTTACAGAGACCGACTACCTCCATGGTGTGCTCCGGCACGGGCGCTCCTCCGCTGGCTCCTCGACCATACCGGCGCAATGATCGCGCAGTTTCATATCGCGCCGGTGCCGGGGTAGCCCGCGGGGGAAGAACGGCCGATCCGCAGGCCGTGGGACTCGGCGGCAACGCCGCGCTGGAGCCGGAGGTCGTCGTGCCGCACCTCGGTCGCGCGCATGGGTTCACCGTCGACGAGCAGGGGCATCCGATCGGCGCGCGCGCCGACGTAAGCGTGCAGTTCTCGCGGTGTCCAGCCGCCCTCGACGGTAACGGCCGCGGGATCGAGCAGCGCCCGACGGTACCGCGCGCCCGCACCCTCGCCCCGGTCCAGCACCGCGAGCTGGTCCTCCGTCACCAGCAGCACGGCATGGTCCTCGACGATGCCGGGGGCGGCGGCGAGCGTAACCGGACGTTGCCCATCCCGCGAACGCATTCCCGCTGCCCATACCGCAGACAGGCCGGTGCATCGCGCCCGCAGCACGACGACGGGACCGGACAGGTGCAGATTCTCGCGAAGCCACGTGATCTTCTGCGGACACGCGTTCGAACCGTAGGCGAGCACCGGAGTCCGATCCGCCAGCGGCGGCGCATCGTGGTCGGCGAGCCACCGGTCCAGGTCTCCCGCAGTGCTCGCCAGGACGAATCCCGATGGCGCATGCACCGTCATACAGGCAGCCTTCCCGGGCGGCATCGGCACAAGTCGCTGACCTGCACCGTCCAGATGCACGAAGGAAGCGTCGGGACGGCAGCCCGGGTACGGGTCGGCGGGGTATTCGGCGTCGACGAACACCCTTCGATTGTCGCTTGCATCCGCTCTGCTCTCACCCTGCGCTGAGGGTGGCGATCCGCGCCAGGCGGTTTTCGAGGTCCGCGATGCGTTGCCGGTCGTCGACCACAGTGGTGATCAGCTCCCGGAACGCGTCGACGACACGTAGCTCACCCGCGAGTAGCTCGCGCTCGGGTCGCGTGACGAGGAACAGCACGCCGAGGGCCCGGTCGTCACGGCGGAGGGCGACCGCGACGCCGTGTCCGGCGGCCCGGGGTTCCGGAAACGCGACCGCGGCGGGATCGAAGTGGCGGTGGCGTCGGGTCTCGAGGGCCTGCGTTACCGGAGCTGGAGGCGGCGAGTCGCGCAGGCGCTCAGCGAGCCAGCGGGGGATGCCGAAGGCCGCGCAGAAGGCCAGCGTTCCGTCCTGCACGAGGTAGAGCCCAGCGCTGTCCCCGTCGAGCGCCCGCACGAGCGGCCGCACGGCTGCGCGGACCGTCACGGCGAGGTCGGCGGTGTCGATGTCCGGCTCGTCAGGAGCGGGCGAGGTCTGCGGAACAAGCGCGACGTCCACCGGTCGCCCGGCGCCGGTCCGGCCGAGGTATCGCCGCAACTCGGCGAGCCGGTAACGGCGGTGGCCACCCGGCGTGCGGATCGGCGTGACGAGCCCCGCCTCCTCGGCCACGAGGAGCGTGGTGCGACTCATTCCCAGTGCACGGCTCGCCGCACTGATCGGCAGCCACCGCTCCTCGGGATCGGCGGCCATTCGATCACCTCCGAATTCGACGAACTCGTTCAGAACTGATTTGCGAAATGAATCACGGCAGTGATATACCTCACACTAGCGACAACATGGCTCGGATAACAGCGGTTCTCACCGTTGCTTGCAGCTGTTCTGTACGAATTCAGGGTTGGTGGGAAGGTGCTCGCGGTGCAACGTGACGCCAACGTGATCAAGCCGCCGGATCTCACGGGCCAGGTCGCGCTGGTCACCGGCGCCGCCCGTGGACAGGGCCGATCGCACTGCGTGGCGCTCGCCGAGGCGGGGGCCGACATCGCGGCGCTGGACGTCTGCCGCGATCTGGAGGTCCCCGCCTACCCGCTCGCCACCCGGGCGGAGCTGGACGCGGTGGTCGCCGAGGTCGAGGAGCGCGGCCGACGGGCCGTGCCGCTGGTCGCCGACGTGCGCGATCCGGACGAGGTCGAGGCGGCCGTCGCTACGGTCGTCGCCGCCTTCGGCCGCCTGGACATTCTGGTCAACAATGCGGCGATCGTGACGAGCGCGCCGTTCTGGGAGCTGTCCGAGCAGCAGTGGGGTGCGGTGATCGACACGAATCTGTCGGGCGTGTGGCGCACGAGCCGGGCGGCTTCGGGGCTTTTGCGCCGGTCGCCGCGTGGCCGGATCGTAAATATCGGCTCGACCGGGGGTGTGCGGGCCGTGCCCGAGTTCGCGCACTACGTCGCGGCGAAGCACGGCGTCGTCGGGCTGACTCGCGCCATGGCGATCGAGCTCGCCAACGACGGCGTGACCGTCAACGCGATCCTGCCCGGCGCGGTCGACTCGCCGATGCTCGCCGGACTCGCCGAGGAGCTGGGCCTGACCCCCGACGACGTGCACAAGCGGTGGCTGCACGACCAGCTGCTGGTGGAGGTGATCTCACCCGCAGAGGTGACCGGCGCGCTGCTCTGGCTGCTGAGCGACGCTGCGCGGCACGTCACCGGGCACTGCCTCGCGGTCGACGGGGGGGCGCTCGCGCACTGACTGGCCTGGACTGACGAGCTCGAGGAGGAGCGATGGGAAAGTTCGACGGCAAGGCTGTTCTGATCACCGGAGGGGCGCGCGGACAGGGACGGTCGCACGCGCTCACATTCGCCCGCGAGGGCGCGGACGTGGCGTTCTGCGACATCGCGTCGCAGCTGGAGACCGTTCCCTACGCGATGGCCACGCCGGAGGACCTCGAGGAGACGGTGCGGCTGGTCGAGGAGCTGGATCAGCGGTGCGTGGCCGTCACCGCGGATGTGCGCGACCGCGGGCAGGTCGAGGCGTTCGCCGAGCAGGCGCGCACCGAGCTCGGCCGGATCGACTTCTGCCTGGCCAACGCCGGGATCTTCACGTTCTCCACCGTCGCCGAGATGGACGAGCGGACCTGGTCCGAGGTGATCGACACGAACCTCACCGGGGTCTTCCACGCCATGCGCGCAGTGGTGCCGGCGATGATCGAGCAGGGCTACGGCCGCATCGTGGCGACGTCGTCGATGGCCGGCAAGCTGGGCTTCGCCAACGTCGCGCACTATTGCGCGGCCAAGTGGGGCGTGATCGGCCTGGTCAAGTCGCTCGCCCAGGAGGTCGGCGCGCACGGGATCACGGTCAACGCGGTCTGCCCACCGGCGTGGACACCCCGATGATCCAGAACGAGGCGGCGTACAAGCTGTTCCTGCCGGACGCGGAGCACCCCACCCGCGAGGACGCCGCGCCGATCTTCCAGACACTCAACGCGATTCCGGTGCCGTGGGTCGAGCCGGTCGACATCTCGAACGCGATGGTGTTCCTGTGCTCGGACGAGGCCCGCTACATCACCGGCGAGACGATCGCGGTCGCCGCCGGTTCGAACGCCAGCAACGCGGGCTGAGGCCCGCACTACTCGAGGAGGTGCAGTCATGGCAGGACGACTGGAAGGCAAGGTCGCGCTGGTCTCGGGCGCGGCGCGGGGTCAGGGCCGCTCGCACGCGGTGCGGCTGGCCGAGGAAGGCGCGAACATCATCGCGTTCGACGTCTGCCGCCAGCTCGACACCGTGCCCTACCCGATGGCGAGCTCGGAGGACCTGAAGGAGACCACCCAGCTGGTCGAGGACCTCGACCGGCGGATCGTCGCCCGGGAGGCCGACGTCCGCGACCTGGCCGGAGTGCAGGCGCTTGTCGACGCGGGTGTGAGCGAGCTCGGCCGGCTCGACGTCGTGTGCGCGAACGCCGGCATCGCCGGCTTCGCCGACAACACCTGGTCCATTGCCGAGGAGCAGTGGGACGAGATGATCGCGGTGAACCTCACCGGCGTGTGGAAGACCGTCCGGGCCGCTGCACCGGCGATGATTGCCGCCGGCAATGGCGGTTGCATCGTGATCACCAGCTCCACCGCGGGGGTCAAGGGTATGGCGAAGGTCGGGCATTACGTCGCCGCCAAGCACGGCGTCGTCGGGCTGATGCGCACCCTCGCCAACGAGCTCGCCCCGCACTCGATTCGGGTGAACACGGTGCATCCGACCGGGGTCAACACCCCCATGGTGGTCAACGACTACATACAGCAGTTCATGGAGTCAAACCCCGATATGGCCGCGAACCTGCAGAACGCGCTGCCGGTGGAGATGGTGGAGCCGGTCGACATCTCCAACGCGATCGTGTGGCTGGCCTCCGACGAGGCGCGCTACGTGACCGGCGTGTCGCTGCCGGTCGACGCGGGCTTCCTGCAGCGGTAGGACGCGTCCCGGACACCACCTCGGCGCAGGAGGATCGGTCCCATGGCAGAGCCAGCGAGCGGGCGGGCCTCCCGGGTCTCGTCGGCGTCGGCGGGGCGGACCACGAGCGGTGCCCGGCGCGACGAGATCGCACGGGACGTGGTGGGCCGGCGCCGGGAGCTGGACCTGGTGCTGGCGGCGGTGTCCGCGGGGCGGGACGTCCTGCTGGAGGGTCCGCCGGGGACGTCGAAGTCGACGATCCTGCGGGCGATTACGGGGAGCTGGGGTGTGCCATTCGTGCTGGTGGAGGGCAACGCCGAGCTGACCCCGGCCCGTCTGGTCGGGCACCACAACCCGGCGCGGGTGCTGCGCGAAGACTACTCGGCGGAGAACTTCGTGCCAGGCCCGCTGGTGGAGGCGATGCGGGCCGGCGGGTTCCTCTACATCGAGGAGCTCAACCGGGCCCCGGAGGACACGCTGAACGCGTTGCTGGCGGCGATGGCCGAGCGCGAGGTCGCGGTCCCCCGGGTCGGGACCGTCACCGCGGAACCCACGTTCCGGGTGCTGGCCTCGATGAACCCGTACGACAACGTGGGCACCGCCCGGATCTCCGACTCGGTGTACGACCGGTGGTGCCGGCTCGCGGTCGGATACCAGGATGCCGCCGAGGAGGCAGCCATCGTCCGCGCCCGCACCGGCAGCGCCGACGGCGCACTGGTCGCCGACGCCGTGGCGATCACCCGTGCCACCCGGTCCCACCCCGAACTGCGCCGCGGCAGCTCGGTGCGCGGGGCGATCGACCTGGTCGCGATCGCGACCGAGCTGGCTGAGCTCGGAAGCTACGACACCGACCGGCCACGGCTGGTGCTGGACGCCGCGCTGCTGGCGCTGTCGGCCCGGATCGGGGTGGACGAGGCCAGCGAGGCCAGCCCGGAGCAGGTGATCACCGAGATCTGGGGGAACCATTTTTTTCTCGCGCCCCGGCGCGCGGCGCCGGGGCCTCACCGGTTAGACGTCGACATCGCCGTCCAGCTCCCGGCTCGGGCGAAGGGGCGCGCGGGCTGGCACCGCTCCGGCGCAAGCCCAAGCAGCTCAGTGAGCCGCCCGCGCTCTACCAGTCCGGGAAGGGGAGCCCGCTGGTGGTCGACCTGGGCGGCACCCGCGGCGAGGGTGATCTGTCGGCGGCCGCGGGTGGCCAGGGGATGCTGGTGACCGCGCGGCAGGCGAAGTTGCGCCCGGTCAGCGAGTTGCTCGAGGACCGCGCCCCGGACCGGGAAGTCGCCGCGATGGCCCAGCGGATCGCCCGCAGGCTCGCAATCCGGCGCCGTCCGCGGGAGCGCAGGGCCGAACGCGGTGCCGGGAAACTCGCGAGCGTGCCGTACCGGTACCGCTCCGACGACATCGACCTCGACCGAACCATCGACGTCCTCATCGAACGCCCCGTCCCCGAGGACACCGACATCGTCGTGCGCGAGCGGATGCGCTCCCGGCGCGCGGTGGTGCTGGTCGTGGACGTATCGGGGTCGATGCGCGGGGAGAATGCGCGCATCGCCGCGGCGACCGTGGCTGCGCTGTCCGCCGACCTGGAAAGCGGCACACGGGACCAGCTCGCCCTCGTGGCGTTCTGGTCCGACGCCGCCCTGCTCAAACCGCTCGAGGCGCACGTGTCCGGCCCGAAGTTGCTCGACCAGCTGCTGCGCATCCCCGCGCGCGGGCTGACCAACGTCGGCTTCGCGCTGACCGTCGCGCACGCCGAGCTCGCCCGCTCCGCCGCCCAGCGGTGCACCGCGATCCTGCTCACCGACGCCGTGCACAATGCGGGCTCCGACCCCCGCGACATCGCCCGCCGCTTCCCCGAACTGCACGTCCTGTTGCAGACCGACGGCGAGCACGACACCCCGCTCGCCGCCGACCTCGCCCGCCTCGGCCACGGCCACCTCGCTCGCGTCCACACCCACCGCGACGTCGCCCCCGCCCTCAACCGCATCCTCGCCAGATGAGCAGGCGTACAGCGCAGCAGCGCGGCTGGCCGATGGCCACCGGCTTCTCCGATCACTACCCGGTCTTCGGCTACAGCACAGCCTGAGTCTGGGTGACCTTGGCGATCAGTGTGTCCGCGTCGTCGCGGATCTCGGTCTCGACCACGATTACCTTCTTGCCTGCGTGCAGCGGGCGGGACGACGCGACGGCGTGCCCGTCCCGAACGGCACGCAGGAAGTTGGTCTTGGACTCGATCGTGGTGGTGCCGGTCGCGCCCTCGGGCAGGTTGAGGAACGCGCACACCGCAGCGGTCGAGTCCGCCAACGACATCAGGACGCCGCCGTGCAGGACACCCCCGAGAGTGCACCGTGAGGCGTCCCACGCCACGCGCGCGACAACGAGCTCAGGAGTGTGCCGCAGGGCTTCCACACCGAGTTGTTCGGTGAACGGCATGGTCTGGTGGAACAGCGTGGTGCCTTCGGCGTCCATACCGACGAGCCTGCCGCGTCGTCGAATGTCTGTCGATTACCTCGTAGGTAATCGACGGGCTACCCGAGCGTGCTGACGTCGAGCTCGCCCTCGGCGAACCGGGCCCGCAGCACCTTCTTGTCGAACTTGCCCACGCTGGTCTTGGGCACCTCGTCGATGAAGGTCCAGTTCTCCGGAAGCTGCCACTTGGCGACCTTGTCGGCGAGGAAGTCGCGCAGTTCTTCCGCGGTCACGCTTTCGCCGTCCTTGACCACAACGGCGACCAGCGGGCGTTCGTCCCACTTCTCATCGGGCACGCCGATCACCGCGGCCTCGGTGACCGCTGGATGCGCCATCACCTGGTTCTCCAGCTCGACCGAGGAGATCCACTCGCCACCGGACTTGATCACATCTTTGGCCCGGTCGGTCAGCGTCAGGAAGCCATCCGGGGTGATGTGTCCGACGTCGCCGGTGCGCAGCCAGCCGTCGTGGAACTTCTCGGGATCAACTGCGCTGGTGGCCGGGCCGGTCGCGTGGTACGCCGCGGCGATCCACGGACCGCGCACCTCCAGTTCGCCCACGCTGGCGCCGTCCCACGGCAACTCGGTGCCGTCGTCGCCGATCAGGCGTGCGCGCACCGCGGCCGGGAAGCGCCCCTGCGTGTAGCGGTGGGCCCAGGCCTGCTCATCGGTTATTCCGGCAGGTGGCCGGGCGACGCTGCCCAGCGGGGAGGTTTCGGTCATTCCCCAGGCATGCACCACCGTGACATCGTGCCTGTCGGCGAACGCGTGCATCATCGACGGCGGAACCGCCGAACCCCCGATGATGACCTCCCGCAGATGCGAGATGTCCTGCGGGTGGGCTTCCAGATGCAGCAGCAAGCCCTGCCAGACGGTCGGCACCGCGGCGGCGAACGTCGGCGTCTCCGCGGCGAGCATCTCGGCGATCGGCTCCGGCTGCAGGAAGCGGTCGGGCATCAGCAGTGATGCGCCGACCATGAACGCCGCGTACGGCATGCCCCAGGACATAGCGTGGAACTGCGGCACGATCGCGAGCGCTTTGTCGCTCTGGGCCAGCGCCATGCCGTCGGTCATGCAGACCTGCATCGAGTGCAACCAGATCGAGCGGTGTGAGTACACCACCCCCTTGGGATCCCCCGTGGTGCCCGAGGTGTAGCACATCGCGGCGGCCGAGTTCTCGTCGATCTCCGGCCAGTCGAAGTCCTCGGGCTGCCCGGCGAGCAGCTCATCGTAGGAGTGCACCTTGACACGGTCGGGTGCTTCGAGGCTCGACTTGTCCCCGTTGGCCACGATGACGTGCCGTACGGTCTTGAGCTGGGGCAGCTGTTTGGCCAGCAGCGGCACCAGCGTGCCGTCCACGATGACCACGTGGTCCTCGGCATGGTTGGCCACGAACACCAGCTGTTCCGGGAACAGCCGGATGTTGAGGGTGTGCAGCACCGCACCCATCGCGGGTACCGCGAGGTAAGCCTCGAAGTGCTCGTTGTTGTTCCACATGAACGTGGCCACCCGCTGATCGCCGGTGACCCCGAGTGTCCGTAATGCGTGCGCCAGCTGGGCGGCCCGCTTGCCGACCTGGGCGAAGGTCTCACGCCGTGGCTCCGCCCCGGTCCAGGTGACAACCTCACTCGCTCCGTGCGCGGTCGAGCCGTAGCGCAGCAGTTGCGCGATCGAGAGTGGTACGTCCTGCATCGTGCCAAGCATTGAGTGCCTCGATTCCCACGCCGTCGGTAGCTGACTGCACCCCCTGCTGGCGAGGGTATCGACGGTCCGAGGCCCCGGTAAGGGGGTGAATCCTCCTTTTGGCGGGCCGTTACACCCAGGTAGCAGCGTGTCGGTGCTGCACGCGCAGGTGTGGTGGCGTTTACTGGGGACGTGGTAGGGGCCCTTCCGACCTGCGTGTTCGCGTTCGCGGCACCGGCCGTGGGGCCTCGCCACACCAGTACCGTCGTTCGTGCAACGGCCGATCGGCCGCCTCGGGCGGGGGTGGATCAGTGGAGAAGGAAGGATTAGTACGTTGGCTCTGCCTACGTTGACTCCGGAGCAGCGCGCCGAGGCGCTGGCCAAGGCGGCCGAGGCTCGTAAGGCCCGGTCGGAGCTGCTTGCGTCGATCAAGTCCGGCGAGCAGAGCATCGACAAGGTGCTCGGTCGCGCCAAGGAAGACAAGACCATCGGCAAGACCAAGGTCACCGCGCTGCTCAAGGCTGTGCCCGGCCTTGGTGCGGTGAAGGTCGCCGCGCTGCTCGAGCAGGCGGGCATCGACCCCGACCGGCGCGCCGCCGGCCTTGGCGACCGTCAGCGCGCGGCGCTGCTCGACGCGCTCAAGTAGCCACTTTCCTGCCTGATAGGCGCCCCGCACGGGCGTCTATCAGGCATGGGTGCGTTGTCCTGCCCACGTCCGCAGACCGGCGCACCATCCGTGATGCGACAATCGACAGCGTGACGTCGTACACGCTGTTGGCGCCGGTGCAAGACCGTTCGGAGGATCCCGCGGGCGTGCTCGCGGCCTACCGCGGCGGCGATTTCCTGTTCGCGACGGAGGAACGCACGATCCTGGCAAGCGGAACCGAGTGGGCGCTGTCAGGCGCGAACCTCGCCGAACTCGACGACCAGTTGGGTGCCGCGTTCGCCGACGGCGGCACTCCGATCGCGGTCGGTGCGCTGCCGTTCTTCGCCGACGCCGGCGTCGCCGCCTATCTGGCCGCTCCCCAGGAGTTGCGTGTCGCAGGTCCGGCCCATCCTGTCGCGCGCGCACAATCGGCCAAGGTACTCGGCGCACCCATCCGGGTGACGCCTGTGCCCAGTCCGATCGGGCACACCGAGGCCGTCGCGTGCGCGCTGCGGTCCTTGCGATCCGGTGAGTTGCGCAAGGTGGTGCTCGCGCGCGCCTTGGACGTTGCCTTCGCCGCCGACATCGATCCGGCCTGGATCCTGCACAACCTGATCGCCGACAACGCGGACGGTTACACCTTCGCGGTGGCGCTGCCGGATTCGGCTGCGGGCGCGCGCACCCTGGTCGGGTCCAGCCCCGAGTTGCTGGTTCGCCGCTCCGGCACCCGGGTCATCTCGCATCCGCACGCCGGTTCGGCGCCGCGGTCCGCGGATCCGGTGATCGACAAGCAGAACGCGGCGGAGCTGCTGGCCTCGGCGAAGGATCACGCGGAGCATGCCCTGGTCAGCGAGGCCGTTGTCGAGGCGTTGCGCCCGTACTGCCGGAAACTGGACGTGCCGTCCGCGCCCTCCCTGTCCGCCACGTCGGCGGTGTGGCATCTGGGTACCGCGATCACCGGAGAGTTGCGGGATCCCGATGTCAGTGCGTTCCAGCTCGCCGCGGCGCTGCATCCCACCCCGGCGATCTGCGGAACGCCAACCGAACCCGCCCGCGCGCTGGTCGCCGAGTTGGAGCCCTTCGAGCGCGACTATTACGCGGGCGCGGTCGGCTGGGTGGATGCCGCAGGCGATGGCGAGTGGGCAATCGCGATTCGCTGCGCCGAGGTGGCGAGCCGATCGATGCGGCTGTACGCGGGCGGCGGGATCGTGACTGCGTCCGACCCGCGAGCGGAACTGGACGAGACCTCGGCGAAGTTCCGGACCTTGTTGCGGGCGATGGGCCTTGATCTCGCGCTCGAACCTCATGGCGTCCACCAGCGTTGGGCTACGTCGATCGGTCCGGTGGCCAGCACCGCCAGGCTCGCACGGTAGCCATCGCCAGGGTTGAGGTCCATCAGTCGCGTCGAGGCCGGGCTCAGGGCGGCGTGGTCGGATGAGACCAGGCGAACCGGCTCGCCGGGCGCCGAGAGGGTGAGATCGCGCAAGGGGATGCGCAAACCCTGGCCGGAGGCCTTCATCAGAGCTTCCTTGCGCGCCCAGTAGGCGAAGAACGCGTCCTCCCGATCCTGCTGAGCGAGCTGATGGATGGCCGCCCGTTCTCGCTCGTTGAGCGCATAGTCGACCAGCCCCTCGATGGACTTCCTGCTGGTCACCTCCACATCGAGGCCGACCGGTGCCCCAGCGGTGACGGCCAGCCCTACCCGATCGCCGGAGTGTGAAATGGACAGCTCGATGGGTCGGGGACTGCCGATGACCCGCGGCCTGCCGTGCGGTTTGCCGCAGTCTTCGCAGGTGGCGTCGAATGCGACCTGCTCAGGTGATGTGCCGAGCAGGCCTGCCAGCACGGTCTTCGCCAGCACCCGTCCGGTGAGAAACCGTCGTTGATCGGCTTGCTTGCGGTAGGCCTGGTACCTGGCCTGCTCGGTCGGATCGAGCAACGCGAGGAACTCGGGAGCGGGTGGCAGCGGTTGCGACCACCACACCTGGCACGTCGTCGGTGCGTTCGCCGCGTCGATTGGCACGCCTGACCTTAACCGGCCGCCGTCACGACGCGGACGCCCCAGACCTCGGACACGATCGCGGCGCAGCGCGCGAGATCCGGTGTTGTCGGCTGCGCCCCGAGCGCCCGCAGTGCCAAGCCCGTGTACTGCGTGGCAAGCGCGGGGAGCGGCAACGGTCCCTTCGGTGAGTACCAGCGCGCGACGCCGCTGCACATCTCGAGCAGTGCGCGGCGGCTCACTCCCTGATCATCGGAGTGGAAGATCCCGGTGCGGCAACCGTCGGTGATCGCCTCGGCCCACAGCGCCTCGTAGTCGTCCCGCAAGGCCACCACCGAGCGCCGGGCGGCAGGCGACAGCGAGCGGACCTCGTTGTCGACAACCGCGGTCTCGGCCGCCTGCACGGCGTGCGCGAGCACATGCAGGGAGACAAGGCGGCCGACCCGCTCCACCGGATCGTCGACGTCGGCGATGGCCAACTGAGCAGCGGACAGCAGCCGTTCGAGGCACTCGCGCATGATGTCGGCGAGCAATGTTTCTTTGGTGCCCATGTAGTGGTACAGGCTTGCCGAGGACAGGTTGGCCGCCTGCGCGAGTTCCCGGATACCGACCCCGTGGAATCCCTTCGTGGCGAACAGTCGCACGGCCACCTTGCGGACGCGCGCGCTGGTGGAGTTCACCGCCATCGCCGCTCAACCCGGTCATAGGTGCCGACGCGCGGATCGCCTGCGGCTGCGCGCAGTTCGCCCTTGGCGACCCGCTCGGACGGCGTCATCGGCAGGCTGTCCACGAAGGACCAGTAGCGTGGCACCTTGAAGTAGGCGAGCTTACCGGCGCAGAACTCGGCGAGATCCTCCGGCGACGGCCGCACTACCCCGTCGTCGAGCACCAGGTAAGCCTTGATCTCCTCGCCACGCAGTGGATCGGCAACTGAGATGGCCGCCGCGAGGCGTATCGCGGGATGCTGCTGCAACGCGCGCTCCACCTCGTCGGCGGAGATGTTCTCGCCGCTGCGCCGGATCATGTCCTTTGTCCGCCCGACGTAGTAGACCCTGCCGTGCGTGTCCATGCTGGCCAGATCTCCGGTGTGGAACCAGCCGCCGCGAAACGCGTGATCGGTGGCTTTCTGGTCGTTGTGGTAGCCGAGCATCAGCCCGATTCCGCGGATGGCCAGTTCCCCGGTTGTCCCGCGCGGAACGGGGTGCCCGGCTTCGTCCAGGATCGCGACCTCCCGGTCACGCGTGGGTCGTCCGATGCAGCCGGTGCCGACCAGTTCGTCATGCTCGGCAGGGCCAACTCGGATGTCGCCACCCGTCTCGGTCATGCCGAATGCCTCGAACCAGGGCACACCCCAGCGTTGCTCCAATGCGGCGTGCAGCTCCCGCGGAATCGCCGATGCGTGGATGGCCCGCACCCGGTGTGCCCGGTCGGCTTCATCAGCCGGCTGGCGAAGCAGCAGCGTGGGCATCAGGCCGAGGCAGTAGAACCAGGTGACCTCGTACTGGCGGATCTTGGGCCACAAGGTCGAGGGGTGGAAACGGTCCAGCACGACCAGGGTCGCGCCTGACGCGAGTCCTACTGCGACATTCCACTGTGGATCGATGTAGTGGAACGGTTGCGCGGTGAGCAGTACGTCCTCCGCGTTGATCGACGGGAAGTCGGCGACCATGCCGCGGGCGAGGGTCGTCCAGTACCGGTTGGGGAGAACGCATCCTTTCGGTGCGCCCGTTGTGCCCGAGGTGTACTGGATGTTCACCGGCTGCTCGGGTGCGGGCGGGGTGCGGGGAGCGCTCGCAAACTGCGGTGCGGGCGGTGCGAGGTCGTCGGGGCACAGCACGCGCCGCACCGCCGTTTCGGGTGCGATCTTGTCCAGCAGGTCGACGAACTCCGGTGCGGCGACCGCAAGGCGAGCCCCGGAATCGGCCAGCACGTGGGCGCCGTCCAGCTCCCGGTAGTTGATGTTCATCGGTACCAGTGCCGCACCCAGCTTGGCCAGCGCCAGCCAGATCAGCGGGAACTCCGGTTGGTTGCGCAACATCACCGCGACCCGGTCGCCTGCGGAAACGCCCACTGCGGCAAGCGAATCGGCGACGGCCGAACTGCGCTCGTGCACCTCGGCGAAGGTGTACCGCGCCGCGGTCTCGTCGAATAGCCAGGCAACCCGATCCGGCCAGAGCTCGGCCGACCTGGCCACCAGCGTCACCAGGTCCGCTACCTGGTCCAGCGAACTCACGGTTGTTCCCTGGGCCGGTCGCGGAACCGGGCTGCGGATTCGGCGACCTCCGTTGAGGTGTCGGTGATCAGCGCGTGGCTCACCTCGAGTTCGAGGGCAGCCGCCAACGATCCGTCGACGCCTGCGTCCACGGCACGTTTGGCCAGCGTGCTCGCCGCCGCGGGTTTCCCGGCGATGGTCTTGGCCCACTGCCGCGCTGTGTCCACGAGTTGGGCGCGGGGCACCACGGTGTTGACCAGCCCCAGGCGCTCGGCGCTTGCCGCGTCGATTCGTTCGCCGAGCAGGAGGAGCTCCTTGGCCTTGAGCGGGCCGACCAGCAGGGGGAGCAGCCGGGAGGCGCCTCCGGTGACGCTGAGGCCGAGCCCTGCCTCGGGGAAGGCGAACACCGCGTCATCGGCGGCCAGCACCAGGTCGCAGCCCAGTGCGAACTCCGCGCCCGCACCGATGGCATAGCCGTGCACGGCCGCGATAACCGGTGCGCCGAGGGAGCGGATCCGGCGGGTCACGTCCTGGATGCGTTCCAGACGTAGGCGTGCGTCGCCCTCCGGCGCGGGCTCCTTGAGATCATGCCCCGCGCAGAAGGCGCGCCCAAGACCCGTGAGCACCACAGCTCGGACTCCGGACCGCTCCCGAGCAAGGGTATCCAGCGCCGAGAGCAGGTCGTCGACCAGCGCGGGCACTACCGCATTGAGCCGCTCGGGCCGGTTGAGCCAGATCCAGCCGATGCCGTCGGCGATCTCGACCTCGACCATACTGGAGTTTTCCGTTGCGGCCATGTGGCCCTCCCGTCGCCCCGCCCACCGCCCCATTGGTTCACGCGGGCTATCACCGCATACTAGACGGCCCGATCGATCGATCGATAACCTTATCGGGAAATCCGGGTGCTGACGAGGAGGTCGGAGGATGCGGGTGGACGCGCTGTACACCGGCGCGCGCGTGCTGGCGGGCGCTGGCTTCTCGGTGGTGGACGCGCTCGCTGTGCTCGGCGGACGGATCGTCGCGCTGGGCGACGATGCTCGCGAGCTTGCCGCGCGGCAGGTGATCGACCTCGCAGGCGCGACCGTACTGCCCGGCTTTCACGACGCGCACAACCACATGGCCTGGTACGGGACGAGCCTCGGCGAGCTCGACCTCAGCGAGCGGACGTGCCGCAGTGTGGACGATGTCTACCAGGCGGTCGCACGTCAGGCGGCCGGGCAGCCGCCCGGCAGCTGGATCGTGGGCAGTGGCTATGACCAGAACAGGCTGGTGGGTGGCCACCCGACCCGGGCGGGACTCGATCGCGCGGCGCCGAGGCATCACGTCCGGCTCAAACACACCACCGGGCACATGTGCGTGATCAACTCGCTCGTGCTCGATCAGCTTGATCTCGCCGCGGTGCCCGCAGGCGGCGACGTGGTCGTCGACGGTGACGGTACGCCGACCGGCCTGCTGCGCGAGCAGGCTCAGCGGCTGCTGGACCCGTTGCTCTACCCGGTCCCGTGTGCCGACGTGGCGCGCGCGATCGGGGTGGCCAGCCGGCAGTACCTGTCCGAGGGCATCACCAGCGTGCAGGAGGCCGGTATCGGTCGGGGTCTGGTCGGCAGTAGCCCGATCGAACTGGAGGCCTACCAGCGAGCTCGCCGGGACGGCACGCTGCGGGTCCGCGCCACGGTGATGGTGGCGGCCGACACGCTGCATCCGCTCGACCACGCCCCCGATGACGATGTGGACTTCGGACTGGACCTGGGGGTGCGCAGCGGATTCGGAGATGAGTGGCTGCGGATCGGACCGATGAAGCTGTTCTCCGATGGCTCGCTGGTCGGCCGCACCTGCGCGATGCACGAGCCCTTCGCCGGGGAACCGGAGAACAGGGGCTACTTCCAGACAGCGGAGGACACCATTCGCGAGACGATTCGGCGGGCCCACCGATCCGGCTGGCAGATCGCCACCCACGCGATCGGGGACCGGGCGATCTCGCTGGTGCTCGACGCCTACGCCGCCGCGCTCGCCGAGCACCCGAAGGCTGATCACCGTCATCGCATCGAGCACTGTGCGGTGATCGACGAGCCCGATTTGCGCCGGGTCGCCGAGTTGGGCGTGATCCCGGTGCCGCAAGGGCGGTTCGTCAATGAGATCGGCGAAGGCATGCGGGCGGCCCTCGGGCCCGAGCGGGAGGCCTGGTGTTACCGGCAACGCAGCTTCTCCGACGCCGGGTGTGTGCTGCCGGGCAGTTCGGATCGGCCAGTGGTGAACGGCGCCCCGCTGCTCGGCATCGCCGACCTGGTTCGGCGGCGCACGTCGGCAGGCCATGTGCTCGGCCCCGACGAGCGGCTCACGGCCGCGCAGGCGGTGCTGGCCTATACGCGCGGCTCGGCGTACGCGGCGTTCCTCGAGCGGGATCTCGGCACGCTGGAGGTGGGCAAGCTCGCCGACTTCGTCGCGCTGTCGGCCGATCCGACCGATCCGGACAACCTCGATGACGTGCGGGTGCTGGCCACCGTCATCGGCGGTGCGGTGCGATACGAACGTACAGGTGGGCTGGGGTCGTGAGTGAAAGTGGTCGCTCCAGCG
>JBOHER010000233.1:0-4143 GCA_050701115.1 Haloechinothrix sp. | reverse complement strand
CCCGGTTCCAGGCCAACTGGTCCGGGTGCATGGGCGGCGCCATTCCCGAAGCCGACTACATGGCGATCATCACCGGGGCGGGGTTGTCCGAGCCCACGGTGATCCGGCGGCACCGGCTGCGCACCGGGGAACTGGCGGAGATGTCCTCCTGTCCAGGCGAGAAGTACGCCACCCGGCCCCCGGCCGATGATCTCGCCGCCGTGGAAGGCACGGTCGTCAGCGTCAAACTCACCGCCACCAAACCCGAAGGTTAGACACCGGCCCGCCGGGCTGTCCCACGGGTTACGGGCGTCTTCTTTCCTGCCGGCGTTGTTGCGCCGGTACGGCCTCCCGCTGTTGCCTTTGCTGTTTTGGCCTTCCCAGCCGTCGTTGTGGCCGTCCGCGCGGTCGCGGACGTGCGTTTACGCGAGATCCGGGTGGCCGATGTCGGGCATCGGGGTGTGGATCACCCTCGGGCAGCGCACCGGCCTTCTCCGCATCGGGCGCAGCTCCACCGGCAGCGATTCACGCCTGAGAATGCAAGAATCAGCCGAAATCGTATTCGCGGTAGACGTGCCCGTCTCGCGCGTGCATCACCAAGTGCCCGGCTTTCCCGGTCGCCAGCTGGTGAGCGCCCTCGACGGCCTCCTGCTGGGTGTTGAAGTACTCGTGCTTCCGGGATCCCTGCTTGTGCAGATCCCAGCGCCGGCCATCGGCGCCCTCGTGCGGCAACACGTGGAAAATCGACCGGGTCGGCGTTTTCTCTGTCCTGGCCATAATCGCCACTCTCATCCTTGGCTGGACTATTGGCCTGTGTCTCCCCACCCGCTACCCATCGTGCGCCGGGAGAACCATGAACACAAGTGCACCGACCGCTTTCCTGTCAGCACCGGGACGTGACAGCCGTACGAGCTGCCACTTAGGATCCACAATGGATCACCGGAGCGGCGCTCCCACCGTGGATCGATAGTGGCAAGTGCACAAATAGTCCGAGAGGAGGTGGCGTGCTGAACCCACCGGCTGGCGAGTTGTCCCCGGCTGAGCGAGCACGATTGGATCGGCGCGCGCTGCTACTCGCCTACACCACCGTCGGCTATAACCTGCTCGAGGCCGCCGTCGCATTGTCCGCCGGCACCCTGGCGTCCTCGGCCGCCCTGATCGCGTTCGGCGGCGACTCCCTCATCGAGGTCACCTCGGCGCTAGTGATCATCTGGCAGTACCGCTCGCGGGCACCCCGCCAGCGCGAAGAACGAGCGCTGCGAGTCATCGCGATCTGCTTCTTCGCCCTGGCCGCTTACGTCACCATCGACGCCGTGCGCGAGCTGCTCGGCGTCAGGGAAGCGCACCCCAGCCCGGTCGGCATCGCGCTGGCCGCCGTGTCGCTGCTGGTGATGCCGACTCTGTTCTGGGCCAAACGCCGCACCGGGACCGCGCTCGGCTCAACCACCGTGCTCGCCGACGCCACCCAAACCCTGCTCTGCGCCTACCTGTCTGCCGCGCTGCTCATCGGTCTGCTGGCGAACGCCACCCTCGGCTGGGGCTGGGCCGACTCACTGGTCGCGCTGATTATCGCCGCCGTTGCCACCCACGAGGGCTGGGAAGCCTGGCACGGTGAACACACCCCACTGCCAACCGCAGCCGGCGGTTCGCCAGCGGCGGGCGATAACTAATTGCTCGTGGTGAATCAAGTCAGTGCGGGTCGGGCGTGTCGCGTGTCGAGGCGCAGAGGATGCCGGCGGTGACGGTGCCGGAACCCCGGGCGGCAGCGGCGACGGCCTGAACATCCCCGAGTGCTGATCGGAGGGATCGTTGGACGGGCGCGAGCGAACTCGGCGTTGCGCTTGTTCGTGGGACGATGCCCGATCCCGACTTGGGTGCTCGATTGCTCACCCCGCCGAAGCTCCTGGACGTAGTCATGCGGCGCAGCGTCGCGCCGCCGCAGTTCCGTTGCTTCCAGGCTGGGAATGAGTTACACATCGCGTCCGGTGCCGATGTACCGCGACGCGGAGCCAAACAGTGAACCGAGTGAGGACATCGTGTGGGCTGGCACCATGCGACCAGGGGATGTCTTGCACATTCCCCGCGGCTACTGGCACGGGACGCGGCGATGGATACAGCCTGCACGTGACGTTCGAGGCGAACTGTCGCAGAAGCAACACGGCCTGACCAGCGGCTTGTCCGAGCTGCTGTTCGATCACCCGGTCGAGGCGTACCTGGCGGCGCGCGAGCAGGAACGGCCACCACCCCGTCATGTCGCAACCGGTGACGTGTTCGGTCCCCCGGCAGCCGTCGTGTGTGTGGCGGACTTTCCGCCGCACATCGAGATGACCGAGGCGTTGTCCTCGGGCTATATCGGTCTGGTCCCGAGCGGGATCTGATTGCCGATGGCGTCACCGCTGGGCTCTGCGGCAGGTGGGGCATCGCCTCGTGGGACCCGCGCCCAGTCGTCGCCGCGATCGGCGGTGATGCGCATGGCGTCCAGCCTGACCTTCTGCTTATCCGCTCCGGCCTGTCCGTAGCTGATCCAGTCCTGCATGCATCCGAGCGACTGAGCGAGCGTGCATCTATCCGGCCACCGGCCGGAACGGCCCACGCACCTCGTAGGTGATGCCGCCGCTGCTCGACCCCCCGCTGCCGCGCTGCGACGAGAAGTACAGCCGGCTGCCGTCCGGGCTGAACGCGGGGCCGGTGATCTCCGACGAGCTGTGCCCGACGACGCGTAGGAACGGCGCCACCACCCCGTCCGGCGGGATGACGCCGATCTCCATGTTGCCGCCGTCTTCGGCGACGAAGAGGTCGCCCGACGCGGTTCCGGTGATGTTGTCGACGCCGGTCAGCGGCGCTGGGCCGCTCGCCAGCGCGGCGTCATAGGCGAGCGCGATGGTCTGCGCGCTCGCGTCATAGCGCCACACCCGGTTGTCGTCCTTGGTGGTGAACCAGCAGATCCCGTCGGAGTAGTGACAGCCTTCGCCGCCCGCGAACCGCTTCGCGCCCCCGACCTGCTCACGTGTCGGGCCCGTCGCGCCCGATGGGTCGGACACAGTCCGCCAGGACACCGGGCAGTTCGTCGCGTCCTGCTCGGCCACCAGGGCGTCCACTCTCCCGGCGGACAGCTCCGGCCACCTGGTCGGGGTGAAGCGGTAGAAGCAGCCGTCCGGTTCGTCCTCCGTCAGATAGATGCATGTGCGCTCCGGGTCCACCGCCGCCGCCTCGTGCGTGAACCGGCCCATCGCCGGCCTCCGCGCCGCTGCCTGCACGCCATACGGGTCGGTCTCGAACACGTAGCCCGCGGACACCTCCTCACAGGACAGCCAGGTGCCCCACGGGGTCGCGCCACCGGCGCAGTTGCGGTTGGTGCCGTAAAGAATCCGGTACGCGTCCCGCACGCGGCCGTCGGCAGCGAACCGCAGCGCACCTACCCCGCCGGTCGACTCGACCTCGCTGTTGCTCACGTAGATCCAACCGGTGCCGTCGCCGAAACAGGCGCCGCCATCGGGTGCGTCGTGCCAGGTGTAGGACGTGCCGGCCACCCGGTGACCCGACCGCGCCACCACCCGGCTGGTGAAGCCCTGCGGCAGCATGACGCCGCTGGCGTCTGCCGGCCACAGCGGCCCGTACGGGCTCTTGCCCGTCGGCGCGGGAACCACCGACGGTCCCCGCGCCGACTCTGTGGACGGCGGTTCTTGCGTCGTGAACGCCTCCCGCCACAAAGTCCCGCCCAACGCCACCGTGCCCGTCCCGAGCGCAGCTCCGATCACGAATGTCCGTCGGGAGATCGTCCGGCCGCTCATCGCCCTGCTCGCCTGCCGCATACGTGGAACGTCATCGATCGCCGTGCAACCGGCGTCACTTGTTCCAGGGAGCGGCCACGTCTGCCGTCGCCTTCTGAGCCACTTCGCCTGCCCAGAAGGGTGGGCCTCCCTGGGCGGCCCGCAACTCGGTGGTCCGCGCGTCGACGATTCCGTCCTCGCCGAGGAGGCCCTCCGCGTCGAGCCGGCTGCCCTCAGCGGCGTCGGGCACCGCTGCCGCGGACGTGTCGACGCGGTAGGTCTCGTCGTCGTCGGCGACCGTGAGCAAATTCCCGTCGCGTGCGGTCACGTCGCCGCGCAGCCGAACCAGGTCTCCGGGGGCCGCAGGCTCGGCGGACCCCGCAGCGGGCGGGGT
>JBOHER010000232.1:0-30385 GCA_050701115.1 Haloechinothrix sp. | reverse complement strand
CGCTACCGTCGTCGGAGCAGGTTCCGCGCCCGCGGATGTCCAGCACCCATCCCCCGGACGGTCCAACCATTGGGTCGGCACGTGGAGCGCCAGTCCGTTACCGGCTACGCCGAACCGCCTGTCAGGCTCGTCGGACCTGTCCGCTGAGGGATTCGACGACCAGACCGTGCGAAACATCGTCTACACAAGCGTCGGCGGCAACCGGATTCGGCTTCGCCTCACTAACACGTTCGGATCGCGGCCAGTCTCGGTCGGTCACGTGACGGTAGGGCTTCAGGAATCGAGGGCTGGCCTGGTGCCCGGTTCCGTCCACCAGGCCACGTTCAACGGCGGCTCGCCTGCCGTGACGATCCCGGCCGGGGCCCAGGTCTACAGCGATCCAGTTGAAATGCCGGTGGCCCCGCTACAGAACCTGGCCATCAGCATCTACTTGCCGAACGCAACCGGACCCGCGACTTACCATCCCGGCGCTGAGCAGGTCAACTATGTCTCCTCAGGAAACCGCACCAACGACACCAGCGCGCAGGCGTACTCCACCACCTCGCCCTCCTGGTACTGGCTGGACGGCGTACACGTCGAGGCGTCGCGACGAGTCCCGGCCGTGGTCACCGTCGGTGATTCGATCACCGACGGTTTCGGTTCGACGATCAATGCAAACAACCGCTGGCCGAACTACCTGGCGCGAATGGTCGTCGCGCATACCCCGGGCAACCGCAACGACGAGGTGGCGATCCTCAACGAGGGCATATCCGGCGACCGGGTGCTCAACACCTCCCCGTGCTTCGGAGTCGGCACGCTCGCCCGACTCAACCGGGACGTGCTGGCCCAAGACGGCGTCCGCCAGGTCATACTCCTGGACGGCACGAACGACATCGGTTTCTCCCAGGCCAGCCCGACGAATCTCTACCCGGGCGTACCGTTCGACTGCTTCAGGCCGAATACCGACGTGTCCGCACGGGACATCACCAACGGCTACCAGCAGATCATCAGCCAGGCCCACCTGAAGGGCTTGCAGATCTTCGGCGGGACCCTCGCCCCCTTCAAGGGAGCCTTCTATTGGTCGCCTGCCGCCGAAGCGAAGCGGCAAGCCGTCAATCGGTGGATCCGGACGAGTGGTGCCTTCGACGGAGTGATCGACTTCGACGAGGCTTTAAGCGATCCGGCGCACCCCCAACAGCTCCTGCCCAAGTACGACAGCGGCGACCACCTGCATCCCAACGACGCCGGATACGAGGCCATGGCCCAAGCAGCGTTCTGCCGACTCTCAGGCACCTGGGGCCTGAGCCTGGCTCGGGAGACAGGCCGCTCGCCGAACTCGGGTGTAGGTTGTCCCGGGGGTGAGAATTCGGACGGTTCCGATGGTGAGTCGCGCCAGCGAGGAGCGGCCAAGGCGGATGAACGATGACTACAAGAGAGACGGTCGTCCCTACCCGGCGAGGGCGACGCTTGGGTCGCCGATGGCACGCCGCCCCGACGGCCGGGCCCGCTGCTCCTCGACGCCCGCAGCCGCACCGCCCGCACCCGGGCGACCAGCGCCTGCGACGCGCGGATCAACTCGACCACGTGACCGGCGCCGAGGCGCGCCCAGCCCAGCCCCTCCAGGCCGAGGACGCCCCCGGGCCGCCAGCCGGACTCCGCGCCCGCCGACCACACCGCCGACAGCACGCCCGACACCTCGACGGCCGCGGTGGTGGTGCTCCACTTCGGGTCGATGACGTCGAGCTTCGCTATCACGCCTACGATAATAGCACATTGGATCGAACATATATACGATAACTGGTCGTTCAGTGCGGTTATGACTTGCTGCTGGGATAGTTCACGGTGTGAGCCTCAGCCGCGCAGAGCAGCGCAGGTCGGCGGATGCGCGCGACGTCGCCGCGCCGCGCCTATGGCCGTTGGCCGTCGTCGCCGCCCTGGTCACCGCGCTCGGTCTAACCGGGGTGGTGCCCCGCTGGCCGGGGTTGCCGCAGCTGGTCGCCCTGCCGCCGGTGGACCTGTTCACCGACCTGCGGTTGCTGCTCACAGGTGCCACGTCGGTGCCCGCCTTCCTGCTGCTGGTCACGCTGGTCGTGGGGCTGCGGATCGCCGTGCTCGCCATGATGCTGGGGGGTCTCACCCGTGACCGGCTGCTCATGGCGGCGCGGTTCTACGGCATCGTGTTCCTCCCGCTGCTGCTCGCGGCGCAACTCAGCTATGTGGCCTTCGCGGTGCTCTACGCCAGGCTGTTCTGGTTCACCCTGGCCGGGCTCGCCCTGCTGGTGATCACCATCGGCGCGCTGCCCTGGCAAGGCAGCACGCGGCTGCGCAGCGCATTCCGGCAGTCGTGGCGCGCTGGCATGCGGATCGGCGTGCTGCTGGCATACACCGTGGTGCTGATCGCGATCGGGATCGTCGCAGAGACATGGCCTGGTCTCGCGGTGCCGTTGATTCCGGTGTCGGCGGCGGCGACCGCGACCACGATCCGGCAGCTGGCGCGTCGGCCGCGGGGGGCCCCCACGACGCAGTTGGCGCTCTGCGCGATCGCGATCGTGGGCGCAGGGGCTGCCGTGGCGACGACCCGCGAGGAGGAACTCGCGCCGCTGCCGCCCCCGCGAGAGGGGTCCCTCCTGGTCATGTCCGGGATCAACTCCGCATCGGGCGACGGCCGGGTGTTCCACATCCCGCCGGAACGCTACGGCCTGACGTGTGACCAGTTGTACTACTTCTCCTACGCAGGACCGGGCGACGGGCAGCCACGTGGGGCTGCGCGGTGCCCGATCCGGACGGGTGCGCCGTTCATCGCCAAGGACACCCGGCGACCGATGGCCGAACAGGCTGCGACTCTGGCCGCCCAGGTGCGGGACCTGCCGCGGCCGTTGATGGTGATGGGGCATTCCCATTCCGCGTGGGTCGCGTGGATGGCGGTGGCCGGGGGGAGCGCACCCGAGGTCGACGTGCTGATCTTGATCGGACCATTGCCGGAGAGCATCCAGGGATACCCTCCGCCGGGTGAGTCCGGACTGGGACGAGTGGCCGGTGACCTGCTACGACTGATGGCACCGCTGAGCATGGGCTTCAACTTCGATCCGGACGCGCCTGCGTCGCTGGAGACGTTGGCCGACCCCGGTGCGCCGGCCCGGATCTTTGCCAGCCCGTTGCCCGCGGGCGTTCGGGCGATCAGCCTCACCGCGGCGACCGATCTTGTGTTGCTGCCCTCCGGTTGGCGGTTGCCTGTCGAGTACAACGCCTGTCCGGTCCGGGCGGACCATCCGACCCTGCCGACCGCCGAGGCGGTGTACCGGGAGGTCAATCGTTTCCTGGACGGGAAACCGCCCGCGCCGTGCCCGGTGTGGCGTGCCTGGGGAGCCCTGATGAGCAGGCCGTTCGGCGCTCCCCCTGCCGGGCCCTGATCGGCGCGGAAGTCTCCCTGGGCGTCATGCCGGATACGACGCTGAAACCGCCGGTTGGTGATCTATGGGGGAGAATATGCACCCAGTGTGCTAGCCGGGCGGAGGTGTGGTGGAGCAACTCCCGATCATCCTCGGCATCGGTGCGGGCGTCCTGCTGGTATCTGTACTCGCGGTACGGATCTCGATCCGGCTCGGGCTGCCGTCGCTGCTGCTCTATCTCGGCATCGGCGTCCTGCTCGGTCAATTCGGGTTGGGCATCTCCTCCGAGGACCCGGTGATCACTCAGGCGCTCGGGATCGCCGCGCTGGTGATGATCCTGACCGAGGGTGGGCTCACCACCCGCTGGGTGGCGGTCCGGTCGGCCATCGGTCCCGGCATCGCGCTGTCCACGGTGTCGGTCGCGGTCAGCATCGGGGTCACCGGCACCGCCATGCACTGGGTGCTCGGGTTGGACTGGCGCACGGCGCTGCTCTGGGGCGCGGTGCTGTCCTCGACCGACGCGGCCGCGGTGTTCAGCGTGCTGCGCGGCGCCGGGGTGAGCAAGCGGCTGGCAGGCACGCTCGAACTGGAATCCGGTCTGAACGACGCACCCGTCTACATCGTGGTGGTGCTGCTCGCCGGGACCGACCCGATCACCTGGTCGCTACCGCTGTTGCTGGGCTACGAGCTGGTTGTGGGCGCGATCATCGGCCTGAGCTTCGGCTGGCTGGGCGCCAAGGCGCTGCGCCGAGCCGCGCTGCCCGCGACCGGCCTTTATCCGCTCGCCACCGTCGCGGTGTGCATCCTGGCCTTCGCCGGTGGCCGGTTGATCCATGCCTCCGGGCTGCTGGCCACCTATCTCGCGGCCCTGGTCCTCGGGAACTCCCGGCTGCCACACCGCTCCGACACCCTGTCCTTCGCCGAGGGGCTCGGCTGGTTGGCCCAGATCGGCCTGTTCGTCCTGCTGGGCCTGTTCGCCGCTCCGGAACGGCTCATGGACGCGCTGATACCGGGTTTGGTCGCCGGAGCGGTGCTGCTGCTGGTGGCGCGGCCGCTGTCGGTGCTGCCCGCACTGCTGCCGTTCAAGGTGCCTTGGCGAGAACAGGCGTTCGTGTCCTGGGCGGGTTTGCGCGGTGCCGTGCCCATCGTGCTGGCCGTGATCCCGCTTGCCCAGGGGGTGGAGGGGGCCGAACTGCTGGTGGACACCGTGTTCGTGCTGGTCATCGTGTTCACCCTGGTGCAGGGCGCGACGATGATGCCGATCGCCAAGCTGCTCAACCTGACCCGTGCTTCGGAGCCGACTGAGGTGCAGGTCGACGCGGCGCCACTCGACCAACTCAACGCCGACCTGCTTCAGGTGCGCATCCAGCCCGGCTCGCAGCTGCATGGCGTGTACCTGGCCGAGCTCAGATTGCCCAAGGGGGCCGCGGTCAGCCTGATCGTGCGGGACGGCAAGGGGTTCACCCCGCAAGACTCCACCCGCCTGCAGGAACTCGATCAGCTGCTGGTGGTCGCCACCGCCGAGGTTCGGTCCGCGGCGGAGCGGCGGATCAGGGCCGTGGACCGGGCAGGCAGGCTGGCCCGGTGGCGTGGCGAGACCGGTCGCTGACACTGCGCGCAACCGGCTGAGACAGAATGGTGCGGTGAGTACTGAGCAGATGCCTCGCCGCAGGGTCGGTCTGGTCGCGGCGGTGGCTCTGGTGGTCTTCGCCTGCGACGTCATCACCAAGGTCCTCGCGACCTCCGCATTGGAGGGTAGCGAACCGATTCGTGTTCTCGGCGGCGTCGTCTACCTGCAGTTGATACGTAACCCCGGTGCGGCCTTTTCCCTGGCCACCGGGATGACGTGGGTGCTCGCGTTGATCGCGATCGCCGTGGTGATCGCGATCATCTGGCTGGCGGGCAAGTTGCGCTCGCCCGGGTGGGCGGTCGGCCTCGGGCTGGTTCTGGCCGGTGCGCTGGGCAACCTCGTCGATCGGATCTTCCGTGCCCCGGGGGTGCTGCAGGGTCATGTGATCGACTTCGTTTCGGTGTTCGCACCCAACGGTGAGATCTGGCCGGTGTTCAATGTCGCCGATTCCGCGATCGTGGTCGGTGGGGCATTCATCGTGCTGCTTACCTTGCTGGGCAAGGACTATGACGGAACGTCCACAAAGGACCCGGCGAAGAAGGGCGCGGCGGAATGAACTCGCGGATGCTGCCGGTGCCGGACGGGCTCGACGGCATGCGAGTGGACGCCGGACTGGCCAAGTTGCTCGGCTTGTCCCGCACGGTGGTGGCCGATCTGGCCGCGGCCGGGGAGGTGCTGGTGGATGGTCGTCCGGCGGGTAAGTCCGACCGGCTGTCGGCGGGTGGACTGCTCGAGGTGACGCTGCCCGAGCCGGCGCGCCCGATCGAGGTCAAGGCGGTGCCGGTCGAGGGCCTGAACGTCCTGTATACCGACGATCACATCGCCGTGGTGGACAAACCGGTCGGGGTCGCCGTGCACCCGAGCCCCGGATGGACCGGGCCGACCGTGGTGGGTGGTCTCGCCGCGTCCGGTTTGCGGGTGTCGACGTCCGGCGCGGCCGAGCGGCAGGGTGTCGTGCACCGGCTGGACGTGGGCACCACCGGGGTGATGGTGGTGGCCAAGAGCGAGCACGCCTACACGGTGCTCAAGCGGGCGTTCAAGGAGCGCACTGTTGACAAGGGGTACCACGCGGTGGTGCAAGGGCATCCGGATCCGAGCCAGGGCACCATCGACGCACCGATCGATCGACATCCCCGGTACGACTACAAGTTCGCGGTGGTGGCAGGCGGTCGGCCGAGCGTCACGCACTACGAGGTGCTCGAGGCGTTCCGTGCCGCTTCGCTGGTGCGCATCAAGCTGGAGACCGGCCGCACTCATCAGATCCGGGTGCATTTCGCCGCGGTGCGGCATCCGTGCGCGGGCGACCTCACCTACGGCGCGGACCCGGTGCTCGCGCGCAAGCTGGGGCTGACCAGGCAGTGGCTGCACGCGCGCACCCTCGGCTTTGCCCACCCCGAGGACGGCCGCTGGGTCGAGTTCGAAGCCCCGTACCCCGATGACCTGGCAGGTGCGTTGGACGTCCTGCGCGCGGAGAGCTGAAAGACCCCTTCGGTGCAGTAGAGGGCCATTCACTACGTCTAGCGCACTGAAAGCGTCTTTCAGCCTCCGTCGGCCGGGTCCTGCACCTCCAAGAGCCGCACGGACAGTTGCTCGCCCTCAAGGCCTTCGGTTTCCAGGATGTCTCCGATCCGACCGGTGCGCGGCACGGGTGGGGCCGTCGCGGCAGTTGAGGTCGGCTGCTGGTCGCCGCGCGCCCAGGACGAGGTCTGCGGCGGACCCCAGGTGCTCGTGGCGAGGTCCACCGCCACCGGCTGCGGATGCGGGTGGGGAGCGGACGCCGCACCCTGCGCAGGGTGCGGCTGAACCTGCCTCGCCATGCCTGATGGCGCGCCACCGCCGGCGGATACCGGAGGGCGATACGGCCCACTGGGACCGCCCTGCACCCGATACGGCCCACTGGGACCGCCCTGCACCCGATACGGCCCACTGGGGCCGCCCTGCACCCGATACGGCCCACTGGGACCGCCCTGCACAGGGTGGGCGCCGCTGGGTGTGCCGTGCACCGGGTGGGGGACCGATGGTGGCGCACTCGGACCGGCTCCGAACACCGCTGCCCGCAGACCGCGCGGATCACTCTCCACACCGACCAGCAGAGGTAGCCCGGTTCCGGAGAGGGCGACCAGGCGGTAGGCAACCTCCCTCGGGTCCATGCCCACCTTCGCCGCAAGCTCGTGAACGGGGGCTTTACCAACCTCGGCGAGGGCGGCGAGCAGGCGAGCGTCAACTGGATCGGGCACGGCCACCCCGCAAACGCTACCGGCTCGACACCGAAACCGTCCGGCAGGCCGATCACGCGGACCGATAAGCTCGGCAGCCAAGTCGAGAGCCGGACGATAAGGACGGGACATGACCGAGGTTGCGCAACTGGCTGATGCCTTGCTCGAGATTCAGTTCGACGCGAGTCCCATCTGGCCAGCGCTGCTCGGCGTGGACGCGACCCGGCCGGGCCTCGGTGATATCAGCGAGGCGGACGAACAGCGCACCGCCGCTGCTGTTCGAGCGATTCTCGATCAGGTGCTGGCGATCGACGAAACCGCGCTGGACGCCGAAGACAGGATCACCAGGGAGGTGGTGATCAGCCAGGCGCGGGCCACGCTCGATCAGGTCGACGCGGCGATGGTCGAGTTCACCGTCACCGACCTGTTTGTCGCACCTGCTCCCGGGCTGCTGACCGTGCTGCCCATGCTCGCGATCGCCGACGAGCCGCAGGCACGCAGCTATCTCGACCGCCTCGCCGCGATTCCCGCGTTTCTTGAGGAGGCGCTCGAACGTCACCGGGCGGGGGTGCGCGCGGGCCGGGTGCCGGTAGCGCACCTGGTGGAGGCCGCGATCGCCCACCTCGACCGGTACCTGGCGGCGGAGGCCGACCCGCTGCAGCGCCCGCAGGCGCCCGATGAGCTCGCCGCGGATTTCGAAGCCGAACGCGGGCGGCTGCTCGCCGAGGTCGTGCGTCCCGCGTTCGCCGCGTATCGGGACGGGCTGGCAGCGGACATCGCCGGGCACGCTCGGCCTGCCGATCGACCGGGTCTGTGCTGGCTGCCCGGCGGGGAGGCCAGCTATGCCGCGCTCGCCCGGATACACACCAGCACCGAGCGCACGCCCGACGACCTGCACGACACTGGACTCCAGCTGGCCGCAGGCCTGGCGGCGGAGTACGCGGAGATCGGTGTTCGGGTGTTCGGTACCGAGGACCTCGGCGAGATCTTCGAGTGGTTACGCACCGACCCGGCGTTGCGGTGGGACACCGCCGACGAGTTGCTGGACGCCGCGCGGTCTGCGATCCGGCGCGCCGAGCTGGCCGCACCCGACTGGTTCGGCCGGATCCCGGCACAGCCGTGTGTGGTCGAGGCGGTACCGGCGGCCGAGGCTCCCGGCGCGCCGACGGCCTACTATCTGCAGCCGGCCACCGACGGATCCCGCCCCGGCACCTACTTCGCCAACACTTACCAGGTGACCGAACGCTTCCGGCACACGGCCGAAGCCACCGCGTTCCACGAGGCGATCCCCGGCCACCATTTCCAGATCAGCATCGCGCAGGGGCTGGACTCGGTACCGATGCTGCGCCGGGTCGGCGGGTTCACCGCCTACACCGAGGGCTGGGGCCTGTACTCCGAACGTCTGGCGCACGAGATGGGCCTGTACTCCGGGGACGAGCCGTTGCTCGGCATGCTGACCTTCGACTCGATGCGCGCGGGCAGGCTGGTGGTCGACACCGGTCTGCACGCGAAGGGGTGGAGCAGGCAGCAGGCGATCGATTACTTGATCGAGAACACGCCGATGCCCTTGGTGGAGATCGAGACCGAAGTGGACCGCTACATCGCCTATCCCGGCCAGGCGTTGGCGTACATGGTGGGGCGGCTGGAGATCCAGCGGATCCGCGCGGCCGCGGAGCGAGCGCTGGGGGAGCGGTTCGACCTGCGCGAGTTCCACGATCTGGTGCTGGGCAGCGGCTCATTGCCGTTGGCCGCACTGGATTCGGTGGTGCGGGACTGGATCGCAGGAAAGGCCTGAGCTCCTTCCGACATGTCCGATATCACCCAGCTCGCCGACGAGCTCGTCGCCGCCCGGTTCGAGGCGTATCCGTTCGAATGTTCCCTGCTGGGCCTGGACGGCCCGCACCATCGGCTGGCCGATTTCAGCGAGCAGGCCCGGCAGCGGATCAAGGATCAGGTGCTCGCCGTCGCGCGCGCCGCGACGGAGGTCCCCCCGGCTCGCCTCGGCGCGGCCGACCGGATCACCCGTGAGCTGATCGTGCAACAGGCGTGCGCGATCGCAGCGGAGATCGAGGTACGGCTCGAGGAGTTCTCGTTCAGCGACGGCCTTTCGGCTCCCGCGTTGTGGCCGCTGGTCGCGCTGCCCATCATCAAGCTCACCGATGTCAGCATGGCCGAGGGGTATCTCGCCCGGCTGGAGGCGATCCCGGAGTATCTCGCGACGGTTGCCGAACGCCAGCGGATCGGCCTCGCCCATGGGCTCGCGGCGCCCGATTTCCTGGTGCGCGCGGGCATCGCGTACGTAGACCGCTACCTCGCAAGCTACCGTCGTGATCCGCTGCGGTCGGTAGTGCCGACGGTGCGGGTCGCCGGGTTCAGCGAGCGTAGGGACACCCTGGTCGAAGAAAAGGTACGCCCTGCGTATGCCCGGTATCGGATGTTCCTCGCCACCGAGATTGAGCCGCACGCCCGGCCCGAGGGTCAGGCGGGTCTGTGGTGGCAGCCGGACGGCGACAATCGCTACGCCGCGCTGATCGGCGTGCACACCACCACCGCGCACAGCCCGCTGCAGTTGCACGACATGGGCCGGGCACTGATCGAGCAGCTCGCGCAGGAGTACGCCGTGCTGGGGGCACGGGTTTTCGGTACTCGTGACCTGCCCGCCATCTTCCACCGGCTGCGGCACGATCCCGCGCTGCGCTGGTCCAGTGGTGCGGAGATCGTGGACTCGGCGCGTCAGGCGATCACCCGGGCCGAGGCGGTGGCTCGGCGCTGGTTCGGCCGGCTTCCGCAGGAACGCGTCGAGGTTGCGCCGGTTCCGGATACCGAGGCCGAGGGCGGTACCGCGGCCTACTACATGGCTCCCTCGCTCGATGGCTCCCGGCCCGGGACCTATTTCGCCAACATCTCCGATCCCAAATCCCGCTGCAGGCATTCCGCCGAGGCGATCGCGTTCCATGAGGCCATTCCCGGGCACCACCTGCAGATCACCACGGCGCTCGGTCTGAAGACGCTGCCCCTGCTGCGCCGGATCGCCGACATCAACGCCTACGACGAAGGCTGGGGTCTCTACGCCGAGCGGTTGGCCGATGAGATGGGCCTGTACTCCAGCGACCTCGCTCGCCTCGGCATGTTGGCACAGGACTCGATGCGGGCGGCCCGCCTGGTCGTCGACACCGGGCTGCACGGCTTCGGCTGGAGCAGGCAACGAGCGGTGGAGTACCTCACCGAGCACACGCCGATGGCGCCGGTGGAGATCGACGCCGAAGTGGACCGGTACTGCGCCGTGCCCGCCCAGGCGTTGTCCTACATGGTGGGGCGGTTGGAGATCCAGCGCATCCGGTCCGCCGCGGAGCGCGCGCTGGGACGGAGGTTCGACATCCGCCGTTTCCATGACGTGATCCTGGGCGGTGGCCCGCTCCCCATGTCCATTCTGGACACCGTGGTGCGCGAATGGGTGGACGAGCAGTTCGCGGTGCCGGTGCGGTAGGGCGCGGCGGCCCATCAGCCGGCGTAGAGGTCCTCGATCGCCGCGGCATAGTTCTTGCTGACCACATTGCGCTTGAGCTTCAGGCTCGGGGTGATCTCGCCGCCTGCCTCGGTGAAGTCCTTGGGCAGCACGGTGAACTTCTTGATCGCCTCTGCCTTGGACACCTGCGAGTTGGCCTTGTCGACCGCGTCCTGCACGGTCGCGAGCAGTGCGGCGTCACCCGCGAGGTCGGCGACGCGGGCGTCGGCAGGCTTGCCGTTCTGCTCTTTCCAGGTGGGGAAGAACTCCTCGTCCAGGGTGATCAGTGCGCCGATGAACGGACGCTGGTCACCGACCACCATCGCCTGGCTGATCAGCGGGTGCGACTTCAGACTGTCCTCGAGCCCGGACGGGGCGACATTCTTGCCGCCCGCGGTGACGATGATCTCCTTCTTCCGGCCGGTGATCTTGAGGTAGCCCTCGTCGTCGAGCTCGCCGAGATCGCCGGTGTGGAACCAGCCGTCCTCGATCGACTCGGCGGTGGCCTCCGGGTTCTGCCAGTAGCCGCCGAACACCACATCGCCCTTGAGCAGGATCTCGCCGTCGTCGGCGATCCGCACGACTGTGCCTGCGACCGGCTTGCCGACGGTGCCGATCTTGATGTGCTCCTCGGTGTTGACGTGCGCCGCTGCCGAGGTCTCGGTGAGACCGTAGCCCTCGTAGACGGTGACCCCGATGCCGCGGAAGAAGTGCGCGAGCCGGGCACCGAGCGGGGCACCGCCGGACACCGCGCCCAGGCAGCGACCGCCCAGCGCGTTGCGGAGCTTGCTGTACACCAGCTTGTCGAACAGCGCGTGCTTGAGCTTGAGCGGCAGCGGCACCTTGCCGGTGTCCAGGGCCTGGCTGTAGGCGATCGCGGTCGTCTCGGCAGCGTCGAAGATCTTGCCCTTACCCGCGCTGTGCGCCTTGAGCTTCGCGCTGTTGTAGACCTTCTCGAAGACCCGGGGTACGGCGACGACGCCGCTCGGGCGGAACGCGGCCAGGTCGTCCAGCAGCGTCTTGGGGTCGGGCGTGTGGCCGAGAGTGACTCGCGCGTACACCGCCATCAGCGAGATGGCGCGGGCCAGGATGTGCGCGAGCGGCAGGAACACCAGCAGCGAGTTGCCTTCCTCCAGCACGCGCGGAAGCGCGACCACGCACGAGCGGATCTCGGCGAGCAGGTTGCGGTGCGTCAGCTGGACACCCTTCGGGCGGCCCGTGGTGCCGGAGGTGTACACCAACGTGGCAGGGTCATCTGCACCGACGGAACGACGGCGGGTGTGCACATCGGCATCAGCCACCTCGACTCCGAGCGCGCTGATCTCCGCTACCGCGGGCTTGCCGCCTGCCGGTGCCTCGATCTGCCACACGTGATCCAGTTCGTCCAGCTGGGCACGCACCTCGTCGAGGTTCTTGCGATGCGCCGAGGTCTCCACCACGACGGCCTTTGCTCCGGAGTTGGACAAGATCCAGTGGATCTGGTCGGGGGCGGAGGATTCGTACACCGGCACGGTGACCCCGCCCGCCGCCCAGATGGCGAAGTCGATCAGGGTCCACTCATAGCGGGTCTTGGAGATCAGCCCGATCCGGTCGCCCTTCTGGATGCCCGCGGCGATCAAGCCCTTGGCGACCGCGAGTACCTCGGCCGCATACTCGCGAGCGGTCACGTCCGACCACGAGCCGTCAACCTGCTTGCGGAAGCTGATCACATCGCCGAAGCGCTCGGCATTCGCCCAGATCACATCGGTGAGGTTCTCGTCCGTCGCGATGGCGGGGGCGGATGGGGCGGTGTATTCGCGCACGTTGACCTCCGTGTCACGCAGAGCGACTTGTTACTTAGCGGTAACCCTAGCGGGTCGAGGTGGCGGGGACTACCCGGGGAAGCGGTAACACGCGGTGCTGACATACGGGACGCATCGCCGTTATGAGATTCTGCATCTGTGCGCACACCCGCTGACGCTGCGATTACGGCGGCACCGGCGCTGGACCTCGTAGACGAGACGTTCATCGCGGTGCCGCAGGCGACCGTTGCCGCCGCCTTCGCCGATCCTAGGGCCTGGGCGCGGTACTGGCCCGATCTCGTCCTCGAGGTGTACACCGATCGAGGAGAGCAGGGGTTGCGCTGGACGGTTTGTGGCGCGCTCGTCGGCACCATGGAGATCTGGTGCGAGCCGATGATGGACGGCACACTGCTGCACTACTTCTTGCGGGCGACACCGGCGGATCCGTCCGGAACCCCTGCGGCGCGCAACCCGCGACAATTGGGCAGGGAGTTCGATCGCCGCGCCAGGGCAGCGAAGACCATCGCATTGGAACTCAAGGAAACCCTCGAGGACGGCAGGCGGCCGGGAGTGCCGCCGCGCTTCGTCGAAGCGTGACATGGTGCGGGTACACGTCGTCTCGGATATCCACGGCAACGCCGACGCGCTCGCGCGGGCGGGGGAGGGCGCTGACGCGCTCGTCGTGCTGGGGGATCTGATCGATTTCGTCGACTACGTCGAGCCCCACCGGGGCATCCTCGGGGCGCTGTTCGGTGCCGAGAAGGTGCGCACGTTCGCCCGGTTGCGCCGCGCGGGCAGCCGGGCGGAGATGGCGGCCTTCTCCCGTTCGCTCTGGAGCAGCCTCAGCGATCCGGCCGCGGCCGTCGAGGAGGCCATTCGCGAGCAGTACGCGGTGCTGTTCGCCGCGATGACCGTGCCGACCTATGCCACCCCCGGCAACGTGGACACGCCGGAACTGTGGCCGGAGTTCGCGGGTGGCCACGTGCACGTGCTGGACGGCGAGGTCGCGAAGATCGGCGGCCTGCGCTTCGGATTCGTCGGCGGCGCCGTGCTCCCCGCGGGATACCCGCTCCGCCCGGGCCGTGCGTGGGTGCCCTACCTGCGCAGCGAGCAGGACTTCGCCGCCGCGCTGGACACCCTTGGCGAGGTCGACGTTCTGTGCAGTCACATCCCACCGGCGGTCGCCGAACTCACCTACGACGTGGTGGCCCGGCGGTCGGAGTCAGGGTCGTCCGCATTGCTCGACTACATCCGGCGAGCAGGCCCGCGGTGGTCGTTGTTCGGCCACGTGCATCAACCGCTGGCCACGCGCACCAGGGTGGGGCTGACAGAGTGCTGTAACGTCGGCCATTTTCAGCGCACCGAGGTACCGTTCGTCCTGCGCTGGTAACTCGGTGGACCGCGTGCGCACCCGCTGGGCACCCCACCGAAATACGCGCCCGTTCCCGACCCGGCTACCCTTTGGTCCCATGCCGGACGAGTCCACCCAGTCGATCGTCGTCGACGCGCCCCCGGACCGGATTATGGCGGTCATCGCCGACCTCGAGGCCTACCCCGAGTGGGCCAAGGCGGTGCGGGCAACCGAGGTGCTCGCGCGGGACGCGAGCGACCGCGCGCAGCAGGTCCGGTTCACCCTGGACGCGGGCCCGGTCAAGGACGTCTACACGTTGGCCTACGACTGGGCGCCGGACGGCCTTTCGGTGGAGTGGCATCTGGTGCGGGGACAGATGCAGCGTTCCCAGCACGGGCGGTACCTGCTCACGCCACTCGACGACGGCAGCCGAACCGAGGTCACCTACACCCTCTCCGTCGAACTGGCCCTGCCCATGATCGGGCTACTTCGCCGCAAGGCCGAGCGGATGATCATGGACACCGCGCTGAAGGAACTCAAGCGTCGGGTGGAGGGCGATCACTAGCGTGCGGCTGCTGCTGTTCACCGGGAAGGGCGGGGTCGGCAAGACGACGCTGGCGGCTGCCACCGCTGCCACACTGGCCAGCCAGGGGCGTCGAACGCTAGTGGTGTCAACGGATCCGGCGCACTCGCTTGCCGATGCGTTCGGTCGTCCACTCGGTTCCACACCGTCTGAAGTGGACAGACGGCTGCATGCGGTACAGATCGATTCGCGGACCCTGGTCGATACCGCCTGGGCAGAGTTGCGCGGACAGTTCAAGACCGCGCTGCTCGGCGCAGGCGTTGACTCCCTCGACGCCGAGGAACTCACTGTGCTTCCTGGCGTGGACGAGTTGCTCGCACTCGGCGAGGTGCAGCGATTGGCGGAGAGCGGCTATTGGCACGCGGTGGTCGTGGACTGCGGCCCTACCGCTGAGACGCTGCGCCTGCTCGCCCTGCCCGAGGCGGTTGCCGGTTACCTGAGCAGGCTGTACGGGTGGCAGCCGGTATCCCCTCGGGCGCGGCAGTGGACGGGCATCGCGGCGTCTGTCGCGCGGCTCGGCAAACATCTTGAGTCGTTGCGGTCGCTGCTGACCAACCCCGAACTCACCACGGTGCGTCTGGTGCTCACGCCGGAGCGGATGGTGGTCGCCGAGACCCGTAGGACGCTGAGCGCCCTCGCGCTGCGCGGTATCCGGGTCGACGGCCTGATCGCCAACCGGCTCATGCCCGCCGCCGGTTTCTGGCGCGGTGGCGCCGCGACGTGGTTGCGTATGCGGCGGGAGCAGCAGGACGAGGTGCTCGCCGAGATCAGCGCGGCCGGGCTGCCCGCGGTGCGGTCGGTCGAGCACAGGGCGGTCGAGCCGGTCGGGTCGGACGCACTGGCCGAGATCTCCAAAGAGCTATACGGCGGCGCCGACCCGCTGGCCGGTAATGCCGGTGGCATCGCTCCGTTGTTGCAGGTCACCGGCTCCGAAGGCGGGGGTCATCGGCTACGGGTCGCGCTACCGCTCGCCGCGGACGCCGAGGTCGAACTGGCCAGGATCGACGACGATCTGGCGATCACCGTCGACGGCTTTCGCAGGTTGATCGCGCTGCCTATGCTGCTGCGATCCTGCGTCATCACCGGTGCGGAATCCGATACCGAGGGCCTCGTGGTGATCCTCGCCGATCCTGGGAGTGTGGGGCGATGACCACCCAGTACGAACAGGCCGCCGACCAGGACACGGTGGCCGGGCTGGCGCGCGAGATCCGGTTGCTGGTGGACATGGTCATCGAGCACTCGGCGCCGTGGCTGGAGGGGATCATGGCGGCCGGTCATGGCGGGGACGGCGCGGAGTACCCGGCAGGCAGTGATCAGCCGGATGCGGCCGCGCCGGACAATGGCTGCGGTTGGTGCCCGCTCTGCGCGGTCGTCGCCGTTGTTCGCGGCGAACGCCCCGAGTTCTCCGCGCGGGTGCTCGAGCACGCCGCGCAGTTGGTTGCCTTGCTGCGCGCCGTGCTCGCTGACCGGTGGCATCCCGAGGGCGGCGTGCACATGCCGGGATTCCGGCCTGCCGAGACCCGTCCGCCGTGGTCAGCGCCGTCGGCGGTGGAGCAGACCATGCCACTGCCCACGGTGCGGACCGGACCCGGCCGGGTGCAGCGGATCGAGGTACGCAAAGTGGGTGCGCGCGCAGCCTCTGGGGCAGGGGAGTAGACGTTGCTCGCGGTCGGCATCGATGTCGGCGGAACCACCGTGCGGGCGGGCGTGGTCGACGACCGCGGTGCGGTGACCGACATGGCGCGAGCGGGTACGCCGCGCGATGAGCGGGCCTTGGAGGACGCGATCGCCGGTGTGATCGCCGAACTCGGAGAGCGGCACAAGGTCGGCGCGATCGGCCTCGCGGTCGCTGGCTTCGTCGCGACCGATCGGCGCACGGTCATGTATGCGCCGCATCTGGCCTGGCGGGGCGCGCCGGTGGCCGACCGGATCGCAGCGCGAGTGGGGCTACCGGTGACCTTGGAGCATGACGCCAACGCCGCGGCGATCGCCGAGCATCGCTTCGGGGCTGCCCGCGGCGCGGCGGTGACGGCCCTGGTGGCGATCGGAACCGGCATCGGTGGTGCGCTGCTAGTGGACGGCCGCATCTTCCGCGGCGCGCACGGCGTCGCTCCCGAACTCGGGCACCTGCGGGTCGTTCCCGACGGTCGCCCGTGCTCATGCGGCAAGCGGGGATGCTGGGAGCGCTACTGCAGCGGAACGGCATTGGCGGCCACCGCGGTGCAGTTGCTCGCGCGACAGCCAGGCCGGTCCACGGTGCTGGCCCGCGAGGTGCACGACGATCCGGGTTCGCTGACCGGCAGGAGAGTGGCAGCGGCAGCACGGGAAGGCGACGTGATCGCGCAACAGGCCATGTCCGAACTCGCGAAGTGGCTCGGCGAGGGGCTGGCGTTGGTGGCCGACGTCTACGACCCGGAAATCGTGGTGATCGCCGGGGGCGTGTCGGAATCCGCGCCGCTGTTCCTCGACGAGGCACGTGAGCACTATGCGAAGGTGCTCACCGGCGCCGGGCACCGCCCGCTGGCGCGCATCCGTACCGCACAGCTCGGCGGCGAAGCCGGGATGGTCGGTGCCGCGACCTTGGCTCGAGAAGCGGTGTCGTCGCGGGGAGGTCCTATGCGAGGCTGGACAGGTGCTGCTCGGCGACGGTGACGGCTTTGTCAAGTGTGCTTGCGGACACCGGCATTGGGGTCTGCACGGTGCGGCTGGGCTGCTGCTGACCGATCCCGAGCGCGGTGTGCTGTTGCAGCGCAGGGCGTGGTGGGTGCATCACGGCCGCACCTGGGCGCTGCCCGGGGGCGCGATTCGCAGCACCGAAACCGCGCGGGAAGCCGCGATCCGCGAGGCCGCGGAGGAAGCGGCGGTGCCCGAGGAAGCCGTTCACCTGACGTCGAAGTCGATCGTCGACCATGGCACCTGGAGCTACACCACCGTGCTCGGCTCCACCAGGAGGAGGGTGGAGGAGAAGGCCATCAGCTCGGAGAGCGCGGGTCTGCGCTGGGTGCCGCCGGATCAGGTCCAGGACTATCCACTGCACCGGGATTTCGCGAAGGCTTGGCCGGCGCTGCGGGCCCAGCTCGATCGCAGGTTGGTGCTCGTCGTCGACGCGGCCAATGTGGTCGGCTCGCGGCCGGACGGATGGTGGAAGGATCGAGCCGGGGCGACCGGCAGGCTCAGGGATCAGCTAGCCGCACTCGTCCGCGCCGGTGTGCCCGCGGTGCATGACGGGCTGCCAGCCGACGCGCACTGGTCCTGGTGGCCGCGCATCGTGCTGGTGGTGGAGGGCCGGGCCCGTGGCATCGAGTCCGGCGAAGGTGTCGAGGTTGTCGCTGCCGAGCGGGACGGCGACTCGGCGATCATCGCGGTCGCCAAGGGGGCGCGGAGCGCCCGCGGTGGTGACCACGTCGTGGTGGTGACCGCTGATCGGGAGCTGCGGGCCAGGGCCGAAGCAGAAGGGGCAGGCCACCTCGGTCCGGCAGCCCTGCTCAGCATGGTTCATGAGCAGGCGAGCTGACGCTCACTCCTTGGCGATGCCGTCACGCATCTCGGCGATGAGGGAGGCCACCACGGCCTTCAAGCTGCCGTTGTGTTCCCGTGCCACCGCGCGTTGGCGCTGGTAGCTGGCTCCGTAGCGCATGATGGTCTGCACGCCACGCAACTCGGCATCGCAGTGCAGCCGCTTGGCGACCGGCTCCAGCCGGTTCAGGAGTTTCGCGATGGACTCGGTGACCAGTTGCTCAGTGCCCGCGGCGTCCAGGATGACCTCGGCCTCCATGCCGTAGCGGGCGGCCCGCCATTTGTTCTCCTGGACGTGCCACGGGGGAAGGGTGGGCAGGGTCTCGCCCGCATCGAGCCTGCTGCTGAAGTCGTCGACGAGGCACTGGGTGAGCGCCGCGATGGCGGCAACCTCCTCCAGCGTGGGCAATCCGTCGCAGACCCGCATCTCCACCGTGCCGAAGTGCGGTGACGGCCGGATGTCCCAGCGGATCTCGGTGAAGTTGTCGATCACACCGGTCACGTACATGTCGTCGACGTAACTCTCCAGCTCCTCCCATTTCCGGAACTGGAACGGCAGGCCCGCGGTGGGCAACTGCTGGAACATCAGCGCCCGGTTGGACGCGTATCCGGTGTCCTCGGCACCCCAGTACGGCGAGGATGCCGACAGCGCTTGCAGGTGTGGGGCGTAGTTCAGCAGCGCGTCCAGGATGGGCAGCACCTTGTCCCGGTGCTCAATGCCGACGTGTACGTGCACGCCGTAGATCAGCATCTGCCTGCCCCACCACTGGGTGCGGTCGATGAGCTTGGCGTAGCGCTCCTTGTCGGTGACTTTCTGCTGGTACCACGTGGAAAACGGGTGAGTTCCGGCGCAGAATATCTCCACCCCGATGGGGTCGGTGACTTCCCGCACCTCCTCAAGTGTGCCTGCCAGGTCGCCGGCGACCTCAGCCACCGTGTCGCAGATGTCGGTGATGATCTCGACGGTGTTGAGCAGCAGTTCCTGCTTGATCTTCGGGTGCTCGTCGCGTCCCGCCGGGCACACGTCGGTCAGGATTCGCTCGGCCACCGAGGTGAGCTCACCGCTGCGCCGCTCAACCAGCGCGAGCTCCCACTCCGCTCCGACCGTGGACCGTTGTGAAGGTACGAAGTCGATCTTCACCGCAGTGCCTTTCTCGACCTGGGCCTTTCTCGACCTGGGCCTTCCTAGACCTGGGCGCCGCTGTCCGGGTCGGCGCCCGGCGGGGGCCCCTCACGGGAGCGCAGCAACAGGAAACCCAGTCCGGTGGCCAGCGCGAGGATGCCGAGCGGTGTGGCGACGTTAGTGCCGATACCGAGCACACCGGGTGCGACGAGTAGCAGCAGCCCGACGCCGAAGAAGGCCAGCACCATGATGGCGGCTCTGGTCAGCTTCGGCAGCGGAGGCGGCTCCGGCGGCACGAAATGGTCGTCGTCAGAGTCGGTGTCGGCACCGTCGCCGGAGAGCATGGTCGAGTCCCAGCCCACTCCGCCGGAACGCCAGTCGCTGGTGGTGGGACTACCGCGCACCCCGGACTCCGGGCTTGGATCATCCCGGTAGCCGGTGTTCTCACCCGGGTCGGTCTGCTCGGCGCTCGAGCCGAAGCCTTCCGCGCGCAGATCGGCGACGATCTCGCTGAATACCGCGTCGAGGTCGTCGGGCCGGTCGTTGTCGGGGCGGTCTGTTCTGCTCATGCTGGGGTATCCACTCGGGCGGCCCGCGCTTGCTCGATGAACCGCACGCTCTGCTCGAAGATCAGTGGCGCGTCGTAGTCGAGCGTGGCGACATGGAAGCTGTTGCGCAGGATCACGTCGGTGATGTCGGCGCTGCTCACCCCGGCCGCGACCACGCGCGAGTTCACCGGCTCCACCACATGGTCAACGAGCGAGTGCAGCAGAAGAATCGGCTGCGTCACCTTGTGCAGATCCTGCCTGACCACCTTCCACAGTTCGACCAGGCTGGCGGCGGCACGAAGTGGCGTTCGCGGGTAGGTCAGCTCCTTGGCTCCCGGCTTCGCGATGTCGCCGCCGAGGCCGGCAACCGATGGCACGAATCGGGAGAGGACCGGCAGCAATGCCATGTCCCGGCGCAGGCTCAGCACGGAGGGATTGACCAAGGCTATACCGGCGATCTGATCGCCGAACTCCTGGGCGATGCGCAAGGTCAGCGTGCCGCCCATGGACTGCCCGAACATGAACACAGAGGAGCAGGTCGCGAGCAGCTCGGTGATCTCGGAGCGCACGCATCCGTACCAGTCCTGCCACCTGGTGCGGTTCATCTCCTGCCAGGTCGTGCCGTGGCCGGGTAGTCGTGGGCCACGGACGGTGCAGCCCGACCGGGCGAGGTGGGCACCCCACGGGCGCATGCTGGCAGGCGTGCCGGTGAAGCCGTGGCAGAGCAGCACGCCGACATCGGGTGAGCCGTCGTGCGCGAAAGGTTCCGCACCGGGTACTACGGGCATGGCTTCACTTCCTCTGCTCCTCACCTCTCATGGTCGCACGAGCAGCGGGATTGGCATCGGCCAACGCGGATCGCTTTCGCCCACGCGCCCAACCGTGTGAGATCGGTCAAGTACTTGCGGTAACAGGGTGTTCGACGTTGTGCAATCGGCTGGCACGTTCGTACCCTGGTGCGACGGCCGGAGATCACGAGGAGAGGTGCAGGGTGCTGTATTGGCTCCTGAAGTATGTGCTGTTGGGACCGATTCTGCGCCTGTTCTGGCCGACCAAGGTGACCGGTGCGGAGAACATTCCCTCATCGGGAGCCGCCATCCTGGCCAGCAACCACCTCGCCGTCGTCGACTCCTTCTTCCTGCCCTGTCACGTCAAGCGCAGGATCACGTTCCCGGCCAAGAGCGAGTACTTCACCGGCAAGGGCGTCAAGGGCAAGCTGCAGAAGTGGTTCTTCACCGGGGCGGGGCAGTTCCCGATCGACCGCTCCGGCGGGTCGGCCGCGCAGGCCGCGCTGGACACAGGGATCCGGTTGCTCCGGGAAGGGCGCCTGCTCGGCATCTACCCGGAGGGCACCCGCTCTCCCGACGGCAGGCTGTACAAGGGCAAGAGCGGCCTCGCCCGGATCGCGCTCGAGGCCAAGGCGCCGATCATCCCGATCGCCATGATCGGAACCGACCAGGTGAACCCGATCGGATCGAAGATGTGGTGGCCCAAGCGCATCGAGATCCGCATCGGCAAGCCACTCGACTTCTCCCGTTATGCGGGGCTCTCGGGTGACCGCTTCGTTGAGCGCTCGATCGCCGACGAGGTCATGTACGCGTTGATGGAGTTGTCCGGGCAGGAGTACGTGGACATGTACGCCGCCAAGGCCAAGGAGCTGTTGGCGAATCGCGCGGGGGTCACGGTCGCCGCGGCCCCGCGGGAGTCCGCGCTGGCTGTCGACCGGACCCCGCGAACCAAGGCGAGCTGAGGTCTTCGAGGCCCGGTACGGTCGAACGATTACGGTTGCCGGGTGCGATTTTTCTACGACACCGAGTTCATCGAGGACGGCCTGACCATCGAGTTGGTCTCGATCGGTGTCGTCAGCGAATCCGGACGCGAGTTCTACGCGGTTTCCACCCAGTTCGATCCGGACAAGGCCGGTCCGTGGGTGCGGGAGCACGTGCTGCCGAAACTTCCCTCGCCGAGCGACAAGGCCTGGCGCAGCAGGGAGCAGATCCGGGAGGATCTGCTCGCGTTCATCGGCAAGCCCCCGGGCGGTGTGCAGCTGTGGGCGTGGTTCGCCGCATACGACCACGTGGCGCTAGCTCAGCTGTGGGGACCGATGCCCTCCTTGCCGCGGCAGCTTCCTCGCTTCACCCGTGATCTGCGGCAGCGGTGGGAGGATCTGGGAAAACCGAAGCTGCCCGCGGCGCCGACGGACGCGCATGACGCCCTCGCCGACGCGCGGCACAACCTGGAACGCTGGCGGGTGTTGGAGGAGGAACGGCGCAGGCTCGGCTTGCCCGGTAGTTAGCTGTCAGCGCCGGGCCGCCACCGCCTCGGCCAGCCGGTCGAGCAGCTCGCGCGTGGTCTCCCAGTCCATGCATGAATCGGTGATGCTCTGCCCGTAGGCCAGCTCGTCTGCCTTACCGAGGCTGAGATCCTGACGTCCCGCTGCGAGGAAGCTCTCCATCATCACACCGACGATGCCGCGCTCGCCTGCCGCGACGCGCTCGGCGATCTCACCGGTCACCTCGGCCTGCCTGTGGTGGTCCTTGCCGCTGTTGCCGTGGCTTGCGTCGATGATGATGCGCTGGGGCAAGCCGGCCTTGTCCAGCTTGGCCAGGGTGTCCGCCACGGTGTCCGCGTCGTAGTTCGGTCCCGCTGCGCCGCCACGCAGGATCACATGGCAGTCCGGGTTGCCTGCCGTGGTGAGCAGTGCGGCCAGGCCGTCATCGTTGATGCCGGGGAATACGTGGCTGGCGGCCGCCGCGCGGGTGGCGTCCACGGCCACCTGCACGTCGCCTTCGGTGGAGTTCTTGATCCCGATCGGCATGGACAGGCCGCTGCACAGCTGCCGGTGCACCTGGCTGGCCGCGGTACGCGCGCCGATCGAACCCCAGCTGACGGTGTCCGCGATGAACTGCGGGGTGATCGGGTCGAGGAACTCGCAGCCGACCGGCAGGCCGAGCGCCGACACGTCCAGCAGCAGTTGGCGGGCGCGGCGCAGGCCATTGTTGACCGCGAAGCTGCCGTCCAGATCGGGGTCGTTGATCAAGCCCTTCCAGCCCAGCGTGGTCCGCGGCTTCTCGAAGTACACCCGCATCACCACGTGCAGCCGATCACGCAGGTGCTCCGCGCGCTCGGCGAGGCGTCGCGCGTAGTCCACTGCCGCGACCGGATCGTGTACCGAGCAGGGCCCGACCACCACCAGCAACCGATCGTCGGTGCCGTCAAGGACGTTGCTGGTGTCCTTGCGGCCCTGACTGACCATTTTGGCCGCGGCTACGTCCAGCGGGAAGTCCTGGCGGAGCAACGCGGGGGACAGCAGGGGGCTGATCCCGGTCACGCGTTGGTTGTTCAGCTCGAGATGGGCGGCATCGGAGGGCGCGGCCACGAGGGCGGCGTGCCGGGGCGATGCTGGGGGGTGCGACACGGCGGGGGTTCCTTTCCGCAAGCGGCCCCGCGATCGCCGAGCCGGCTTGCCCTTGTCTGGGTACCGGCTCGGGGGTGGAAGAGTCAGCGCATGGTTTCGCCGCCGTGCCCACCCGGGGCCGGCTTGCTAAACCAGAAATAGCGCTGCATGGGGCAGAGCCTAGCAGGCGTATGAGGGGTGCCCGCACCGATCCAGTGCTCATGACTAGGGTGGACGCGCGACTGTGATCTGGACTACTGCGGAGGATTGATGCGAGTCGGCGTGCTGACCGGTGGCGGCGATTGCCCGGGTCTGAATGCGGTGATCCGGGCAGTGGTGCGCAAGGGCATCGAGGTGCACGGATGGGAGATCGTCGGATTCCGGAGCGGATGGCAGGGCCCGCTGACGGGTTCGTGCAGGCAGCTCGGCCTCGATGACGTTGAGGACATTCTGGACCGGGGCGGCACGATCCTCGGCTCGTCACGCACCAACCCGTACCAGGAAGACGGCGGTGCGGAGCGGATCAGGACCGTGCTCGCCGACGAGGGCGTCGACGCGCTGATCGCGATCGGTGGCGAGGACACCCTCGGGGTGGCCAAGCGGCTGACCGACGACGGAATGGGCGTCGTCGGCGTGCCCAAGACCATCGACAACGACCTGGACGCGACCGATTACACGTTCGGTTTCGACACCGCGGTGCACATCGCGACCGAGTCGATCGACCGGTTGCGGAGCACGGCCGAGTCGCACCACCGCGCGCTGGTGGTCGAGGTGATGGGCAGGCACGCGGGCTGGATCGCCCTGCACTCGGGACTTGCGGGCGGCGCGAATGTGATCTTGGTGCCGGAGCACCCGTTCTCGGTGGAGCAGGTGGTGGAGTGGGTGGAGCGCCGCTTCGAGCGCATGTACGCCCCGATCATCGTGGTCGCCGAGGGCGCGGTACCGGAAGGCGGCGCGGAGATGCTGCACTCGGGGGAGAAGGACGCCTTCGGGCATGTCCGGCTCGGCGGTGTCGGCACCTGGCTGGCCGAGGAGATCGCCCAGCGGACCGGGCAGGAATCCCGCGCGGTGGTGCTCGGTCACACCCAGCGCGGCGGCACACCCACGGCGTACGACCGGGTGCTGGCTACCCGGTTCGGCCTGCACGCGGTGGATGCGGTGGCCGAGGGAGACTTCGGCACGATGGTCGCTTTGCGCGGCACCGACATCGTGCGGGTGCGGCTTGCCGAGGCCACCGCGAAGCTGAAGACCGTGCCCGAGGACCGCTACGCCGAAGCCGAGGTGTTCTTCGGGTAGCCCCGACGGACGGCGTGGCAAGGGTGGGTCGTCGCTGGGTGGGTCCTCGCCCCGCGCTGAAAGACGCTTTGGGCGCGTTGGATGCACTGAAAGCGGCTTTCACCGCACCCAACGCACTGATGGCGTCTTTCAGCACCCGCCATCCCGGCTGCCTCAGCCCACGGTGGGGCGGATCAGGCCTGATCGGAGTGCGGCCGATCGACTGGCAGAACCGCCCGACCTTCCAGCAAGTTGTCCTGTTCACCGGAGGACGCGAACGGTGACGCCCTATCGTTGCTGTCGTGAGATTCACCGGCTTCGGCGAGCAGGCCATCGACTTCTTCGACGGCCTACTCGCGGACAACTCCAAGGCGTACTGGGACGACCACCTGGCCATCTACCAACGTGACGTGCGCGCCCCGATGGAGGCGTTGCTAGCCGACCTCGAAGTCGAATTCGCCGCAGGTCTGTCCAACGGAAAGGTGTTCCGGCCCCATCGCGACGTGCGCTTCGCCCGGGACAAGAGTCCGTACAAGACGCACTGCGGCGCCGTCGTCGAGCGGGGCCGAGGCGGCGGCGGCTACTACGTCGAGGTGTCCTCAGACGGTTTGCGGGTGGGCGGCGGATGCTTTCACCTCGCCACCGATCAGCTGGCGCGCTTCCGGTCGGCGGTGGACAGCGACCTGCACGGCTCGGCGCTGGCACAGATCATCGTGGGCCTGCGTGACGAGGGTTGGGCGATCAAGGGGGAGCGGCTGGCCACCAGGCCACGAGGATTCGCCGCGGACCATCCTCGGCTGGATCTGCTGCGGCACAAGTCGCTCTACGCGTTGCGCACGTGGGAACCAGACGACGTCCTGCACGAACCCGCCTGCCTCGATCGGGTCCGATCGGCCTGGCAGCAGCTGCGTCCGTTCAACGAGTGGGCAGCCGACCGGGTCGGGGTCAGCTCGGCGGCCGGCGCCTAGCCAGCTCGGCGACGGGAACGGCCAGTTCGGCGACGGGAACGGCCAGCTCGGCGACGGGAACGGCCAGCTCGCCGACGGGAACCGGTGTTCGCCGGCTGTTTCGCGAGGCCCACTGGATCGGTCCAGCACGACGGTCTAGGCTGTCTGAACGTGACTCGACGCGCGAAGATCGTCTGTACGATGGGCCCGGCAACCGCGACCCCCGAGAAGGTGCGAAGCCTGATCGACGCGGGCATGAACGTTGCAAGGATGAACTTCAGCCACGGCGTACACAGCGACCACAAGCAGGTGTACGAACTGCTTCGCGCGGCAGCTGAAGCGACCGGGAAACCCCTCGGCATCCTCGCCGACCTGCAGGGCCCCAAGATCCGGCTCGGCACCTTCGCAGGTGGCCCGGTGGAGTGGCGTACCGGCGACATCGTGCGGATCACCGTGGAGGACACGCCAGGAACGCACGATCGGGTTTCCACCACCTACAAAGGGCTCGCCGACGATGCGAAGCCGGGGGACCGGCTGCTCGTCGACGACGGCAGGGTGGGCCTTGTGGTCAGCGGCGTCCAAGGGCCAGACGTCGTCTGCGAGGTCACCGAGGGCGGACCGGTCAGCAACAACAAGGGCGTCTCCTTGCCCGGTATGGACGTCTCCGTCCCCGCTCTGTCCGAAAAGGACGTCGAGGATCTGGAGTTCGCGCTTGAGCTCGGGGCAGACTTCATCGCGCTGTCCTTCGTGCGTTCGCCCGCCGACATCGAACTCGTGCACCAGGTGATGGACCGGATGGGCAAGCGCCGGATCCCGGTGATCGCCAAACTGGAGAAGCCCGAGGCCGTCGCCAACCTGGAGGCCATTGTGCTGGCCTTCGACGGCGTCATGGTCGCGCGCGGAGACCTCGGCGTCGAGTTGCCGCTCGAGCAGGTGCCCCTGGTGCAGAAGCGGGCGATCCAGATCGCCAGGGAGAACGCCAAGCCGGTGATCGTGGCGACGCAGATGCTCGACTCCATGATGAACAACTCCCGGCCGACCCGCGCGGAGGCATCCGACGTGGCCAACGCCGTACTGGACGGGGCGGACGCGGTCATGCTCTCCGGCGAGACCAGCGTCGGCCGCTATCCGATCGAGACCGTCGAGACGATGAGCCGGATCATCACCGCGGTCGAGGGCGAGTCGACCACGGTGCCGCCACTGAGCCATGTCCCTCGCACCAAACGTGGCGTGATCTCCTACGCGGCACGGGACATCGGGGAGCGGCTGAACGCGAAAGCCCTGGTCGCGTTCACCCAGTCGGGAGACACCGTGCGGCGGCTCGCTCGCCTGCACACCCGGCTGCCACTGCTGGCGTTCACGCCGTTGGAGAGCGTGCGCTCCCAACTCTCGCTCACCTGGGGTACCACGGCACGGATCGTGCCGCCGGTGGAATCCACCGACGCCATGGTGCGCCAGGTCGACCACGCCATGCTGGCCATGGGGCGGTACCAGCGGGGAGACCTGGTCGTTGTTGTCGCGGGCTCGCCGCCGGGCACGGTGGGCTCGACCAACCTGATCCGGGTGCACCGGCTCGGCGAGGAGGACCACGCCTGAGCGCCGAGTCCGCATAGGGTGATCGGGTGAGCGATTCAGTGCACCAGGAAACCGTGGCGGCCGGCGGCCAGCCCGCGCTCGACCGGCTGGTCGCACTACTGGATCTGGAGAAGATCGAGGAGAACATCTACCGGGGCTTCTCGCCACCGCAGTCGCCGGTGCGGGTCTTCGGTGGCCAGGTAGCGGGCCAGGCCCTCGTTGCTGCCGGTCGTACCGTCGCACCGGAGCGGCATGTGCACTCTCTGCACGCCTACTTCATCCGGGGTGGCGATCCGAGGGTGCCGATCATCTACGAGGTCGACCGCATCCGGGACGGGCGGTCGTTCACCACGCGCAGGGTGGTCGCGGTCCAGCACGGTAAGGCGATCTTCGCGCTGTCGGCCTCCTTCCAGAAGCGGGAGAGCGGCATTGAGCACACCACGGACATGCCCGACGTACCCGATCCTGAGTCGCTGCCGACCTTGCGGGAGCGGATGAGCGAGGTCGGTGAACAGCTGTCCACCCACCGGCAGCAGCGGCCGATCGACCTGCGTTACGTCAACGATCCACCGTGGGTGACCCGGATGTCGGGTGGCAGGGCGGGACGAAACCAGGTCTGGATGCGCGCCGACGGATCGCTGCCCGCCGACGAACTGCTGCACGTGTGCGTGCTGGCGTACGCATCCGACATGACCTTGCTCGACTCCGCATTGGCCAGACACGGCGTCTACTGGGAGATGGACAAGGTGCTCGGGGCCAGCTTGGACCATGCGTTGTGGTTCCACAGAGGGTTCCGTGCCGATGAGTGGTTTCTCTACGACACCGATTCGCCGACCGCCTCCGGTTCGCGGGGCCTGGCCACCGGGCGGTTCTTCGCCCGCGACGGCACGCTGATCGCGACCGTGGTCCAGGAAGGCCTGCTCCGGGTCATCAGGTAGCTCTCGTAACCTCCTTACCTCCGGCGAGCAGGGGGACGGGCGGAAGTAAGGGCCCGGCGACGCCGATGATGCGTGATTATCCGATGCCCGGCGGTGCCCCTGCGCACGAACCTTGGCTCTGGCAGTGCAGAGCAGAGGATCCGAAGAGGCCGAATCATGAACGGGTATTGGAACTACGACGCGGTGCAGGCCGAGGTGGCTTACCGCACCGAGCAGCTCAAACGGGATGTGGCACGGTCTCGCCGGCCGCGTCCGCGCAAGGCTCGCCCCTGGTGGAAGTTGGCCAAGGTGCGCCCCGCGGGCGGCAGCCGCTCGGTAGCCGACACATGGAGGGTTATTCACAAGGCAGTTGGCGGGGGCCGCCCTGAGGGTGGCTCGCGACGACTGACTGCAGGCGAGGGGCGTGAATGAGGTGAGCGCGCCGTGGTGAATAGCCCGACTTACGAATAAGACACATGATGTCGGCCCCATACGGAACAATAAGCCTCATGCCGAGGCTTGGTTCGGGAATACCGCTGGTGGGTCGCCGCGCCGAACTGCGCCAGCTCAGGGCGGCTTTCGCCCGCGCGGAACGCGGTGAGGCGTGCGGCGTTGTGCTGGCCGGAGACGCAGGGGCCGGCAAGACTCGGCTGATCACCGACCTGGGTGAGTGGGCCGATGCGGAGGGAGCGCTCGTGCTCACTGGGCGCTGCCTGGACATGGCCGAAGGGGGGCTGCCGTATCTTCCCTTCGCCGACGCGCTCGCCCCGTTGGCCGGTTCCGGCGACGAGTCACTCGCCGCCGCGGGGCCCGCGCTCGGCCGCCTTCTTCCCCAGGTGGTGGCCGCGCCGCCGAGCACGGGAAGGGTCCCGTCCTCCGTCGAGTACGAAGGGCAGTATCGCGGGCTCGACAGTCAGGATCTCGGTCAGCTCCAGCTGTTCGAAGCCGTGCTAGGGGTGCTCACCGACCTCGCCGCGCAGCGGGTGGTCGTGCTGGTGGTGGAGGATCTGCACTGGGCGGACAGCTCCACTCGTGACCTGCTGTCCTTCCTGCTCGCCCGGCTGCGTACGCAGCGCCTGCTGGTGCTGGCCAGCTACCGTCAGGACGATGTGCACCGGCGGCACCCGGTGCGGCCGATGCTCGCCGGGTTCGCCCGGCTGCCCACCGTCGAGCGGCTCGAGCTGGCGCCCTTCGGTACGGATGAGGCACGCGAGTTCGTGGCCGCGCTGTGCGAGAATCCACTCGATCCCGAACTGGTGGAAAGTATCGTGGCGCGTTCGGAGGGCAACGCCTTCTTCGCCGAGGAACTGCTTGCCTCCTGCGCGGAGCGCGACGACGGCATGCCCGCCGCGCTGGCCGACGTTCTGCTCGCCCGGCTGGAACGGCTGTCCGCGTCGGCCCAGCGGGTGGTCCGGATCATCTCGGTTGCCGACGGCGGCGTCGCGCACTCCGCGCTCTCCGACGTCTCCGGCCTCGATGAGCTGGCTCTGGACGAAGCGTTGCGTGAAGCGCTCGCGCATCACGTCGTGGTGATCGAGGGAAAGAAGTACTACACGTTCCGGCATGCCTTGCTGCGCGAAGCTACATATGGAGACCTCCTGCCCAGTGAGCGCACTCGGCTGCACGCCACGTATGCCGCCCGGCTCCTCGGGACAACCGGCCGGGGGCAGTCCGCCCTGCTTGCGCACCACAGCCTGGAGAGCAACGACCTGCCTGCCGCGCTCGCCGCGTCGCTGCGGGCCGCTGAGGAAGCGGAGACGCTGGGCGCGCCCGGGTCGGCGCTGCGCCACATCGAGCAGGCACTGCGGATCTGGGATGCGGTACCGGTCGACCGGCGTCCACCCGGCGTCGATGAGCTGAAGCTCATGCACGAGGCCTCCTACTTCGCGGGCAGATCGGGCGAACCCGAGCGGGCCATCGCCTTCGCGCGCTCGGCCGTCGACTTGCTGGAAAAGCAACCGGCCGATGCCCGCATCGACGCGGAACGGGCCGCGGGTACGTGGCGCAGGCTCGCCGAAGCACTGATGTCTATGGATGGCACGGAGATGGAATCGCCCGCTGCGATCGAGCGTGCGTGGCACTTGGTCGCCGATGCGGGACCCAGCAGGGTGCGGGCATGGGTGCTGGCCACCCGGGCGACGATCCTTCGCGGAGTTCATCGTTTCGGTGATGCTCAGGACAGCGCGCTGGCCGCGGTGGCCGACGCGCGTGCGGTGGGTGATCTCGGGGCCAAGGCCGACGCGAGTTCGCCGATGCGCTGCGGGTCTACCGCGAAGGCACCGAGCGCGCCGCCGAGATCGGCCTGCCGTGGAGCGGGTTCGGCTTGGAGCTCAGTGCCCGCACGCTGTACCTGAGTACGTGTGTGGGCGGTGGCCGACCGACGATCTGCCGAGTAGGGGACGCGGCGCGCCCACTGTGCCCGCGGCACGGATGGGGGCTGTCGGCGCGTATCTGCTCGTCGGGCGCGGCGAGTTCGAGCGCGCCGAGGCCGTGGTCAACGACCTGCGGGCCCAATGGCGGACCGATGTGCAGATCGCAATGACCGCGGGTGCGGTGGGGGCCGAGCTGTCAGAGTGGCGCGGTGACCACGCCGATCCGGCTCGCCGCCCTTGGCATCGCCGCGGCGGCGAGGGCGGCGGCCGCGGCTCAGGAC
>JBOHER010000231.1:0-3383 GCA_050701115.1 Haloechinothrix sp. | reverse complement strand
CGGCCAGTGCTCCCGCAGCCAGCGCCCGGCGACCGGAGCCTCGGCGCGGCCGCGATCGGCGAGCGGGCGGTCGAAGTCCGGGACGCCATCCGGCCAGTCGGACTTCGCATGCCGAAGCACGGTCAGTGTGCGCAGCGCCTCAGGCATGCGTCCGTCTTACCACGTAGTCTGGCCAGCCCCTCGCCCGGCCACCGCCCCCCATCGACGCGCTGCGCGCGGCAGTATGTTGGGGGCATGCCTAGGGTTGCCGCGATCGACTGTGGGACGAACTCCATCCGGCTGCTGGTCGCCGAGTTGCTGCCGAATCACGATGGCACGACTTTCCTCAGGGACCTGCACCGCGAGATGCGCATCGTGCGCCTCGGGCAGGACGTGGACGCGACCGGTGTGCTTGCCCCTGAAGCCATCGAGCGGACCCGGGCTGCCCTCGCCGACTACACCATCGCGGCCCGGCGCAAGGGCGTCGAGCGGGTGCGCATGGTGGCCACCTCTGCGACCAGGGACGCGGGCAACCGGGACGCGTTCTTCGAGATGACCGAGCAGACTCTTGGCGTCCGAGCCGAGGTGATCAGCGGGGACACCGAAGCCAGGCTTTCCTTCACCGGGGCGGTGGGCGAGCAGGACCCCGATGACGGCCCGTTCCTCGTCGTCGATGTCGGCGGTGGGTCCACCGAGCTTGTGCTCGGCGAATGGGACGGCAAGCAGGCAACCGTGCTGGCCGCCAAGTCGGTGGACATCGGTTGTGTCCGCATCACCGAGCGGACGCTGCGCTCGGACCCGCCGACCGAGGACGAGATCGCGGCCGGGCGGCAGTTCGCCGCCGAGGTGCTGGCGGGGGCCTTCGACACCGTGGACGTGTCGGCGGCCAGAACCTGGATCGGGGTGGCCGGCACGGTCACCACGTTGTCGGCGGTGTCCCAGGAACTGCCCGCCTATGATCCGGAGCGCACCCACCTGTCGAAGCTGACGCCCGCCGACCTCGAGCGCACCGCACACACGCTGCTGCATTCAGACCACGACACCAGGGCGCGCAATCCGGTGATCCACCCCGGACGGGTGGACGTCATCGGCGGCGGCGCGCTGATCGTGCAGGTGCTCGCCGAACAGCTCGGCCAGCGTGGCGGCCCGACTGACCTGATCGTCAGCGAACACGACATCCTGGACGGCATCGCGCTGAGCCTTGCCGATTAGCGGCGGGTGCAGATGTCCCCTCACAGCCACATTGGGGACGTTGGACGGCCCTGATGCCCATTGGGGGCGTCACAAACTCCGTCAGGCGTGAGCCGCTCACGGGCGCGATGCACTCCGCACGAATTCCGCCAGGTCCTTGGACTGTTGGATCCGCGTCGGCTCGTGCACGTACATCATGTGTCCCGATGGGTAGTACGCGCGGGAAATGTTGCCCCGTAAGGATTCCGGGATCGCCAGGTGTGCCAGTGAGTGTTCGGCGGCGTAGTAGGGGGTCGCCCCATCGGTGTGGCCGAATGCGACATGCACGTGCAGGTGCGGGTTGGCCCGCATCGCGGCGGACAGCTTGTCCAGCACGGAAATGTGCTTACCCTCGAACTCCTTGTACGACCAGGCCGAGTTCACGCCGAGGCTGAGGATCTCGTAGGGCAGATCGTTGGCGTAGCCCAGTTCGTCGCGCACATAGTGGTTGAAGGCAGCTGTGAAGGGCCCCGTGATCGCGCTGAACGACGGGTCCTGGCTGAAATGCTCGCGCCCGTAGTCCGCGTCCCAGCCGGTGAACCTGGCATCCAGTCGGCCGATCACCGTGCGGCGGTCGCGGAGCAGTTCGGTGAAGAAGCGAACATGCTCGATGCGCAGATCCACCCGGTCGACATAGTCCGGCGAGAGCCCGGTCAGCTCGGCGATTCGGTCCACAATGGAGGCGCGTTCCTCGGCGCTCAGTCGCGCGCCGCGCGCCAACGCCCACGGGTAGTCCCGCTCGGCGAACTGCTCGGCCTCGCGCAGCACGTCGTCGAGCGGGCGGCTTCGGTGCAGGCCGTGGTAGTGCGCGATGGCGGCATAGGTCGGCAGGAACAGCGGATAGGGAAGCTCGTTGCCGCCGTCGAATTCCAGCGTTCCCATGTCCAGCACGGCGGAGATCAACATTATGCCGTTGAGGTACATGCCGTACCGGCTCTGCAGGTGGTCGGCGAGTGCGGCGGCGCGCAGCGTGCCGTAGGACTCGCCGGCCAGGAACTTGGCGGACAGCCAGCGACCATTGCGGGACGTCCACAGCCGGATGATCTCGCCGACGGATTCGAGGTCGCCGGAAAACCCGTGGTACTCCTCGGGTTTCTCGCCCTCGGCCGCGCGCGAGTAGCCGGTGGAAACCGGATCGATGAACACCAGGTCGCTGTGCGCCAGCAGGGTTTCGGGATTGTCGGCGAGCCCGTAGGGCGGGGTGACGGGGTCGTCCACGTCACCGGCGAGCACCCGGCGTGGCCCCAGCAGCCCGAGATGCAGCCACACACTGGACGAGCCGGGGCCGCCGTTGAAGGCGAAGGTCACGGGTCGTTCGGCGGGTTCGGCGTCGTCAAGTGTGTAGGCGGTGAGGAAGACTTCCGCCTTGGCGATGTGGCCGTCGAACTTGCCGTCGGTGAGGATCTCCTTGCGTAGCACGACCCGACCCGTCTTGGCTGTGTAGCGCAGTTTGCGGCGCTTGACCCGCAGCGTGTGCTGGGTGGTCACCAGGTCATCGGCGGGCTGTTTGCGCGCCGGTGTGCCGTTCGCGCTCTGGTCGGTGTCCTCGTCGGGGGTCTTCCCGATGTCATCTGCAGCCTGGGTCGCCATGGTGATCACTCTAAGCACGGTCACAATGGGATTTGTGCCTGGACACCAGCCGCTGAATCCGAACGCTGCCCACGGTATCGCCGAACTCGATGCCGCGGTCAGCCAATGCCGTGCCTGCCCCCGGCTGGTCGCCTGGCGGGAACAGGTTGCCGCGACCAAAAGGGCGTCCTACGCCGACCAGATCTACTGGGGGCGTCCCGTTCCCGGCTTCGGGCCAGCCGATGCGGCTCTGGCCATCGTCGGACTTGCGCCCGCCGCACACGGCGCGAACCGGACCGGCCGGATGTTCACCGGCGACCGGTCCGGCGACGTGCTCTATGCCGCGCTGCACGCGGTGGGGCTCGCGTCGCAACCGCACGCGACCCATCGCGACGACGGACTGGTGCTGCGCGGCACCAGGATCACCGCGCCGGTGCACTGCGCGCCACCGGGCAACAAGCCAACGCCTGCCGAACGCGACGCCTGCCGTCCGTGGCTGGCGCGCGAACTCGAGTTGCTCCGCCCGACCCTGCGCGCGGTGGTCGTGCTCGGTGCGTTCGGCTGGCAGGCCCTGCTCCCCACCCTCGAAGCGGCAGGTTATGACG
>JBOHER010000230.1:0-22953 GCA_050701115.1 Haloechinothrix sp. | reverse complement strand
GAAGGGGGCCTTCGGTACCGTATACGCACCGAAGGCCCCCTTCAGCACCATCGAGAAAGGCCGATCGACACGATGACCACGCAAGCTGACGACACCACCGACACCGGTGCCGCCACAAGGCTCGCCGGACCGCTGCAGCGTTTCCGGGTGGCCGCGTTCGTAACCGGCTTCGGCCTCCTCGGCCTGCTCGTCGTGATGGTGATCAGGTACGGTTTCGGCAACCCGGCCCCGTCCGCGGTGTACTCGCCGATTCACGGCGTGGTGTACATGATCTACATGGCTCTCACGATCGACCTGGCCATCAAGGCGCGGTGGTCCATCAAGGGCGCGGTGCTGGTCCTGCTCGCGGGCTGTGTTCCATTCGTATCGTTCATCGCCGAGCGGAGCGTGACCCACCGGGTTAAGGCCGGGCAGACGCTCTGACCGAATCTATCGGTGCAACCCCCACCCTTCAGGGCGCGGAGCACGTCAACGAATGTGGTGGCACCGTGCGCCCGCGCAGGGTCTCCGCGTCCATTGAGGACGGTTGATAGCGCGCACCGGCCAGTCGTGCGGTCATCGTCGCCACCGGATCGTCGAGCGTGTCAAGCCTGCCGGACAGGAACGCCCACTCGTGCTCGTCCGATCCAAAGTACACGACCGTGCCGAACATGCCGGTGAACCGTCGCCATGACCGCAGCAGAGTCTCGTTGCGCCAGAGCGTGGGACAGCCTGCCTGGCTGGTCAGCACGCCACCGGGGGCCAGTGCTTCCGCGCATCGGGCCAGGAATTCAGTGCTGTACAGGCGGTTGTGCTGGGCTTCGCCGTCGGCGTGTTCGTCGGGCAGGTCCACGACGATCACGTCGTAGCGCTCGCCGCGGGCGCTCACCTCGGCCAGGAAGTCCCAGCCGTCGGTGTAGTGCACTGCTACCGGCCCCGATCCGTGCTCGGCGGCATCGAGTCCGGCCGGTGTGTATCCGTAGGGAAGATGGTCCGCGCAGGCCCGCACTGCCACCGCGTCGATGTCCACGTGGTCGACCCGTTCGGCGCCCGCTGCCAAGGCGAGCTGGCTGACCACTCCCTCGCTCGAACCGATGACCAGCACCCTGCTGAGCTGATCGGCCAGGAGCAGGGCAGGAACCAGCAATGCTTCGTGGTAGACGAGTTGGCTGGCCTCGGTGCTCTGCCGCTCGTCGTCGCAGAACAGGGTGATCCCGTGGGCGGTGCCTGCGATGAGGACGTGCTGATACGGGGTGAAGACCTCGCTGATGACCTCGGAGATCGACCACACCCTGCTCATGCCCGGAGCAAGCTGTTCAACTACGGTCCGCGGTCTATCCACTGTGGACATCGAGGCACCTGCTCCTGCCTGATCGGCTCATGCCACGATGCACGGTGTCGGTGCGTACCGACTCCGTGCCGAGCGCTTCGGTCAACAGGGTCACCGCGAGTTCCGGGTCCGCGGCGTCGCCACAGGTGAACACGTCGACGAATGCCGCGCCGAGTTCCGGGTAGCTGTGCACCGAAGCGTGTGATTCGGCCAGCATGGCCAGCACCGTCACCCCCTGCGGCTGGAAGCGGTGGCTGATGATGTCGCATACTGTCGCGCCCGCCCCGGTGAGCGCTCCGGCCAAGGCGTGCTCGAGGAACGCCGGGTCGTCGAGCAGGGCGGGGTCCACCCCGCCGAGTTCGGCGAGGACGTGCCGCCCAGCGAACAGTGCTTCGGGTCGATCAGCGGTCATCGAGGAGTTTTCCTTCGGACAGGCAATAGGTGTGCAGCGGCGGAAGTCCATTGAACGCCACCGACGAATAGCTGGCGGTGTAGGCACCCGCGCTGAGGATGTCCAGTTCGTCACCCGCGGCCAGCGACAGCGGGAGCTGGTACGGAGTGCGCTGGTAAAGCACGTCGTCGCCGTCGCAGGTCGGCCCGGCGAGGATGACCGGTCCGCTCTCGGCTCCGGCTGCGCTCGCGACCGGCCGGAACCGATACGCGATTGCCTCGTTCTCCGTTTCCGCGAGACCGTTGTACCGTCCTACGTCGAGATAGACCCAACGGTGTGTCTCGACAGGCGATCTTCGGGCTATCAAGATCACCTGGCTGCGGATCACCCCGGCTTCGGCGACGACCGCCCTGCCTGGTTCGAGCACCAGCTCAGGCGGGTGGCCTGGAAAATGTCTGCGCAGCGCGCTGTCGATGCTCTCGGCGTACTCCACGGCTGCGGGCGCCGGATCGGTGTAGCATGCGGCGAAACCACCGCCGAGGTTCAGTGTCTTCAGCCGGATTCCGCGCTCTGCGCAGGCACCGAAAACCCGTGCGGCTGCTGCGATTCCGCTGTCCCAGGCGTGCACATCGAGCTGCTGGGAGCCGACATGAAAGCCGATACCGGCCGGCTCGAGCCCGAGTCGGTGAGCACCAACCAGCAACTGGGCCGCTTCGGACTCGGCGCAGCCGAACTTCCGGCCGAACGGCGTCGCGCAGGCCGGTGCGGTCACGAACAGGCGGCAGAACACCCGTGCCCCCGGCGCGTACTCCGCGATGTTCCGCAGGTCTCCCGGTGCGTCGAAGAAGAACTCCCGCACGCCGTAGGCGTACGCGGCGGCGATGTCGGCGGGCTTCTTGATGGTGTTGCCGAAGGACAGCGATTCGGGAGCCGCGCCTTGGGCGCGACACAACTCGACCTCGCCAAGGCTGGCCACGTCGAATCCGGCGCCGCGCAGGGCGAGTGCCCTGACGATGGCGGGGGAGGGGTTCGCCTTGACCGCGTAGGAGACCCGGGCAGGGGCGAAGGCCTCGGTCAGCGTCGCGTAGCTGGCAGCAACCGTGTCTAGGTCCATCACCAGACACGGTGCCTGCGGTCGTGCCTGCGCGAGGAAAGCGCGGATCCGATCGAGTGTTGCCGAGCCGGGGTGCTCGCGCTCGGTAGCGGTCGCTGCTGTGCTCATACCCTGCAGCGTGTCACTCGTCCGCTGGGCGCCCGCGGCCGGTCCGCCGGTTGCTCGCTGCAAGGCCGGCATAGCGCCGAGTATCGGACACGATGTAGTCGTTGGTCGAAAGAGCTGGCCGTGATACCACAACATCGTGCGTAGATTTCGCGGTAACTTCTCAGAATTGCCACGTTCCGTAGTACTTTATGCACCTTTGATCGCCCGATTGGGCCGTATGGGTGACGGGCTCTTCGGGCCCGCGGAATTCCATGTAACCGAGTGGAATTGGCTATCGGGGGTGTCGTGGAAATGGCTTCCCTTTGATCAGGGAGCGCAGCAAAATCCCAGGTAGGAGCGGGTGTGTCGAGGGAATAGTGGTATCACCTGATAGGTGTAGGCTTCCCGCTCAGGTTGGCCGATGTGATCGAGATAGGTGCCGCATCGAAGGGAGGTTTCGCACCCTTGCGGGTGCGGCACAGATCAGAGCACGAAACCGTCTACTGGGGCCGAACGCGTTGGACAGGGAGTCACTTTCGTGACCGATGCAGGACATGACCAAGTTCCTGTCGAGAAGCTACTCGGACAAGAACCGCAGCAACCCGCGCAGCGGCGGGTGGGGCTGAGCAAGCTCGTGGCGTGGCGAGACTGGAAGCTTCCGGTGAAGCTGGCCGCCGTCACCCTCATTCCGATCATGATCGCGCTGGCACTCGGCATCTCCACTGTCAGTAGTCAGCTGGGCCGAACGCACAGTTACGAGCGCATCGACAGCCTGGTGGTGTTGAGCGGACAGGTGGGCACCCTCGTCGACCGGGTGCAGGAGGAACGCACGAAGACCGCGGCCGTGCTGGCGAAAGGTGCCGGGACGTCGTCGGCGCTGAAGAAGGCGCGGTCGGCGGTAGACGCGGGCATCCCACCGGTGATGGATGCCGCGTCGCGGGCGACCGAGTTGGACTCCGGAATCAGCGGGGCCGTGAGTGAGGCGACCAACCTGCTCGGTGGGCTCAAGGAACTGCGCGAGGAGGTCGCCTCCGGAGCGCTCGACCCGGTTGAGTCCATCGAGGAGTACTCGGCGGTCACCAGCGGGCTGCTTCAACTGGACGCGGCCGCGGTCGCGCGGGTCAGCGACGAGGCCATCGGCGGAACCCCGCAAGCGGTGCGCGCCCTGCGTGGAGCCGCCGAAGAGGTCTCCATCCAGCAGGCGCTCGTCGGGTTCGGCGTCGCGCGTGGCGTGCTGACCCCGACCGAGCTGACCCAGGTTCGTACCTCGGAAGTGCGCATCGATGACCGGCTGGACGACTTCAATGCGGTGGCGACCGCGGCGGAGCGTCAGGTGCTCGACACCACGGTGAGCGGGCCCAGATTCGCGACCCGTGACCGGCTCGCCCGTGCCGTGCTCGGTGAGCTCGGTACGCCGTCGGAGCTGGCGATCCAGCAGGTCTCGTCGCGGGAATGGGCCAACAGCTCGAGCCGGGTCCTCGAGCAGTTCGGCACGGTCACCGTGCGGCTGAGCTCCGAAGCCACCACCGTGTCCGGCGCGTTGGTCGCGGACTCGCGCACCGGAGTGGGGATCCTCGCCGCGGTGCTGGTGCTTGCGTTCGTGCTGGCGCTCGCCGTGGTCTGGTTGATCACCAGGCAACTCCTGCGATCGTTGCGGGTGTTGCGCGACAGCGCGATGCGGGTGGCCGACGAGCGACTGCCCGCGGCCGTCCGGGATATCCAGGAAGGCAGGGTGACAGCTACCCACATCGAACCGGTGCCGATGCCCTCCGCCGACGAGTTGGGTCAGGTCGCCCGCGCCTTCGACGCGGTGCACACGCAGGCTATCCGGCTCGCGGTCGAGCAAGCGGGCATGCGCACCGCCTACAGCACGGTGTTCGTCAATCTGTCCCGGCGCAGCCAGAGCCTGGTGCAGCGGCAACTTCAGCTGATCGAACGGCTGGAGCGCGACGAAGAGGACGCCGATCAGCTGGCCACGTTGTTCCAGCTCGATCACCTGGCGACCCGAATGCGGCGCAACAACGAGAACCTGATGGTGCTGTCCGGTTCGGAGAGCGCCAGGCGCTCGGGTCGCCCGGTCAGCACCGCCGACGTGCTGCGCGCGGCCGTCTCCGAGATCGAGCAGTACCAACGCGTCGTGGTGCAGTCCCCGCCGACCACGAAGGTGGTCGGGCATGCCGCAAGCGACTTGATGCGTCTGCTCGCCGAGTTGCTGGACAACGCGGCCGCGTTCTCTCCGCCGGAAACTCAGGTCACCCTGTGCACAACTGTGGGTGGCAACGGCTCGATGACCATCGACATCCTGGACAAGGGCATCGGCATGAACGCCGCCGAGGTCGCCGAGGCCAACGCGCGGATGACCGAAGCGTCCGCGGTCGACCTGGTCGCCTCCCGCCGGATGGGTCTGTTCGTCGTCGGCAGGCTGGCCGGCAGGCACGGCATCGGTGTCACGCTGCACGGCGGCAAGGGCATCGAAGGCGTGCGCGGGACAGTGACCGTTCCCGCCGACCTGGTGCTGGGTACCGGCGGTGGTCCGCTGACCTCCGAGATGCCTGCGATCACCGACGCCACGCCGCTACCGCGGCGCCAGACCGGTGCCAACGGGGACCGCTTCGCGTCGCTGTCCGCGTTCGGTGGCTCCGTCTCGGCCAAGTCGGGAGCCGGGAACAACGGAGCCGCGCTGCCACTGCCGCGGTCCTCGGCTTCTGCTGAGGCGGGCACGAACGGCTCGGCGGCACAGCAGGCCAAGGACGTCGAGATCTCCGGCACCGCGTTGTTCAGCCCGATCACCGGTGACGAGCAGCCGTTACCGCAATGCGCGGCAGGCAACGGCGCGGTCGGCGCCCCGAAGAACGGCGTCAAGGCAGCGAGCGACGAGTTGCCATCGGGCGAGGCGCTGTTCAAGCCGGGTACCTCCGCGCTGTCGGACTGGTGGAGCGCCGCGGCGAATTCGGCACCCGCCAAGCCGCTGAGCGACCCGGTAACCACCTCGAAGCCGGAGACGACGCCGATCTTCGACGAGATGTTGTCGGTGTGGTTCCGCACGTCGGCCGACCCCAAGGCCGAGAAGGCCGGCCAGGGCAGCGAGCGGCCTGTCCCTTCCTGGGACTTCGCGGCCGACGCCAATTGGCGGACGGTGCAGGAGATCTCGAAGAAGGCGGCACCGTCCACCTTCACCGAAGCGGGCCTGCCGCGGCGGCAGCGCGGCGAACAGTTGCTTCCGGGTAGCGCGACACCGGAGCCGGTCGCGAGCACGCCGAGCCGCTCGGCCATGGGCCGCGCGGATCTGCCCGCCCGCGATCCGCAGGACGTGCGCAACCGCCTGAGCAGCTTCCAGCGCGGGGTGGGCAAAGCCCGTCACCAGCGCGGCACGCAGCAGGCCGAGGGCAGCTCGGTGGGCAAGGCCAAGCCTGCCGCGCTCACCGAGTCCGGCCTGCCGCGACGGCGCAGGGGCGAGCAGTTGCTGCCCGGCAGTGCTTCGGCCATGGCAAGCCCGGCTGCGCCGAAGGCACCACCGCCAGAACGCGATCCGGACGCATTGCGCGGACGGCTCAGCAGCTTCCAACAAGGCGTTCGCCGAGGACGGCAGACGTCGTCAACCACTACGTCGAGTGACACAGGCAAGAAAATGGAGGGTGAATGACCTCGCCACAGCCCCAGCAGAACCAGTTCGGTTGGCTGGTGAACGATTTCGCGGAGCGAGTGCCCGGGGTGGCCCATGCGGTCGTGGTGTCTGCGGACGGCCTGCTGCTCACCTCATCTACCCGGCTTCCGCTGGACCGTGCCGACCAGCTCGCCGCGGTGGCGTCCGGACTGGTGAGCCTGACTCAGGGCGCAGCCCGGTGCTTCGAAGCAGGTGCGGTCAACGAGACCGTGGTCGAGATGGAACTGGGCATGATGGTGCTGATGTCCATCAGTGACGGATCCTGTCTCGCTGTGCTCGCCGCCCCGAACTGCGACATCGGCCAGGTGGCCTACGAGATGACCCTGCTCGTCGACCGGGTGGGGCAGATCCTGACTCCCGAACTGCGCGCACAGCTGCAGGGATCCGGCGGTTCTCTGCTTGGTGCGGCAGTGGGATGACGCGATGACGGATTCTCCGAAGCCAGAGATGGCGAAACCGCCTGATCCCACCGGCGAGCCCGAGCACGCAGCGACATCGGGTGGAGACGTGCCCGAGTTGGATCTTTCCGAACAGGCAACGACAGCGTCGGTCCGACTACCGACACAGGTCATTCCAGCCGTAGCGAGTACGCACTCACTGCCGGAGGACGAGGCGGCGATGGTTCGCCCGTACATGCTGACGGGCGGACGCACCAGGGCGAAGTACGCATTGGAGCTGGAGACTCTGGTCTCCGCCAATCAAGGAGTGCTCGCCGAAGGCGCACCCGACCGGATCGAGCATCGCACGATCGTGGAAGCATGCCCCCAGCCACGATCGGTTGCGGAGATCGCGGCGAACCTGCGTATGCCGCTCGGGGTGGCACGAGTACTGGTCAGTGACGCGGCCGATGCCGGTCTGATCACGGTGCACAAAACGATCTCTGGTGCCGATGGCGCCGAGGCGCATCTGCTGTTGATGGAAAGGGTTTTGAGTGGACTCCGTCGGCTATAAGGCCAATCAATTGGCGCAGCCCGAGACGGCTCCGGCGACCATGACCTCGGCAAAGATCGTGGTCGCGGGTGGATTCGGTGCCGGAAAGACGACATTTGTCGGTTCTGTCTCGGAAATCATGCCGCTGACCACCGAGGCGGTGATGACCGATGCCAGCACGGGCATCGACGATCTCGCCGCGACGCCCAACAAAGCCACCACGACGGTCGCGATGGACTTCGGGCGCGTCTCGCTGGATGAAGATCTGATCTTGTACCTCTTCGGCACGCCGGGGCAGCAGCGCTTCTGGTTCATGTGGGACGACCTCGTGCGCGGGGCGATCGGTGCCGTTGTTCTCGCGGACACGCGTCGGCTCGCCGACTCGTTCGCGCCGGTCGACTTCTTCGAGGACAGGGGCTTGCCCTACATCGTGGGCTTGAACTGCTTCGACGGTCTCCTGCAGCACCAGATCGAGGATGTGCGTGAAGCGCTGTCCATCGATGCGTCGGTTCCCGTCATCCAGTGTGATGCGCGCGATCGGCAGTCGGTCAAACAAACCCTGATCACCATGGTGGAGTACGCAATGCGGCAGTGGATAGCACTCAAGGAGAGTGTGCGCTAGCCGTGCGCTAGTCGGCACTGAGGTGCGGCTCACAGGGCGATGCCACTTCCAATTTAGTAGGAAGTCCTAGTATTTTGGAAGTATGGCACCTGAGCTGCACCGCCCGGAGCACCCCGTCCGGTTCGTCACCGCGTCGAGCTTGTTCGACGGTCATGACGCGTCGATCAACATCATGCGGAGGATCCTGCAGTCGCAGGGTGCTGAGGTGATCCACCTCGGCCATAACCGGTCGGTGGACGAGGTCGTCACCGCGGCGATCTCCGAGGACGTGCAAGGCGTCGCCATATCCGCCTACCAGGGCGGTCACGTCGAGTACTTCAGCTACCTCGTCGAGTTGCTCGCCGAGCGCGGAGCGGAGCACGTCAAGGTCTACGGCGGCGGTGGTGGCGTCATCGTGCGCGACGAGATCGAACTGCTGCACTCCCGTGGCGTCGCCCGGATCTTCTCGCCCGAGGACGGTCAGCGGCTCGGCCTGCCCGGCATGATCAACACGATGATCGCCGACTGCGACCAGGACCTGTCCGCGCAGTCTCCCGAATCGGTGGACGCGCTGTTCTCGGGTGATGTGCCGACGCTCGCTCGGGTGATCACTGCGCTCGAACGCGGCACCCTGCCCGCCGAGTGGCGCTCCGCGATCGCCGAGGCGGCGCGTGCCCGCACCGTTCCGGTACTGGGCATCACCGGGACAGGCGGCTCGGGGAAGTCCTCGTTGACCGACGAGTTGGTGCGCCGGTTCCGGCTCGACCAAGAGGACAAGCTCAGGATCGCGGTGCTGGCGATCGACCCCTCGCGCAGGCGCGGTGGCGGCGCGCTGCTCGGTGACCGCATCCGGATGAACTGCCTGGGGCATTGGGCGGGCTCGGACAATGTGGGCAGCCCGGTCCTCTTCCGCTCCATGGCCACCAGGACGACCAGTGGCGAGATCCCCAACGGGCTCGACGAGACGATCCTCGCGTGCAAGGCGGCAGGCTACGACCTGGTCATCGTGGAGACGCCGGGCATCGGTCAGGGCGATGCCGGGATCGTGGACTACGTCGACCTCTCGTTGTACGTGATGACGCCGGAGTTCGGTGCGGCGTCCCAGCTCGAGAAGATCGACATGCTCGACTTCGCCGACGCCGTGGCCATCAACAAGTTCGAGCGACGCGGTGCCGAGGACGCCCGCAGGGATGTATCCCGTCAGCTCGTCCGTAACCGGGAGGCCTTCGGCGCAGCGCCCGAGGACATGCCGGTGTTCGGCACCAGCGCGGCCAAGTTCAACGATGACGGCGTCACCGCCCTCTATCACCATCTGCGGGATGGTCTTGCGGACAAAGGACTCTCTGTGTCGGCCGGCGTACTGTCCCCGGTCGAGGGCAAGGTGTCGACGGACGCGACCACGATCATCCCCCCGTCTCGGACCAGGTATCTCTCGGATATCGCCGAGATCGTGCGTGGGTACCACGAGCGAACCCGCGAGCAGGCCGAAGCGGTCCGCAAGGCCGAACAGTTGCGGGTGGGGCGAGAGGCACTAGCCGCGGACGGTGCCGACACCGAGCCCATCGGCAGGCTGGTCGCCGAAGCCGAGGGTCGGGTGGCCGCCGACACCGCGCGGCTGCTCGACGAATGGCGCGAGCGGGCGGACGCCTATCGGCAGGACGAGCTCGTGGTCACCGTTCGGGACAAGGAACTGCACACTCAGTTGTGGCGGGACACCCTGTCCGGCAGTCGCATCCCACGGGTGTCCCTGCCGCGCTACACCGATCCAGGCGAGCTGCTGGCTTTCCTGCGCCGAGAGAACCTGCCCGGCTACTTCCCTTACACGGCAGGAGTTTTTTCGTTCAAGCGAGAGGGAGAGGACCCCGCGCGGATGTTCGCGGGGGAGGGCGACGCCTTCCGCACCAATCGCCGGTTCAAGTACCTGTCCGCTGATTCCGAAGCGAAGCGGTTATCGACGGCGTTCGACTCGGTGACGCTGTACGGCCACGACCCGAACACGCGGCCGGACATCTACGGCAAGATCGGCACCTCCGGAGTGTCGATCGCGACGCTGGAGGACATGGAGGTCCTCTACGACGGCTTCGACCTGACCTCGCCGACGACGTCGGTGTCGATGACCATCAACGGACCCGCGCCGACCATCCTGGCGTTCTTCCTGAACACCGCGATCGATCAGCGGATGGACGCCTTCCGCGCCGAGCACGGCCGCGAACCGTCCACCGAGGAGGCCGCGGATCTGCGCGAGTGGGCGCTGCGCAATGTGCGGGGCACCGTCCAGGCAGACATCCTCAAGGAAGACCAAGGGCAGAACACCTGCATCTTCTCCACCGAGTTCTCCCTGCGGATGATGGCTGATGTCCAGGAATGGTTCATCCAGCACGGGGTGCGCAACTTCTACTCGGTGTCGATCTCCGGCTATCACATCGCGGAGGCAGGTGCGAACCCGATCTCGCAGCTGGCGTTCACGCTCTCCAATGGATTCACCTATGTTGAGTCCTATCTCGCACGCGGCATGGACATCGACGACTTCGCGCCGAACCTGTCGTTCTTCTTCTCCAACGGCATGGACGCCGAGTACACCGTGCTCGGCAGGGTCGCGCGCCGGATCTGGGCGGTGGCCATGCGGGAGCGCTACGGCGCCAACGATCGGTCTCAGAAGCTGAAGTACCACGTGCAGACCTCCGGACGTTCGCTGCACGCGCAGGAGATGAGCTTCAACGACATCCGCACCACACTGCAGGCGCTGTGTGCCCTGTACGACAACGCGAACTCCCTGCATACCAACGCCTACGACGAAGCGATCACCACGCCGACGGAGAGCTCGGTGCGCCGGGCGATGGCGATTCAGATGATCATCAACAAGGAATGGGGCCTGTCCAACAACGAGAACCCGCTACAGGGCTCGTTCATCGTCGACGAACTCACCGACCTCGTGGAGGAAGCCGTTCTGCTGGAGTTCGATCGGATCTCCCAACGGGTCGGCGTGCTCGGCGCGATGGAGACCGGATACCAGCGCGGCAAGATCCAGGACGAGTCGATGCTCTACGAGCGGCTCAAGCACGACGGCGAACTGCCGATCATCGGGGTGAACACCTTCCGCAGTCCGCACGGTGACGACGAGGAGACCGTGGTCGAGCTGGCCAGGGCGACCGAGGCGGAGAAGCAATCGCAGCTGAACCGGCTCGCCGACTTCCAGCAGCGGCACCGGACCGAGGCACAGGAGGCGTTGCAGGCGCTGCGGTCGGCCGCCACCCGCGGCGAAAACGTGTTCGGGGTGCTGATGGACGCGGCAAGGGTGTGCTCGCTCGAGCAGATCACCGAGGCGTTCTTCGAGGTCGGCGGCCAGTACCGGCGCAACGTCTAGCTCGCGGTCGGGCAAAGTCGCCTGCGACTTTCCGGTGCGGGGGAACAAACGGGTGTTCCGCGTGGTTGGTTGATCACATGAGGTTTGGCATCGCGACGTTCGTCACCGATGAAGGCGTTCATCCCGCCGCACTTGGCCGCGCGGTCGAGGAGCGCGGGTTCGACTCGCTGTTCCTCGCCGAGCACTCGCACATCCCGGCGAGCCGGGAGACGCCCTATCCGGGCGGGGGCGAGCTGCCGCGTATCTACTACCGGACGCTCGATCCGTTCGTCGCGTTGAGCGCGGTGGCCGCGGTGACCGACCGGCTGCTGCTCGGTACCGGCGTCGCCTTGGTGATCCAACGCGATCTCATCCACACCGCCAAGGAGGTCGCCAGCCTCGACCTGGTGTCCGGCGGACGAGTGATCTTCGGTGTGGGCGCGGGCTGGAATCGTGAGGAGATGCGCAACCACGGCACCGATCCCCGCACCCGAGGCGCGCTGCTCAATGAGCAATTGGCCGCGTTGAAGGAAATCTGGACGAACGAGCGGGCCGAGTTCCACGGCAAGTTCGTCGAGTTCGATCCGATCTTCTCCTGGCCCAAGCCGACACAGCGGCCGCATCCGCCGATCTACGTCGGCGGCAGCAGCCCCGCGGCGCTGCGCAGGGTGGTCGAACATGGCGACGCCTGGATGCCCAACGCGGTCGGCGACCGGGCACAGATCCCGGCGCAACTGTCCGCGCTCGCCGAACACGGCGGTGCGGGCAGGCCTGTCACGATCTTCGCCGCTGGCCGAAACCCCGACCTGATCGACGGCTATGTCGAAGCAGGTGTCGAGCGGGTCACCCTTTTCCTGCCGACCAAGCCGGAAGCCGAGACCCTCGCTCGCCTCGACGAACTGGCCGCGATGGTGCAGCCCTGGCGCTGACGGGCATGTTGTCAATGTGGCTGTGGGGACATCCTGTTGTCGGTCAGCGGCATCGAGGTGGCGTTCTCCGGATCTCACGCTGGGCTCAATGCCGGGAGCGGTGAAGGCGCGCGAGCTGACCCGGGACGGCAGGTTCGCCCTGCACGCCAATCCAGGCGATGGGTCGATGCAAGGCGGGGACGCGAAGGTGTCCGGTGTGGCTGGCGAGGTCACCGATCCGGCTGCCAAGGCCGCCGCGGTCGGTGGCGAGCAACCACCAGGTCCCTTCCACCTGTTCCGGCTCGACATCACCGAGGTGGTGCTGACCTCAGTGGAAGGGGATCAGCTGGTCATCCAGGTGTGGCGCCCCGGACGGCCGGTGCGCCGCCACCAGCGGAGCTAGCTCCTCCCTGCCCGGCACGTGGCACGCTGGATGGCGTGAACCGCGACACCTGGCTGGATCTTCCCGCGGACACCGGATTCGGGGTGCACAACCTGCCGTACGGGGTGTTCTCCCGCACGGCTGGCTGGCCTCGCCGGATCGGGGTGGCGATCGGGGACAGCGTGCTGGACATCGCTGCTGTCGCGGGCCGGCTCGACGAGGACTACGCGTCGATTCTTCAGACGAGCGCGCTCAACGCATTGCTGGCCGCGGGGCGTCCGACCTGGCGTGCCGTGCGTAGCAGGCTCACCGAATGGCTGACCGACCCGGCATACCGGGCGGTGATACTGGCCAATCTGATCCCGGCGGAGGGACTTGTACTGCACATGCCGTTCGAGGTCGCCGACTATGTCGACTTCTATGCCAGCGAACATCATGCCCGCAACATCGGCCGGATGCTCCGTCCTGGCGGTGATTCGTTGCCACCGAACTGGAAACACCTGCCGATCGGATACCACGGGCGGGCGGGCACGGTAGTCGTCTCCGGTACTCCGGTCATCCGGCCATGCGGTCAGCGAAAGCGGCAAGACGAACTCGCGCCCTCCTTCGGCGCGAGCAGGAAGCTGGACATCGAAGCGGAGATCGGGTTCGTGGTTGGCACCCCGACGCCACTGGGAGAACCAGTGCCGGTGGATTCCTTCGCCGAGCACGTCTTCGGCGCCTGCCTGGTCAACGACTGGTCCGCGCGCGATATCCAGGCGTGGGAGTACACCCCGCTTGGGCCGTTCCTCGGCAAGTCTTTCGCGACGTCGGTCTCGCCGTGGGTGGTTCCGCTGGACGCGCTCGAGCACGCCCGGGTGGCCGGGTCGCCCCAGGATCCCGAACCGCTGCCGTACCTGCGATGCGAGCAGCATTGGGGCTTGGACGTGCGGATTGAGGTGCGATTCAACGGTCATCTGGTCTCGCGGCCGCCGTTCGCAGCAATGTATTGGTCAGCGGCTCAGCAGTTGGCTCACCTGACCGTGAACGGCGCCGCCCTGCGCACCGGGGATTTCTTCGCATCGGGAACGGTGAGCGGTCCTGAGCCGGATGAGTGGGGTTCGCTCATCGAACTGACGTCCGATTCGCTCGATCCGCTGCTGCTGGGCGATGGGACGCACCGCTCCTATCTCAACGACGGTGACGAGATCCGAATCGCGGCCTATGCTCCCGGCCCCGAGGGGGCTCGGATCGGGTTCGGCGAGGTCGTCGGGCGGATCCTGCCCTCGATCCGCGGCGCGCCTGATGTGGGGTCTGGCGATGAGAACCGCCGCCGTCGGGTAGCCGGGAACTGACTCATCGCGACCCGGGTAGAAGATCCTGCACAACAACCAGCAGGCAGCCGATCAGGGCGACGAACTGTTCAGCCAGTGTCTGTCCGCGAGCTGATCGCTCTCGCCGAACACGAGTTGAGCGTTTGCCTGCGACCGTGCGTGGTAGCCCACGGCCATGACTGTTCCGTTGACCGTCGAGACCGGCGACGCGTCGCTGGACGGTGTGCTGACCGTGCCTGCCGACTCCATGGGGGTGGTCATCTTCGCGCACGGCTCGGGGAGCTCGCGGCACAGCCCGCGCAACCAGGCCGTGGCGCGCAGCCTGCAGGATCAGCGACTGGCCACGCTGCTGTTCGATCTGCTACGTCCGGACGAGGAACAGGCCGACGAGCTGACCGGAAAGTATCGCTTCGACATCGAGTTCCTCGCTCGGCGCCTGCTCAGGGCGATCGACCAGATTCGTGACGATCCAACCACTCGCGGCCTTCCGATGGGCTTGTTCGGGGCGAGCGCGGGTGCTGCGGTCGCCTTGCTGGCCGCGGCACGACGTTCCGAACTGATTGGCGCTGTGGTGTCCCGGGGCGGCCGTCCCGATCTGGCCGGCTCCGAACTGCGGGCGGTCAGGGCCGCCACCCTGCTCATCGTCGGCGAGCGCGACGAGCAGGTGCTGCTACTCAACGAGCAGGCGGCGGCCGATCTTGTCGCGGTGCGCGAGGTGCGTATCATCCCCGGCGCGACCCACTTGTTCCCCGAGCCGGGCGCGCTCGAGCGCGTCGCCGAGTACGCGGCCGAATGGTTCGGGCGGCATCTCGAGTCAAGCGAAACGAGGCGATAAGAATGAGCGAGCGAACGTCGGTGACCGGGCATCTTCCGGCCACGAGATCACCTGTGCGGCTGGCAGCCGTCGGAGTATCGGCTGCCAGCCTGCTGCTGGGTGCGCTCGGTTTCATCCCGTTGTTCGTCACCGGCTTCGAGGATTTCGCCTTCGCCGGTCATGAGTCATCGGCGTTCCTGTTCGGCCTGTTCCAGGTCTCGGCGGTGCACAATCTGGTTCATCTCGCCTTCGGCATCGTGGGTGCCCTGTTGGCGCGCACTGCCGCTGACGCGCGGAAGTTCTTGATCGTCGGTGGTCTGGTCTACGCGATTCTGTGGGTGTATGGGTTGTTCGTCGACTTTTACTCCGCGAACAACTTCCTGCCGGTCAATGTCGCGGACAACGCCCTGCACTTCCTGCTCGCGGTGGCGATGGTGGCCTCCGGATTGCTGCCGGCATCGGTTTGCCGCGCACCGGATGTCCAGGCGGGGAAGATCGAGTAAGCGCAGGAATCGCCGGGGACGGCCAACTCGGTGCCGGGGACGGCCAACTCGGTGCCGGGGACGGCCAACTCGGAGCCGGGGACGGCCAACTCACGCGCCGTTCGTCGCGAGCGCGGCCTCCACCGAGTCGAACACGGTGAACGTCGATCGGATACCGGTGATCTCCAGCGGCCGGAGGATCACCCGCGCGTTGGCAACCAGCCGGAGATCGATCCCGCCGGATTTGGCGGATTCCGCGCCGGCCAGCAAGGTTGACAGCCCGGCAGACGCGAGGAAGTGCACCTCGGACATGTCCAACACAACGATCTCATTGGGCGGGACCAGCGTGGCCTTGAGCTCCTCGTCGAGGACATTGGCCGTCAGCAGATCCAGCTCCCCGGCCACGGAGAGCACGACGACACCGGGCCGTTCGGTGTCCTGGCGCTTGATGGCGATCTGGCGTTCCGCGTAGGACGGCTCGGAGGGAGTCGCCTCGGGCATAGCACCTCTCCTCCCGGATTGGTTCCCCACGTTAGCGCCGATTGTGCCGACGTCTCAAGATCTGCGCCACTTGTGATCGTTTAGCAGCCGAGGCGGGTTTAGGCTGCTGCTCTCTGGGGTAAAGGAGCTGTTTGAGTCAGGTGTTACGCCTTACTCCGGCAGTGCTACCCCTACTCTGCTCGCTGAGCAGGGTTTCACCGTTCCTGGAGGAGATTGGTGGAGCGCCTCGCATCGGTACCGGGCGTGCGCTTCTCGGTGGGCGCCACTGCGCGCGCTCGAGCGGTCCAGACGGAGTGGTACGACCGCATTGTGCTGCATGACGGCCGGATCGCCGTCATGCTCGGGCATGTGCCCAGTGGGGCCGACGTCCGGGCCTCGCCGTCACAGCGGATGCGCGGCGCGGTCGGGGTCGCCGTGGAACAGGGCGCGGCGAGCGCGATCGCCGCACTGCACCGCTATGTGCGTCATGACAACACGCTCGAGGGCGCGGGGTTGTGCGTGGTGCTGTTCGATGCCGCCAGCGGCGAGATCGCCTGCTCGTCGGCCGGTTGGCCAGGACCATGGCTGGTCGATGCCGGCGGGTCCGTCCGGCAGCCGCAGAATGCGGGTAGCGGCCCGTTGGGCTCGGGCATCCGAGGTAACCTTCCGGTGGAGTCGGCGCATCGGGTCGGTGCCGGCGAGCATGTGGTGCTGCACGCAGCACTCTCCACCGAGACACGGGCCCGGCTGATCGACCTCGTGCGTCGGTACGGGCCGGCCGATCCGCAGGCGGTATGCGACGCGCTGGACGCCGACGTGGCGGGCACTGTGGCTGACGGTCATGGCCCGCACGCGCTGCTGCTGAGCTTCATCGCCGACCGGGCGGATCCCGAGCCACTGGCGATCGAAGTTCTTGCCGAGCCTGAGCAGCTGCCTGGACTGCGCGAGCGGCTCTTCGAGTGGCTGGACACGGTGGCTTGCCCGGTCGAGTTGTCGGACCGGTTGGTGCTGGCGATGAACGAGGCGGTAACCAACTCCATCGTGCACGCCTACCAGGGTCGTCGGCGTGGCGCGGTCCGCGTGCATGCCGATGTCGAGCGTGACCGCTCGATCAGGATCAGCGTTGCCGATGACGGACGGTGGCAACCCGCTGAACCGGGCGCCGGCATCGGCGGCAGGGGAGTGCTGATGATGCAGGAGTGTGCCGACCGGGTGTTCATCGACCGCTCGGAGCAGGGCACCACGGTCACTCTCGAGGCGCAGTATCACGCGCTCCCGGTGCCCACCGGCAGCGCGGGACAAGGGGACGCCTCGCGGCGGCACCGGATGGTCGTGCGCACCAGCGGCGGAACCACCATCGCGCGGCTGTCCGGAGACGTGCCGGATTCGGCATCGGCCACGCTGCGCAGGCAGTTGCTCACCGTCACCTGCGGCGGTGTCGTGCCGCTGATTGTCGACCTCGGTGAGCTCGGCGTGGTCACCGAAGGCGTGGTGCACGCGCTGGCTGACGTGGCCCGTGCTGCCGACGGCGCCGGGGAGCGCGTCATCGTGGTGGCCCCGCCCGGTAGCAGGGCCGCCGGGCAGGGCAATCTCGCCGGGCTGGGCAGCGTGGTCGAACTGGTGTCCGCGTTACCTCACCGGGACGCCGAGTGACGACTCGGTTTCAGTGGTTCGACTTCCGGCGAGCGGGGTATCCGGCTCCCGACGTAGCAGCAGCGACGAGGGTGGTGACAGGCCGTGGCTGAGACCTCTCGGTTGCCGGAACCGATCGCGGAGAACTGGGACTGGCAACGGGATGGCGCATGCCGGCGGGTGGACAGCGCGATCTTCTTCCACCCGGACGCGGAACGCGGTTATGCCCGTTCGGCGCGGATCGCCGCGGCGAAGGCGGTGTGCCGGGCCTGCCCCGTTCTGGTGCAGTGCAGGCACCATGCGCTGACCGCTGAAGAACCATTCGGAATCTGGGGTGGCATGGACGAACGGGAGCGCCGCGAGGCCATCGCCCGCCGCAAGCGGTTGTTCGCCGTCGCGTGAGCGGGCCCCGCCCATCCGTCCGGGCTCTGGCCACAGCGACTGATCAGGTGGACACTGTTCGATGAGGTGAGCGTCGATGACGGAGACCAGGATATCTCGCCTCGAGGTAGCAGGCCCCGAGGCGCCAACGGCGGTACCGCTTGGCCAGGGTTTCCGCAGGCCGAAGGGCAGCGTCCTGCTCGGGCTGCTGCGCACCACCGATCACAAGGTGATCGGCGTGCTCTACCTGGTCACGTCCATGATTTTCTTCATGATCGGCGGCTTGCTCGCCCTGCTGATGCGCGCTGAACTAGCCCGTCCTGGCCTGCAGTTTCTGTCTCAGGAGCAGTTCAACCAGCTGTTCACCATGCACGGCACGATCATGCTGTTGCTGTACGCGACCCCTATCCTGTTCGGATTCGCCAACGTGGTCCTGCCGCTGCAGATCGGTTCACCGGACGTCGCCTTTCCCCGGCTGAACGCGTTATCGTACTGGCTCTACCTGTTCGGTGCGACCATTGTCTTGGCGTCGTTCATGACTCCTGGCGGCGCGGCGGACTTCGGCTGGACCGGGTACGCGCCGTTGTCCAACGCGATCCATTCGCCCGGTGTCGGTGGCGACCTGTGGATCTTCGGGCTGATCATCGCCGGGCTGGGCACCATCCTGGGCGCAGTCAACATGATCACCACGGTGGTGTGCTTGCGCGCGCCAGGGATGACGATGTGGCGGATGCCGCTTTTCACCTGGAACATCCTGTTCACCAGCGTGCTGATTCTGCCCGCGTTTCCCATCCTGACCGCCGCGCTGTTCGGACTGGCCGCGGATCGACGCCTCGGCGCACACGTCTTCGACCCGGACAACGGGGGCGCGATTCTGTGGCAGCACCTCTTCTGGTTCTTCGGGCATCCCGAGGTCTACATCGTCGCGCTGCCGTTCTTCGGGATCATCACCGAGATCATCCCGGTGTTCAGCCGCAAGCCGCTGTTCGGCTACAAGCTGATGGTGTTCGCGACCCTGGCGATCACCGCGCTGTCCTTCGCGGTGTGGGCGCACCACATGTTCGCCACCGGTGCGGTGCTGCTGCCGTTCTTCACGTTCATGACCTTCCTGATCGCGGTGCCCACCGGGATCAAGTTCTTCAACTGGATCGGCACCATGTGGCGCGGCCAGTTGACGTTCGAGACGCCGATGTTGTGGTCGATCGGGTTCCTGGTCACGTTCCTGCTCGGCGGCCTCACCGGCATCCTGCTGGCCGCGCCGGTGCTGGACTTCCACCTCACCGACAGCTACTTCGTCGTGGCGCACTTCCACTACGTGCTGTTCGGCACGATCGTGTTCGCCACCTTCGCCGGGATCTACTTCTGGTTCCCCAAGATCACCGGCAGGATGATGGACGAACCGCTCGGCAAGCTGCACTTCTGGCTCACGTTCATCGGCTTCCACACCACGTTCCTGGTGCAGCACTGGCTGGGCAACGAGGGTATGCCGAGGCGGTACGCCGACTACCTGGCCAGCGACGGGTTCACCGTGCTGAACATGATCTCGACGGTCGGCGCCTTCATTCTTGGCCTCTCGATGTTGGTGTTCTTCTGGAATGTGGTGCGCAGCTATCGGTTCGGTGATCCGGCGGAAGTGGATGACCCGTGGGGCTTCGGTAACTCGCTGGAGTGGGCGACGACCTGCCCGCCGCCACGACACAACTTCCTCGAGTTGCCCCGCATCCGGTCCGAACGGCCCGCTTTCGAACTGCACTATCCGCACCTGGTCGAGCGGTTCCGTGATGAGTCGCATATCGGGCTGTTCGGCGCCGCCCGCCATCCGACGCCGTCCGAAGAGGCCAGCGCGGCGATTCAGTCCGGCACCGGCTCGAGCGTAAGTGATCCGCGGGAGCACTGATAGCTCAGCCCGGTTCTCCGCGACGCTTGCGGTGAACTACCCAGCCGAAATCGATCAGCAGTCCGAACGCGATCACGAACATGACGATGGCCAACCAGGTCATGTTCGCCACCAAGAGCCAGAGGATGCCCGCGACGGTGCAGAACACGACGCCGAACCCGGCCACCCAGAGCCGGAGCGTCAACGCGCTGTAGGTCGGTGCCGCCCCGCCGAAGCCCGCGGTCGGATCGTGGTAGTCGGGTAAGCCACGTGCGTAGTCGGCTCGGGTCAGCTTGCGTCGGGGGCGTCGTGGTCGTGCGGCCATGGCGGGTGGTTGCCCGAATCTCGACACCCGAAACGGGATACCGCTGGTAGCTCAAGTAACTTACTCATGGTAGGTTGTGCCCGTAACGGCTTTCAGCGTGGAGAAAGGGCAGTGCGATGAAGGACTTTTCGGGCAAGGTCGCGGTGATCACCGGTGCCGGCTCGGGCATCGGCAGGGCGCTGGCCGTCGAGCTGGCCAAGCGCGGGTCGCGGCTTGCGCTGTCCGATGTGGACACAGCGGGCATCGCCGAAACCGCCGCGCTCTGCGAGAAGGCAGGAGCGCAAGCCAACCAGTATCTGCTCGACGTTGCCGACCGGAAGGCCGTATACGACCACGCGGACGCGGTGTCCGCCGACTTCGGCCAGGTCAACCTGGTGTTCAACAATGCGGGCGTGGCGCTGACGGCAACCGTCGCTGAGCTGAGCTGGGACGACTTCGAGTGGATCGTCGACATCAACTTCTGGGGTGTCATGTACGGCACCAAGGCGTTCCTGCCGCATCTGATCGCATCCGGTGACGGTCATCTGGTCAATATCTCCAGCGTCTTCGGGCTCATCGCGGTACCCAGCCAGAGTGCGTACAACGCGACCAAATTCGCGGTCAGGGGATTTACCGAAGCGCTCCGCCAGGAGATGCGCAACGAGCGTCACCCGGTCGGCGTGAGCTGCGTGCACCCGGGCGGCATCAAGACCAACATCGCCAGGAACGCGCGCGCTGCCGAGGGCCACGACACCGCAGCGCTGGCGAGTACCTTCGACAAGATCGCCAGCACCTCACCGCAGAGTGCCGCCAAGCGCATCCTGCGCGGGGTTCGGCGCAACGAAGCCAAGATCTTGGTGGGACTGGACGCCTACGGTCTTGATCTGCTGCCCCGAGTGCTGGGTTCGGGCTATCAGCGCATCGTCGCACCCGCGTCGAAGCGCGGGCTGCAGTAGCAGCTACCAGGTATGCGGCGTTCCTGCTGGCCCCGCCTCGGGCGGGGCCACGCCCGCCGCCCTGGCGAGCTCGACCGCGAGTTCTTCGGTGCGCATCCGGCGGTCGATGTAGACCAGCGCGATGACGACGGCGGCGATCGGCGCGGTCACCGCGCCCGCCGCGATCGAGCCGATCGTCGACATCACCAGATACTCGCCGCGAGTGCTGTCGGTACCGCTACCGCCGATCAGTTCGAACGGCGCGGACACGATCACGCTGACGCCGAAATTGAACAGCAACGTGACCAGCAGGATGCCGAAGATATGCCACCATGCGTTGCGGACCAGGTCCTTCGACCGGATCAACGCCGTACCGATGGTGGTGCGCTCGAGGATCAACGCGGGCGCGGCAAGCGACAGCAGCACCATCAGCCAGATGCCCGGCACGATGAACAGCATGGTGCCCACCGCCACCAGCACCGCGACGAGCAGGGTGAGGCCGAGCAGCGGCACGAGCCGCGGCCGGAGTTCGGACCACGCCTCGGCGAAGCTGGCCGACTCGCCGATCACCGCCCGGCCGACGACGACGGTCGCGATGCCAGTGACGAACAACTGGGCGAGCACCGACAACGGCATGGCCACCATCGCCGCCGACAACCCTTCCGCGGCCGCTGCCAGCGACTCCTCCGGGGTGGCGTCCTCGTCGATGGCGGGCAGTTCCCGCAGCATCGGGTAGGTGATGGCCAGGGTCGCCAGTTGGGTGACCGCGACGACGGCGAGGGCAGCGCCGAACAGCAGCGTCGCGTGCGCGCGCAGCGTCGCGAGCGCACCGCTGACGATCTCGCCCAGTTGTAGCGGCCCCAACGGAATCACCCCAGGGCGAAACGTCTTCAGGTTGGGCCAGCGTGCGTCATTCATTCAGGTTCCCTGCTGCGTGGGGTGGGGCTGATCGAATCCAGCCTAGTGGATGGCAGGCACGAACCTTCGCGCTCCTGAGGCGGGGCCCCGCCAACCCTATTAGCAACGGTTATCAGTAGCGTGTCGCCCACCTAGTGTGATCGGAGGCGACCAGGTGTGATCAGCGCGAGTGCGGTGGCCGAACGGGTGGGGCAGTTGCGGGTTCGGTTGGAGGCGGTACCCCATCTGCGGCCTTCCGCTGTGGTGGACGCCCTGTTCACCGAACTGGTCGAGCTCTGCTGCACGACACCAGCCACGCTGGCGCAAGCGGCCATGCCCGGGCTCAGTGACCACGCCCCGGCGTTGCGAAAACTGTGCGCGGCAGGCGAGTCGGAGCTGGAGGTGCACTGGGCCCGGCGCATCTGTCTGGCAACTGATCCGCGTGCCGAGTTCGCGGCCTTCCCCTACTTGCGCAACTACCGCGACCTGGTGCGGATGGAGTGGGATGCGGCGGCCGCCATGGGTTGCAGACTGCCCCAGCGCATCGCGGTGCTCGGTTCGGGGCCGCTGCCGCTGACCGGGCTCGTGCTCGCCGAGGACTACGGCGTACGGGTGCTGCATGTCGATCGGGACCTCGAGTGCCTTGCGTTCGGCGACACGGTCACCAGCGCGCTGGGCCTGTCCGGTTCGGTAGACAGCGTGCTGGCCGACTTGGAGAGCCCAGACTGCGCGCCGGTGTTGCGCGCAGCCGGCCTCGGCGCGTGCGACGTCATCGTGCTGGCTGCGCTGGTGGGGGCAGACGCGCTGGCCAAGCGTTCCATCTGCGCCACCCTCGCCCGGGTGGTGCGCTCCGACGCGGTGGTGCTGGTGCGCTCGGCCGTGCATCTGCGTTCGTTGCTCTACCCCGAGGTGCACGCCGAGGACCTCACCGATCTGCACGTTGAGCTCGAGGTCCATCCCGGCTCCGATGTGGTCAACTCGGTTCTGGTCGCGCGTCCTGCGGCGGGTTGACAGGCACGGTGTTAGTGCCTCCAGTGCCGGCGGGCACGGTGTTAGTGCCTCCAGTGCCGGCGGGCACGGTGTTAGTGCCTCCAGTGCCGGCGGGCACGG
>JBOHER010000229.1:0-5030 GCA_050701115.1 Haloechinothrix sp. | reverse complement strand
GTGCGTGAGATGCGGGTGTACGACGAGATCGCCTTGCGCGCCCAGATCAACAGCACCCGCGGCGACGAGCAGGAGCTCACGCCCAACATCTACTAAGACCATCGCAGCTACGGACGCCACGCGTCGAAGGAGAAAGCATGGACAACGTCACCGTCCCGCCCGCCGAGATCCGGCGTCGCACGATCCTGCGCCAGGACTGGGTGCCGTGCAAGGCCGCGTTCATCGACTGCCGTACGCCCGGCTCGGACAAGAAGGACAACTACTCCTTCATCGGCGCGGGCGTCTCGCAGAACGCGGATCAGTTCATCAACCTGCAGGAGCGCCACGGGTTCAACCTGGGTGCGGCTGGGATGCCCACCGGCGTGGTGAACAGCCTGCATCTGCACTTCACCGCCGAGGTGTTCATCAACTTCGACGGGGAGTACCTGCTGCGGTGGGGTGCCGACGGTACACAGGGCGAATACCTGTCGACCGACGGAGACGTGATCTCGGTGCCCACGTGGATCTTTCGAGGGTTCACCAACTTGGGACCCGATGACGGAGTCTTGCTGACGGTTCTGGGGCAGGACGACACCGGCGGCATCATCTGGGGTCCCAGGGTCCTCGAGGATGCCGCGGGCCACGGTTTGTACCTCACTGCCGACAACCGTTTGATCGACACCGTGGCGGGGGATGAACGGCCTGGCGAAGCGGAGCTGGTCAAGCCGATGCCGGAGGAAGAGATCGCCAAACTGGATTCCTTCGCGGTAAAACAGTTCCGCTCGCGGGTGACGCGGCCCGGCGATCGTGTCTGGGTGGATCGGCCCTTCCTCTGCTCGGAACTGCCGGGTGGCGGGGCGCGGCTGAGCCTGGTGATCGGGTACGGGATGAGTGAGGATCGCCGGGCCGTTCCGCGACTGCACGAACCACACGGCTTCAACGTCGCATGGCTGCGTGCGGTGCCAGGGGAGGGCATGCTGACCCATCGACACCAGCGCTCCCAGGTTGTCACCGCGAAGGCCGGCCGTTGGCGCGTGAACGTCAACGTCGGCGGTGACGAGCAGGTCGTGGAACTGGGGCACCTCGACTCGTTCTCTGTGCCGCCGGGCGCGTGGCGGTCCTTCACCCTGCTGGACGCCGAAGAAGGCCACGGTGAGCTGCTGGTGGTCAACAGCGGCGACGGCAGGGTCCGGCTGGACTGGTCGGCGGACGTGGTTCGTCATGCGCGTAAGGAAGGTTGGGTCCTCGATCCCAACGGCTATCGCGCGCCTGCCGCGGTGATGGGAATGGCGACGGAGGACGACTGAGGTCGATGCTGGTCACCGTTGCCGCTTGCCAGACCTTCGCGGACGTCGATCACCCTGACACCTCGCACGTCGAACGTGCGGTCAGAGAAGCCGTTGATGCGGGTGCCGGACTGGTCGTGCTTCCGGAACTGGCCGTGTGCGGATCGTGTTTCGTAGCTGCCGATGAGGCGCGAGCTGCCGCGGAAGGACCGGGCGGCCCTACCGTCGAGCTGTTGCGCGGGCTTTCGGCGGAGCTCGGCTGTGTGCTCGTCGGCGGCTACGCGGAGCTCGGCGGTGAGGGAGCTGTCTACAACTCGGCATTCCTCGTCGAGGCTGGGCGGGTTCGGCACAACTACCGCAAGGTGCACCTGTGGGGCCGGGAACCTGAGTTGTTCACGCCGGGCTCCGCGGCGCCGGTCGCCGTTGACACCGAAGTGGGCCGGGTCGCGGTGATGATCTGCTACGACCTCGAGTTTCCCGAGTGGGTCCGGCTCGCCGCGCTGGACGGGGCCGACATCATCGCCGCGCCGTGCAACTGGCCGTGGCTTCCGCGACCGTCCGGCGAGCGGCCGGTCGAACTGATCAAGGCCCAGGCCTCTGCCGCGGTCAACAAGATTCCCATTGTCGTGGCGGACCGGTGCGGGGTCGAGCGCGGCACCGACTGGATCCGCGGCAGCGCGATCATCGACCATTCCGGCTACGTCCTGGCGCGCTCGGATCCCGCGGACGGCAAAGGCGATCGCTCGATTGTGCTCACGGCGAGCGTCGATCTGGCGGCCGCGCGGGACAAGTCGCTTGGGCCGCACAACCACGCATTCGCCGACCGGCGGCCTCACCTGTACGCCGGGCTCAGCCGGACACCAACGACCAACTGATCGTCAACGCGTACCGGCGCGGTGCCGGCGAAGGGATTGATCGAACATGGCAGCTGTCACCTACGAACGTGCGGCACGACACTATCCGGGGACGCCGCGTCCCGCCGTCGACAACCTGGACTTGGAGATCAAAGACGGTGAGTTCATGGTCCTCGTCGGACCGTCGGGCTGCGGGAAGTCCACGTCCCTGCGGATGCTGGCAGGCCTGGAGGAGGTGACCGGTGGCCGCATCATGATCGGGGACAGAGACATCACCGCGCAGGCGCCGAAAGACCGCGACATCGCGATGGTGTTCCAGAACTATGCGCTCTACCCGCACATGACCGTCGCCGAGAACATGGCGTTCTCCTTGAAGATGGCGAAGGTCGGCAAGGAAGAACGGATACGGCGCGTCCGGGACGCGGCGAAGCTGCTCGACCTGGAGCAGTACCTCGATCGCAAGCCGAAGGCGCTGTCCGGCGGTCAGCGGCAGCGTGTGGCGATGGGCCGGGCGATCGTTCGCGAGCCCCAGGTGTTCTGCATGGACGAGCCGTTGTCCAATTTGGACGCAAAACTGCGGGTTTCCACGCGCACGCAGATCGCCGCACTGCAGAGCCGCCTCGGCGTCACGACGGTCTACGTGACGCACGACCAGGTCGAGGCGATGACCATGGGTGACCGGGTGGCTGTGCTCAAGGACGGGGTACTGCAGCAGGTCGACACGCCGCTGACGCTCTATGCCCGCCCGGTCAACCTTTTCGTGGCGGGCTTCATCGGGTCGCCCGCGATGAACCTCATCGGTGCGGACTTGTCGCACGGCGAGGCATTGGTCGGCGACTACGCCCTCCCAATCGACCGGGAGGCGGCAGCGAGGGCGCGGGGTGCCGTGACGCTGGGTATCCGCCCGGAGTCATGGTGCGTCATCGATGCCGCGGAGGGCGGCATGCCCATCACGGTGAATCTCGTCGAGGAGCTTGGCTCCGACGCCTACGTGTACGGCACCGCCGTCTACCAGGGCGCGGAGCATGACGTGGTCGTACGGGCGGACGGCAGGCGCGGGCTCATGAAGGGTTCGACGATACACGTGACCACCGACCCCGCCGAAGTGCACATGTTCGATCAGGAGACCGGCCTGCGCTTGTAGCGTCACTGGGCTACGAGCGTCGGCTGCTCGGTGAGTGTGACACTCGAACGATAGGTCGGGCCGAACGTGACACTCACCGAGGCGTCAGCAATCCCGGAGGTCGCTACCCGGGTCCCGCCGGACCGCGCGGATGACGGGCCCCCACCATCCCCACCGCGTCGACCCCGGGCTGACGCCGTCGCTAGCCGTACATGGCGAACCAGATCGCGACGTAGTGGCAGATCGCCGCGACCACGGTGAAGGCGTGGAACACCTCGTGGTACCCGAAGGTCTGCGGCCATAGCTTCGGCCACCGGGCGGCATAGAACGCGCCGCCGATGGTGTAGAACGCGCCGCCGACCACCAGCAACATCAGCGCGGTCACACCGGCGTTGTCCAGGATCTCCGGCAGCACGAAGACCGCGACCCAGCCCAGAGCGACGTAAATCGGCACGCCTAGCCAGCGCGGCGCGTCCGGCCACAACAGCTTCAATGCCACGCCTGCGATCGCTCCGCCCCAGACCACGCCGAGCACGATGTAGCCGGTCGGCTGGGACATCGCGAGCAGCGTGAACGGGGTATAGGTGCCCGCGATGAATAGGAAGATCATGGAGTGGTCGAGCCGCTTCATCCAGGTATAGACGGCTCGGCTGGTCCAGGTTCGCCGGTGGTACAGCGCGCTCACGCCGAACAGGCCTAACACCGTCGCGCCGTAGACCGAGGTCGCCAGCGCGGCGAGGCCGGACACGGTGGACGCGGCGAGCGAGATCAGCGTCGCGCCCGCGGCCAGCGCGCAGAAGAACGACCAGAAGTGTATGTGCCCCCGCAGCCTCGGACGTACCAACGCGGGAAGGGTGTCCGATTCCTTGGTCTCGGCAGTCGCGCTCACGGCCATAGGCTACGTGACCGTAGGTTGAATTACCGGCCTCGTGGCGAGCGACACTCCTCAGGCATGGTCCCGGGTGGCTCTCCATGACGTGCGGCTGCTTCGTTGCGTAGGCTTCCTCGACGTGAGTCTGCGGAAGTTTCTCTCTGACATCGTCTACGGCGCCTACGGACGTCGGCTGATCCAGCAGGCCGGAGACCGGACCCCACGGCACATCGCCGTTATGCTCGACGGCAATCGCCGCTGGGCGAGGGAAGCAGGATTCACCGATGTCAGTGACGGGCATCGGGTCGGCGCGCAGAAGATCGCTCATCTCCTCGAATGGTGCCGGGAGGCCAACGTCGAGGTGGTGACGCTGTTCCTGCTGTCCACCGACAATCTCAGCAGGACCCCAGAAGAGATCGGGGCGTTGCTCGACATCATCGCGGACGTCGTCGACGAGCTTGCGCAACCGCAAGAGCTGTGGCGCTTGCGGATCGTGGGCGCGTTGGACGTGCTTCCGGTCGAGATCGCCGAGCGGCTCAGTTCCGCCGAAGCCCGGACCGCCGATCGCACCGGGATGGAGGTCAATGTCGCCGTCGGTTACGGCGGGCGGCAGGAAATCGCCGATGCCGTCCGAAAGCTGCTGCAGCAGCACGCGAATGAAGGCACCACGATCGAGCAGCTGGCGAAGATGCTGGACGTCGACCACATCTCGGAGCACCTGTACACCTCAGGACAGCCTGACCCGGACCTGATCATTCGGACATCCGGTGAGCAGCGTCTCTCCGGATTCTTGCTCTGGCAATCGGCGCACTCTGAGTTCTGGTTCACCGAGGCGTATTGGCCGGCCTTTAGGCGGGTCGACTTCTTGCGCGCGCTGCGCGATTTCGCCTGGCGGCAGCGCAGGTTCGGCTCCTGAC
>JBOHER010000228.1:0-2070 GCA_050701115.1 Haloechinothrix sp. | reverse complement strand
CGCAAGTAGGGCACGACGCGCTCAAGCGGATCCGGTGCCGATCGTCGGCGGTGGCCGGGCTGTCGCTTGCCTTCCAGATAGTCCTTGATCGTGCGAGGGTCACGGCCCAGATGACGACCGATCGCTGAGTACGACCACCCTCGTTTCCTGAGTGCATCTACTTCCACGTCTTCCCTCCGTGTGAGCATGGGGTTGGGGCTTCCTCCTGCTGGACGGCATGGTCACCGTCAGCGTTTGGAGGAGGCCCCACCTCGGTGGTGGACCTCTCTCTGCTCACCCGAGGTTGTCTCGCCCGGCGTGGAACTTGAGGTGATGGTCCCTCGCCTGTGACCTGCCAGCTGGTAGGTGTCAGGCGTCACGCAAGACAACCCAACCAGGAAAGGGACCACCACCAATGACGAAGGACTACCAGACCAACGGCGCCGACGCGGCGACCGTCGAGCTCGAGCTACCCGAGGCAGTGACAGTGGCGATGACTGAGCTGGCCGGCGCGATGAAAGAGGGTCTGCTGGCGATGGCCGTGGGCGCCGGCCTGCAGGTGATGCAGACGATGATGGACGAAGACGTGCTGCGGCTGTGTGGTCCGAAGGGCAAGCACGACCCCCAGCGCACCGCGGTGCGCCACGGCGACGACGACGGCGCGGTGACCCTCGGCGGTCGGCGGGTGCCGATGCGCCGACCCCGGGTGCGCACCGCGGATCGCACCGCCGAGGTGTCCGTGCCGAGCTACGAGGTGTTCTCGGGCACCGAGGTGCTCGACGCGCTGGCGCTCGAGCGCATGCTGGCCAAGCTGTCGTGTCGGCGCTACCCGATCGGACTTGAGCCAGTAGGCACCGAGGTGGAGGCCCGAGCCACGGGCACGTCGAAGTCGACGATCTCCCGGCGGTTCGTACGCTCCACCGAGCGAGCCCTGGACGAGCTGATGTCGGTGGACCTCGCCGAGCTCGATCTGGTGGCGCTGATGATCGACGGCGTCAACTTCGGCGAGCACACCTGCGTGGTGGCGCTCGGCATCGACATCGACGGCACCAAGCACCCCCTCGCCGTCGAGGAGGGCGACACCGAGAACGCCACGGTGGTGCGGGACCTGCTGGCGGGGCTGCGGGAGCGCGGCCTGGATGTGACCCGGCCGATCCTGGTGGTGATCGACGGCGCCAAGGCGCTGCGCTCGGCGGTGACGGCGGTCTTCGACCACCCGGTCATCCAGAGATGCCAACTCCACAAAATTCGAAACGTCGAAGCCAAGCTGCCGAAGCGCCTGCGCGCCACCGTCGCCTCCAAGATGCGAGTCATCTATCAAAGCGACAATGTGCTGCGGGCCGAGTCCGACCTGCGAGCGATGGCCGCCGATCTCCGCAAGAGCCATCCCGGCGCGGCGGGCTCGTTGCTCGAGGGCCTGGAGGAGACCCTCACCGTGGTTCGCCTCGGCCTCCCGCCGCTGCTGCGCTCGACCGTCCGCTCGACCAACGCCATCGAGAGCATGATCGAGATCAGTCGCGATCACAGCCGCAACGTCAAGCGCTGGCGCGACGGCCAGATGGCGTTGCGCTGGTGCGCGGCGGGCATGGTCGAGGCGACCAAGCAGTTCCGACGCGTGAAGGGCTTCCTTCATCTGCGAGCCCTGCGCGCGGCGCTCGACGCCACGGTCGGTGTCACACTCCAGGAGTACAATGAAGAGGAGGACGCAGCCTGACCATCACTTCGGGCCGTCACCCAAGTTCCACGGCAGCTGGGACATCCTCGCCTGCATGGATGGTGATTACGCGCGACAGCGCCTGCGTCGGAGTCTCCCAACGTCGACGCTGACGGTTGCGTGAGGATCAGGTGCGGATGAGTTCGGCGATGGCCTTCTTGGCGCAGGCGTTCGACGGTGCCCTTGCTGTCGGCGGCGGCCGCGATGAAGGTGGCAGTAGCCGCGTTGTTGAGGGCGCGGGGCACGCCGTTGGCGTAGCGGTGCAGCCGCGCGGCGGCGTCATCGGCTACGAGTGGGTCGTCGCGGCCGGCGAGGCTGAGGTGGTGGCGCAGGTAGCTGATGGACTCGGCCAGGTCCATCCCGCCGATGGTGTAGCG
>JBOHER010000227.1:0-7478 GCA_050701115.1 Haloechinothrix sp. | reverse complement strand
GGTTTGGGGAATCCCCGGGAGAGGTCAAGGCCGAGTTCGGCCATGACCTCGACGACCGCGGGGTTGATGCGCTCCGCGGGTGCGGAGCCCGCGGAGCGCACGACGACGCGACCCTTGGCGTGGTGATGCAGCAGCGCGGCGGCCATTTGGGAGCGGCCCGCGTTGTGCACGCAGACGAACAGCACTTCGGGAACGTTGGGCACGATGGTTCCTTCGTTCTTGGCGATGATCTCAAGGCGTTCGCGCGCGAAACGCTGCGCGAGGACGGGCAGGTGAACGTGCACAATTGACCGTGCGGTGAGTTCGGTGAAACACGCAAGGACCATGCCGCGCACGGTTTCCGGCGAGAAGATCCCGGTGAACCGGCCGTGGAGATCGGCGGCTTCACGATCAAGGATCTGCTGGACATGCGGATCGGTGAGGTGGCATTCCTCGACGTCTTGACAGGCACGAGCGTCGCTACCCAAGGGCTGGTCGGTGGTCATGGTGACGCCTTCGTGGACACCGGGCTGGGTGAGGTGGTGAACCGTCTCCGTAGGGCCAGGGAGACGTAGACGAGCGCGACCAGCACCGGCACCTCGATGAGGGGGCCGACCACGCCGGCAAGAGCCTGACCACTGGTGGCGCCGAAGGTGGCGATCGCGACCGCGATGGCGAGCTCGAAGTTGTTGCCCGCCGCGGTGAACGCCAAGGTGGTCGTGCGCTCGTAGTTGAGGCCGAGCGCCATACCGAAGGCATACGAGCCTGCCCACATCAGCGCGAAGTAGATCAGCAGCGGCACCGCGATCCTGACCACGTCCAGCGGCCGGCTGGTGATCTGTTGTCCCTGCAGGGCGAACAAGATCACGATGGTGAACAGCAGCCCGTACAGGGCGATCGGGCCGATCTTGGGCAGGAACTGTGTCTCGTACCAGGCGCGTCCCTTGGCCCGCTCGCCAAGCCGACGGGACAGGTAACCCGCGAGCAGCGGGATGCCGAGGAAGATCAGCACGCTCTTGGCGATCTCCCAGCCGGACACGTCCAGGTCCGCGGTGGGTAATCCGAGCCAGCCGGGAAGCACGGACAGGTAGAACCAGCCGAGCGCACCGAAGGCGATGACCTGGAACACCGAGTTCAGGGCGACCAGCACCGCGGCGGCTTCCCGGTCCCCGCAGGCGAGGTCGTTCCAGATGATGACCATCGCGATGCAGCGGGCAAGTCCGACGATGATCAGCCCGGTGCGGTATTCGGGCAGGTCGGGCAGCAGCAGCCAGGCCAAGGCGAACATCAGCGCCGGGCCGATCAGCCAGTTCAGCACCAGCGAGGGCCACAACAGCCTGCGGTCACCGGTCACCGTGCCCAGCCGGTCATAGCGGACCTTGGCCAGCACCGGGTACATCATGACCAGCAGCCCGATCGCGATCGGCAGCGAAATCCCGTCGAAGCTGACCGCGTTCAGGGCGACGTCGATTCCGGGGATCCACCGGGCGGCGAGCAGTCCAACCACCATCGCCGCAGCGATCCACAGCGGCAGGAACCGGTCCAGTGTGGAGAGTTTGCCGACCACGCCGGTCGGCGCGGGAGTCGTGCGGGTGTCCGTTGTGGTCACGCCGTCACCACCGGCGCATCGCCGGGCAGCAGCACCGTGGACAACCTGGCCAGCACCTCGGGGTGCACCCGGTAGTACACCCAGGTACCACGGCGTTCGCCCTCGATCAGCCCAACCTCGCGCAGCACCTTCAAATGATGGGAAATCGTCGGTCCGGTCAGGTCGAAGGCCCCGGTCAGGTCGCATACGCACGCCTCCCCACCCGCGTGCGAGGCGATCATGGACAACAGCCGCAGCCGCACCGGATCGGCCAGCGCCTTGAACGCGCGGGACAACTCGACGGCCTGCTCTGCGGACAGGGGTTCGCGGGCCAGCGGGGAGCAGCACTCCTCCATCGCCAACGCCAGGGACTGCTTCGACATGCGTCTATCTTGACAGATCTCTATGTAGAGAGCAATCTAAGTCGCACACTAATTAGATGAGCATCTATTCAAGGAGGACGGGCAATGTCTCGCGTTCAGCTCGCCCTGCGGGTTGGGGATCTGGAAGCCTCGATCGACTTCTACCGCAAGCTGTTCGACACCGAACCGGCGAAACTGCGGCCTGGCTATGCCAGCTTCGCCATAGCCGAGCCGCCGCTGAAGCTGGTGCTGCTCGAGGGCAGGCCGGGACAGGACACCGCCCTCGATCACCTCGGCGTCGAGGTTGAGACCACCGAGCAGGTCGACGCCGCCAGCACGCGGCTGATCGGCGAGGGGCTCACGACACTCGCCGAGAGCGGCACCACCTGCTGCTACGCGCTGCAGGACAAGGTGTGGGTGCACGTCCCGGCCAGGAACCGTGGGAGGTCTACACCGTCAAGGGCGACTCGCAAAACTTCGGCACGCAGCCCGAGTCGACGTCGCAAAGGTGCACCTGATCTAGTCTGCTCCGCGTGTTGATTTTGCTCCCCCCGTCCGAGACCAAGGCCGCCGGTGGCGACGGTGCCCCGCTCGACCTGGACGCGCTGTCCTTCCCGCGGCTGAACGCCACTCGGCGGTCCCTTGTCGGTGCTCTGGTGCGGCTGGCCGCTGATGTGCCTGCCAGCCTGCACGCACTCGGGCTCTCGGAACGCCAGTCGGACGAGGTCGCACGAAACGCCGCTCTGCTGAACGCGCCCACCATGCCCGCGCTTCTGCGCTATGCCGGGGTGCTCTACGACGCACTCGACGTGGACGATTTCACCCGGGCCGAACTCGCACGAGCTCACAAGCGGCTGGCTGTCGCCTCGGCCCTGTTCGGGGTCGTGCGGGCCGGGGACCCGATCCCCGGATACCGGCTCTCCGGAGGGACCGCATTGCCCGGTCTCGGCACGTTGCGCGGAGTGTGGCGACCCGTGCTCGAACCCGCCCTTGCCGATGTCTACGGTCTGTTGGTCGATCTCCGGTCCGGAACCTACGCCGCACTGGCCAAGACCCCGGACGCGGTCACCGTGCGGGTAGTCACCGAGGACGCCGCCGGCAGGCGCAAGACGGTCAGCCACCACAACAAGGCCTACAAGGGCAGGCTGGCGGCCGCGCTCGCGCGCGCAAGGCGTGAACCATCCACTGTAGACGAACTGTTTCAGATCGCGGTGGCTGCGGGCTTCAAGGTCGAGCAGACCGGACCGCACGAGCTCGTGCTACTAACCGGGTAACCGGCAGTCAGCTCTCCGTCAGTTCGGCCACCTCGTCGGCACAGCCCCACGACAGCGTGATGCCAACGCCGCCGTGCCCATAGCAGTGGATGATGTCGCCGACCCGTTCCAGCCGGACCTCAGGCCGATGTGGACGAAGGCCGACCTTGACGCCCAGCACCTCAGCACCGGCGATCGCGGGCACGAGCAGATGGCAACGGCGAAGGATGTCGGCGGTGGTCGCCGCGTCCGGCTGCAGATTGGCGCTCCCCAGCTCTTCGATTCCGCCGCAGACGACGTGGTTTCCATGCGGGAGGACATAGCTGAAGTCGTCCTCGTCCACCACCCACTCGGTGAGGCCCGGATCGGCGACGTGCACGACCTGACCGCGCGCGGGCAGCACCGAGTCGTCACCGGCGAGCCGCCCTGCACCGAGGCCCGCGGCGTTCACCACAAGATCCGAGCCCGGCAGGAGCTCGCGAAGATCCCGCACTCGCCTGCGCTCCACGCGAACGCCCGCACCGGAGGCCTCGGCCGCCAGCCAGCCAAGATACCGAGGCGTGTCCACCAGCGGCGAGGTGAACGTCAATGCGTCGAACCAGGGCGCGGGCAGCGCGTTGTCCCGCACCATGCCGCCGACCGCGGCCGACCACGGTGGCACTGGCCGCTCCACTCGCCGCAGCAACCGGCCCGGCAAAGTTCGCACGGCGGTTCCTGCGCGTCCGGACAATTCCCGGAACACTCGGACACTGACCTCCGTCCACCGGGCACAACGCTCGACGGGTTCGGCATGACGCGGGTAGATCAATCCGCCCGCCACGACCGACGTGGTGTCGGCGAGCGCATCAGCGCTGAGCACCGTCACCTCGTGCCCCCGCTGTGCCAATCGGAGCGCGCAGCTCAGTCCGATCACACCACCACCGACCACCGTGATCCGCATGCGATTCCCTCCTGCTCTGCTCCCTCCCAGGTTGCCATGATCGTCCCAGCGGAAAATCCGTTGTACACACCCGGCCAGGGCAACAACAATCTCCACAGCACGGCACGCATTGTCTGCTCGCCACGAAGCGGTACCGCGGCAACGAACACCGGCTGTTCCACCGCGACGCGCGGGCTACCTCGAAGGACGCCGGATGCGCCGATGCGGGCGATGGCGACAGGACGGCGTTCGGCCGCAATCTGATCGCCGAGCAATGGGCCGCCGCAGGAATGAGCCGCGGTGACCACGCTCACGATTTCCGGGATGCGTTGACAGTCACAGCCACCGAGGTCAGAAGCCCACCGACGGTCAGGTAGAGTTTCAACAGCGCTCCAGTGGTGCGGACTGCGAAGTTCGGACAACACCGAAGCAGCGCAGATGCTTCATCCATGACGACGCACCTCATCCCCCAGCGGGATTGGGCGTCGGGTTCGTCCCTGTACCAGCCCACCGAAGTTCGGTGCCACTGCTCCGCGCCCTGCGGATAGTCCGGGCCTGCATGCGACGTACCACGCCCGCAAGGGCATACGAAACGCGAAGCAGGCGGCCGAGGCGAGTGGCGAACACGCCCTCACCAAAGGCCTCTCGAACGCGGAGCCGGGTCGACAGGCCCGTCTGCGCGCTCGCGCGTTCCTAACGGACACTGAAAGGCACCCGTGACCATCACGTTTGAACCGGCGCGATCTGCTGCGCCCGGCAACCGCAAGCCGCGCCACCGCGACACCAGCAAGGGACGTTTCTCCCCCGAAGCCCGCACCGCCGCTACCGAGGCCAGCCGTGCGGCGACTGCGAAGGCCGTCAAGTACAACACCTCGTTCGCCGATCTCGGTCTGCCGGCCAAGCTGCTCAACGGACTGCGCGAGGCGGGCATCGACACACCGTTCCCGATCCAGGCCGCGACCCTGCCCGACGCGCTCGCCGGCCGCGACGTGCTAGGCAGGGCGCAGACGGGCTCCGGCAAGACGCTGGCCTTCGGCCTCGCGCTGCTGGTTCGCCTCGACGGCGGCAAGGCGCGCCCGAAGCGTCCTCGCGCGCTGGTGCTCGTGCCGACCCGCGAACTCGCCATGCAGGTGGCCGATGCGCTGACCCCGCTGGCCAAGGCCGCTGGCCTGTGGTGCCGGACCGTGGTCGGTGGGATGTCGTTCCCCCGCCAGACAGACGCGCTGGCCCGGGGTGTCGACCTGCTCATCGCTACTCCGGGGCGGCTGTCCGACCACGTGCGCCAGGGTACCTGCGTGCTTTCCGACGTCGGGTTCGTGGCACTGGACGAAGCCGACCAGATGGCCGACATGGGCTTCCTGCCCCAGGTCCGCGAGATTCTCGACCTGACCCCGAAGACCGGCCAGCGCATGCTGTTCTCCGCGACGCTGGACGGTGCCGTCGGGACGCTGGTGCGCGAGTACATGGTCGATCCGGTCGAGCACTCGGTTGCCCCGGCCACGGCGAGCGTGACCACGATGGAGCACCACGTGTTCACCGTGTCCGCGCGCGACAAGCAGTCCGTTGCCACGGAGATCGCCGCGCGCGAGGGTCGCACGATCATGTTCGTGCGCACCAAGCATCACGCCGACCGGGTTGCGCAGCAGATGCGCGGCGCGGGCGTCGCGGCGGTGGCTTTGCACGGCGGCAAGACGCAGGGCCAGCGTAACCGCGTGCTGGCGGACTTCAAGGATGGCAGGGCCACGGCGCTGGTTGCCACCGACGTTGCCGCGCGGGGCATCCACGTCGATGACGTGAGCCTGGTGCTGCACATCGACCCGCCGGCCGACTCGAAGGACTACCTGCACCGGGCGGGCCGCACGGCGCGGGCCGGCGCTTCCGGCACGGTGGTCACCCTGATCACCCCCGATCAGCGGCGCACGGTGCGGCGGATGACCGAGCGGGCAGGCGTGCAGCCGAAGACCGCCGAGGTCCGCCCCGGTGACGCCGAGATGGCCCGGATCACCGGTGCGCGCATTCCCAGCGGCGAGCCGCTGCGGGAGCCGCAGGCCGGCAGCAGGTCGTTCAACGACCGTGGCGCACGTGGCGGGTCCGGGAAGGCGTACCGCGGCGGCGACGCCCGGGCGCGCGGTTCCCGCTTCGAGAGCCGCGAGCGTGAAGGGCGCGACGGCCGCGATGAGCACGGCGGCAGGGGCAGCTACGGCGCCCGCGCCGGCCATGATCGTCGCGGCGGTCAGGGCCGACGCGACGGCGGGTTCCGCGGCGTACACGGCGCGCAGGACCGGCGCGGCGGACGTGGTTTCCGTGCCAACAAGGTGCGCGACTGACCCGAGGTGCGCGACTGACCCGGTTTCGGCGCAACGCTGAAAGACGCTTTCAGTGCATCAGATGTACTGAAAGCGCCTTTCGCAACACTGAACGCGCCCAAAGCGTCTTTCAGCACCCGCTGATGCACGCCCCCTACATCGCGATCAGCTCGAATGAGCAGGCCAGTTCGCAGCTGAAGCTCTTGCCAGTCGCTTCGGCGTTGCGACGCAGGAACGTCTCCGGGTCGGCCATGTCGCCGGAGAGCTCCGCGAGGTAGGCGGCGTGCGCTTGCAGCGACTCCACCGAGCGCGCGAACGTCGCGGTGATGTCAACGGCGTGCGTCTGCCGCGGCGAAGCGAGTACCGCCACCCAGCGCACCCCGCTCCACGGCTCGAGTCCCTCGTCGATCAGATCGCGGAACACCCACCGGTTGGCGGCGTCGCGTACGGCGTCCAGGGTCGCTGCGCCCACCACCCGGTGATCTGCCATGTTGAGGTAGCCGCCGGGCCAGGTCTCCCGATGGTTGTTGGTAATCACCAGCTCCGGCCGGTACTTGCGGATGGCGGCCGCGATGTCGCGCCGCAATGCGAGGGAAGGCTGGATGACGCCATCCGGGTAGTCGAGAAACTCCACCTGGTCGACGCCCACGATTGCGGCACTCTCGATCTGCTCACCCTCCCGCACCGGGCCCGCCTCGGCCGGATCCATGCTGTCGATCCCCGCTTCGCCCCGCGTGACGAGAAGATAGGCGACCGTGCGACCCTCATCGGTCCAGCGGGCGATCGCGCCGGTTCCGCCGTATTCCAGATCGTCGGGATGCGCGACCACCGCCAGCGCGCGCGTCCAGTCCGTCGGCATCGATGCCAGCTGCGTCACGTCCAGCCACCTCCATGGAGACCCACGCCACCCTCGGTGCGACACTGCCAAACGTGAATCCCGGAAGTCCAGCCAGCCCCCCCGAACCCGCCGAGCATGTCTTCGACTGGCTCGACGCCGAAGCGGACCGGCGCGCCGCTGCTGGGCTGGTGCGGCGGCTGCGGCCCCGGCCCGCGCGGGCCGACGAGATCGAC
>JBOHER010000226.1:0-18857 GCA_050701115.1 Haloechinothrix sp. | reverse complement strand
CCGAGCGAGCGGGCCGCCGAGGGCGCCGACCCCGACGGGGTCGACATCGCGGGCGCGCTGGGCGACGCCTTGCTCGGGCTTGCCGCCGACGCGCTCGCCCTCGGCCGGCAGCAGGAGGCTCGCCGGGTGCTCGCGCGGTTCGCAGCGGGCACCGTCGCCGGGGTCGGCCTTTCGGAGTCCTGGCGGACCCGGGTGCGGCACGATTGGGTGTGTGCCGAGGTGGAGCTGGCCGCCGGGAATCCGCGCGCCGCATGCCCACCCGCCGAGACGGCCGCTGCCCTGGCACGCGAACAGGGTGCCATCCGGCACCTGGTGAAGTCAGACATCGTGCTCGCCGCCGCCCTTGCCGGAGCGGGCGAAGCCGACGACCGCTCCCGCGCCGCGGATTTGGCCGGTGCTGCGGCGGAGCGTGCTCGCCGCTACCGGTTGGCATCGCTGGTATGGCCCGCGGAGCTGATCGCGGCCGATCTCGATCCTGCCCGCAGCCAGGAGCATCGGTCGAGTGCGCGGGACGCCCTACACGGAGTGTTACGGCACTCCGATCCCGCGGGCAGGACGCTCGCGTTACTTTCCCCGTGGATCCCCGTTAGGCACTGTGACCTCTGACACACACTGAGCCGAACAGTGGATGCCGACATACGGGCGAAGAACTTCCAAAAAAAGCCACCGGATCGTGTCAAGGTCCGGCCGAAAGCGTCCGATAGGGGTTATGGAACGTCACCCAGCTGCCGGAGGGTTACTCACGTCCAGCCCATGGGGCCGCCCGCCAGAGTGGCCCGTGATGGCTGGAAACGGACCGCCGGGCCGACTTCCGCCGGTAACCGTGAGTAGCCCGACGATGAAGATGACCAGGAAGGAAACACCGTGACGACAGTCTTGATCTGCGACGACCGACGCAGTGTGCGCGAAGGACTCACCCGCGTGATGTCTGCTGTCCCAGGGGTCAGTCGCATCGACTGCGTAGCGCACGGTGACGAGTTGCTGGCCCGGTATGCCCGGCAGCCGGTCGACGTCGTGCTGGTCGGTACTCAGCGCGCCGTGCCCACGGGAGTGGAAGCCACCCGGCGACTCGTCTCGGCGCATCCGCAAGCGAACGTCATCGTGTTCGGCGCGCCCGACGACGCGGGCAGCATCGCGGCCGCGATCGCGGGTGGCGCCCGCGGTTACCTGCGGTGGGATGCGTCGCGTCCGGAACTGGTCGCCGCACTGGCGCACACGCTGGCCAGCACCTCGGTGCCGTCCCAGCGTCAACCGTCTGATCCCGGCGTGCAGCTCACCGAGCGCGAGCTCCAGGTGTTGCGCGGGATGAGTCAAGGCAAGAGCAACGGCCAGATCGGACGTGAGCTGTATCTCTCCGAGGACACGGTCAAGACGCATGCGCGGCGGTTGTTCCGCAAGCTGGGCGTGCGCGACCGCGCGCAGGCTGTAGCGCACGGATTCCGGCGGGGTCTGGTGTCCTGACCTCGCCCTTAACGGGCCTCACCATCGGGTGAGGCCCTTTCGCCGTGCCTACCGCAATCGAGTCCGACGGCGCCGACGGGTACGGTTGTCGGCGTCGGCGTGAGCGGCACCTTGTCGTCGTGCGCCGGGCGTACTTGTCCGCATCAGACGTAACACCGGGACAGTTATCTGCGATGGCCAATGTGGGGGACGGACTCGAGGAGCCGGTCGGCGCCGCCGTTGAGGGAGATCCTCAGGCGGTCGAGCGGCTGCTTGCTGCTATCCGACCCCTGGTAGTGCGGTACTGCCGTGCTCGAGTTGGCAGGCAGGAGCGTTCGTTCGCCTCGGCGGACGACGTCGCCCAGGAGGTGTGTCTCGCGGTGCTTACGGCGTTGCCAACGTACCGGGATCAAGGGCGGCCGTTCCTTGCCTTCGTGTATGGGATCGCCCAGCACAAGGTGGCCGACGCACATCGAGCGGCGGCTCGGAACCGGTCCGAGCCGGTTTCGGAAGTGCCGGACGAAGTGGAAGCAGATATCGGCCCCGAACAGCGTGCCCTGCAGGGCGAGCTGAACGAGCGGATGTCGCAGTTGCTGCAAGTGCTGCCGGACAAACAACGCGAGATCGTGGTGTTGCGCGTGGTGGTCGGGCTCTCCGCCGAGGAAGCAGCCGAGGCGGTGGGATCGACCCCGGGTGCGGTCCGGGTCGCTCAGCACCGTGCACTTGCGCGGCTCCGGAAAGCGTTGGCCGCTGAGGAGGTGGTCTGAGTGTCAGAACGAGCGGGTCATGACGATGCCGATGACCGCGAGTTGTCGATGAACGATCTCTCCATCGCGCACGCCGATGACCGCGAGTGGTCGATGAACGATCTCTCCATCGCGCACGCCGATGATGCGTTGCTGGACGCCCTAAGCGGTGCCGACCCCAAGATCGCTGACGAGCTCGGCGAGGCCGAGCTGAACTCCCTGCTGTTGTCCTGGCGCAGGGAGGTCGACGGCGAACCCATGCCCGAGCTCGTCGACACCGCCACCGCGGTGACCACCATCAAGGCAGCCACCCTTGCCCGCAAGCACGGCACACATGGCCGCAAGCACCGGATGCTGATCCCGTTCGCCGCGGCCGCTGCGGTACTGGCCATCACGTTCACCGGTACCGGGGTCGTCGCGTGGGAAGCCCAGCCCGGCGACACCTTGTGGGGCTTGACCCAAGTTCTCTACGCCGACAAGGCGCGCTCTGTTCAGGCCGCGACCGATGTGCGCGCGGATTTCGAGTTCGTCCGCACAGCCATCTCGCGCGGTCAGCTGGACGCCGCCCGCGAGGCCCTCGGAGAAGCGCGGATCGCTTTGAACTCGGTTGCCGTCGAGGACAACCGTGAGGAGCTCGTCGCCGAGCACGATGCGCTGATGACCCGGGTCGACGAGGGCGAGAAGCCGCCACTGGAGCCTGCGACGACCGCGCCGCCCGAAGAAGCCGACCCGCCGTTGTCCACCTCGCCGGAGGAGCCGACTGTGCCCGCGGAGCCGGTGCAGCCCGCGCCGGAGCCGTCCACCTCGCCGTCGACGCCGCCGCCGAGCAGCACGCCTGAGCCGGAGCCGTCCACCTCGCCGTCCAGCACGACCTCCGCCGAAGGTGAAACCAGCGACTCCACCTCGGGGATGGGCGCCACCGACGACACCAGCGGCGACACGACCGCCACCGACGACACCAGCGGCGACACGACCGGTACCGGGGACACCGGCGGGACTGACGTAGGCACCGGGTAGCAGCCAGCAGTCGGCGGCCGTGCCCTGCTGCGCGCTACCGGGCGGTCTCCGTCGCGGTGGCGCCGTCGGCGAAGCCGCGGCAGTACTCCCAGCTCACGTAGAGCTCCGGGTCAGGGTCGAACGCGGGCTCGTGCGGACGCATCCGGCCGTCGTTGAGCAGTTGCTCCAAGCTGGCGCGCAGCAGGTGCCACTCGTGATAGTGCGGTTCGTCACAGTCGGCGCAGTCGACTACGACGCCACGAAGTCCTCGCGGCTCCAGAAGCGCCTGGTAGACGGCCAGATCAGCAAGGTCGGCGAGCAGTTCGGCCCGCTCGGCGTCGCTGATCGGCTCACCAGGCTCGTCGTCGAGGTTCTTCGCGGGATCGTTGGGATCGTTCGCGAACGGATCGGGGGGCAACAGGTCGTGCGGCACGGCCTGCACGGTACCGGGCCGGTCCGGTGCCGTGTCCAGATACCATCGTTATAAGCGTCGTAGGTCGCATCCGGCGCCGGAATCCACCAAGGCCACCGGCCGTTGTTGTCCCACATAAGAGGTCAACGCGCCTGCCGCCCGCAAGGAAGGTCAGTTACCCACGATGACCAGCGAGATCGAGAACGCCTTCCCGAGCAAGTTCGCCATGCTCGGGTTGACCTTCGACGATGTGCTGCTGCTGCCCGCGGAATCGGATGTGGTGCCGAGTTCGGTGGACACCGGCACCCGGCTGTCTCGCAACATCACCCTGCGGATTCCGCTGGTGTCGGCCGCCATGGATACCGTCACCGAGGCACGGATGGCGATCGCCATGGCGCGCCAGGGTGGGATGGGGGTGCTGCAGCGCAACCTGCCGATCGACGAGCAGGCGGCGCAGGTGGAGGTCGTCAAGCGTTCCGAGGCAGGCATGGTCACCGATCCGGTCACCTGCTCGCCGGATGACACCTTGGCCGACGTCGACAAGCTGTGCGCGCGGTTCCGGATCTCCGGCCTGCCCGTAACAGACGCATCGGGAACCCTGGTCGGCATCATCACCAACCGGGACATGCGCTTCGAGGCCGATTATTCGCGATCGGTCAGCGAGATCATGACCAAGGCCCCGCTGATCACCGCCCAGGTCGGTGTTTCGGCCGATGTCGCGCTCGGCCTGCTGCGCAGGCACAAGGTCGAGAAGCTGCCGATCATCGACGGTGCGGGCAAGCTGCGCGGCCTGATCACCGTCAAGGACTTCGTCAAGACCGAGCAGTTCCCCAATGCCACCAAGGACACCGACGGCAGGTTGCTCTGCGGTGCGGCGGTGGGCGTCGGCGCGACTGGCAGGCAGCGCGCGATGGCGCTCGCCGATGCCGGGGTGGACGTACTGATGGTGGACACCGCGCACGGCCATTCCCGCGACGTGCTGGACACCGTCGCGCTGCTGAAGAAGGAACTCGGCGACTCGGTGGACATCGTCGGCGGCAACGTGGGCACCCGCGCTGGTGCGCAGGCCTTGGTCGACGCAGGCGCCGACGGCGTCAAGGTCGGAGTCGGGCCGGGGTCGATCTGCACCACCAGGGTGGTCGCGGGTGTTGGCGTGCCGCAGATCTCCGCTATCTACGAGGCCAACCTTGCTTGCCGGCCCGCGGGTATCCCGGTGATCGGCGACGGCGGCATCCAGTACTCCGGTGACATCGTCAAGGCCATCACGGCCGGGGCGTCCGCGGTCATGCTGGGCAGTTTGCTTGCGGGTACCGCCGAGTCTCCCGGAGACCTGGTCCTGGTCGGCGGCAAGCAGTTCAAGACCTACCGCGGTATGGGCTCGCTGGGCGCCATGCAGTCTCGGAGTGACAGCGGAGGCCCTACCAAGTCTTATTCACGGGACCGCTACGCGCAGGACGACGTGCTGTCCGAGGACAAGCTGGTTCCCGAGGGCATCGAGGGCCGCATCCCGTTCCGTGGCCCGCTGGCCACAGTGGTGCACCAGTTGGTCGGCGGGTTGCGCTCCGGCATGGGCTACGCAGGCGCGCGGAGCATCGCCGAGCTGCAGGAAGCGCAGCTGGTGCGGATCACAGCGGCCGGCCTGAAGGAAAGCCACCCGCACGACATCACCATGACCGTCGAGGCGCCCAACTACACGGCCCGCTAGGGCAGGTCGACGGCGAGTTTCCGAGCCAAGGCACCCGTTCGAGTAGCGCGGAGGGCTGCCGGGGAGAATGCTCGCTGCACGGTGTTTGCATTATCGAAGGGACTTCAGGTGCGGGATCTGGTCGAGATCGGCATGGGCCGTACCGCCAGGCGGGCGTACGACCTCGACGACGTCGAGATCGTTCCGTCGCGGCGCACCCGGTCGTCGAAGGTGGTATCCACCGCGTGGCAGATCGACGCCTACCGGTTCGACCTCCCTCTGGTGACGCATCCGACCGACGCGATCGTGTCGCCGGCGAGCGCGATCGCGATCGGCGAACTCGGCGGACTCGGTGTGCTCAACGCCGAAGGGCTGTGGGCGCGGCACGCGGGAGTCGACGACGCGTTGGCGAGAGTGCTGCGGGCGGCGGAGAACCTCGAGGAGCCATCAGCGCTGGTGCGCGAACTTCAGGAACTGCACGCCGCGCCGGTACGCATCGAGCTCATCGCCGAGGCCATCAAGACCGTGCGCGAAGCGGGCGTCACGGTCGCGGCGCGGGTCAGTCCGCAGCACGCCGCCGAACTCACGCCCGACCTGCTCGCGGCGGGTGTGGAGATCCTTGTTGTGCAGGGCACCATGATCTCCGCCGAGCATGTCTCGCGTGAGGGCGAGCAGCCGCTGAACCTCAAGGAGTTCATCGCCGACCTCGAAGTGCCGGTGATCGCGGGCGGCGTCGGTGACTACCGCACCGCGATGCACCTGATGCGGACCGGAGCGGCCGGGGTGATCGTCGGCCACGGCTACACCCCCGGCGTCACCAGCACCGACCGGGTGCTCGGCATCGGCGTGCCGATGGCGACCGCCATCATCGACGCGGCGGCAGCGCGTCGCGACTATCTGGACGAGACCGGCGGGCGCTACGTGCACGTGCTGGCCGACGGCGGAATCAACTGCAGCGGAGACCTGGCCAAGGCGATCGCGTGCGGCGCCGACGCGGTCATGCTCGGCGCACCGCTGGCGGCGGCCAGCGAGGCGCCCGGCAAGGGCCTCTACTGGACCTCTGCCGCGGCGCATCCTTCGTTGCCGCGCTCCCGCGTCGCCGCGGGCCCGGACATCGAGGTCGACCTCAAGACGCTGCTGTTCGGTCCTTCGTCGGACCCCGACGGCGCGGTCAACCTGTTCGGCGCGTTGCGCAGGGCGCTGGCCAAGACCGGCTACTCCGATCTCAAGGAGTTTCAGAAGGTTGGGCTGACCATCCGGGGCTGAACCAGTTAAGCTCCGGTGACCGGCGAGTAACTTACCTATGGTCAGAATGGGTCCGTGGGGCTATTCTGCTACCTGTGACCGCTCGTAACACCACCACGCTAGAGCCCGATTACGACGTCATCGTGGTCGGATCAGGATTCGGCGGCAGCGTCGCCGCACTGCGACTCACCGAGAAGGGCTATCGGGTAGCCGTGATCGAGGCCGGTCGCCGGTTCGCCGATAACGAGTTCGCCGAGACGTCGTGGGATCTGCGCAAGTTCCTGTGGGCGCCCGAGCTGGGCTGCTACGGCATTCAGCGCATCCACATGCTCAAGGACGTGATGGTGCTCGCGGGCTCGGGGGTCGGCGGCGGCTCGCTGGTCTATGCGAACACGCTCTACCGCCCGCTCAAGCCCTTCTACCAAGACCGCCAGTGGGCGTACATCACCGACTGGGAGGCCGAACTCGCGCCGCACTACGACCAGGCCAGTCGGATGCTCGGTGTGGTGATGTGTCCGGTGGAGACCCCGCACGACGAGGTGATGCGCAAGGTGGCCGCCGAGATGGGCGTCTCCGACACCTATCACCCGACTCCGGTGGGGGTTTACTTCGGCAAGCCGGGTGAGCGGGTCGCCGACCCGTACTTCGGCGGAGCCGGTCCCGAGCGCACCGGCTGCACCGAATGTGGCTCCTGCATGACCGGCTGCCGGGTTGGTGCGAAGAACACCCTGATGAAGAACTACCTGTATCTCGCGGAGCAGGGCGGGGCGAAGATCATCCCGATGACCACGGTCACCGCGCTGCGACCGATGAGCGACGGCAGCTACGCGGTGGAGATCCGCAAGACCGGCCAGCACTCGAAGAAGTTCCGGCACACGCTGACCGCGAGCAAGGTCGTGCTCGCCGCGGGCACCTGGGGCACCCAGAACCTGCTGCACGCCATGCGTGACTCGGGCACGATGCCCAAGCTCTCCGCCAAGCTCGGCGAGCTGACCAGGACCAACTCCGAGGCGATCCTGGGTGCCGGTCGCACCGAGGTCGATCCCCACCGCGACTTCAGCAAGGGCATCGCGATCACCTCGTCGATCCATCCGGACGAGATCACCCACATCGAGCCGGTCCGCTACGGCAAGGGCAGCAACGCGATGGGGCTGCTGCAGACCGTGTCCACCGACGGCGACTCCGATACGCCGCGGTTCGTGCAGGCGCTGAAGTTCATCGCCCGCCATCCGGTGCGGACCGTCAAGCTGCTGCGCACCCACCGGTGGAGCGAGCGCACCATGATCCTGCTGGTGATGCAGAGCCTGGACAACTCGTTGACCACCTACACCAAGAAGGGGCTGTTCGGCGGGCGCAAGTACACCTCCAAGCAGGGACACGGCCAACCGAACCCGACCTTCATCCGGCCCGGCTACGACGCGACGCACATCGCGGCCAAGTTCATCGACGGCATCGCGGGGAGCACCTGGAGCGAGATGTTCAACATCCCGCTCACCGCGCACTTCCTCGGCGGCTGCACGATCGGGACGTCCGCTGCGGACGGGGTCATCGACCCGTACCACCGGCTGTTCAACTACCCAGGGGTTTCCGTGGTGGACGGTGCCGCCATCACCGCGAACCTCGGTGTGAATCCGTCGCTGACCATCACCGCGCAGGCCGAGCGCGCGATGTCCTTCTGGCCCAACAAGGGTGAAGAAGACCCGCGGCCCGCGCCGGGAACCGGTTACCAGCGGATCAAGCCGGTTCCGCCGAACTCGCCCGCGGTTCCGGTCGAGGCTCCCGCCGCACTGCGGCTGCCGATCGCCGAGGTGCGCTGACCGCTTCGCCGATCCAGTCCGCTACCCGGCGTGCCTGGTGGTTGCCGAATGCGTTCTGCCGAGACGGTGTGCGCGATGGCGCCAACCGCGGCCGGGGGCACCGGCGGCGCGAGCCGGCTCACCTGGGACGATAGAGGTAGCGTCTCCCACTCCGAGGAGGAAGATCCCCGTGTCCAACCCGGCCGGTCCCGTGCTCGTCGTCGACTTCGGCGCGCAGTACGCCCAGCTCATCGCGCGACGGGTCCGCGAGGCGCAGGTGTACTCCGAGGTGGTTCCGCACAACCTGAGCGTCGAGGAGATGCTGGCGCGCGATCCCGCGGCGATCGTGCTGTCCGGGGGCCCGGCCAGCGTGTACGAAGAGGGCGCGCCGAGCATTGACGGCGCGTTGTTCGACGCCGGGGTGCCGGTGTTCGGTATGTGCTACGGCTTCCAACTGATGGCACGCGCGCTCGGCGGCATCGTGGAGAACACCGGCGGGCGCGAGTTCGGGCGCACCGAGTTGACGGTTACCGGTGACGGAGGCGTGCTGCACAGCGAACTGCCCGGCCAGCACCCGGTCTGGATGAGCCACAACGACGGCGTCACCAAGGCCCCAGAGGGTGCCACTGTCACCGCGACCTCGCCGGGAGCGGCCGTGGCCGCTTTTGAGGACACCGAGCGGCGCTTCGCCGGGGTTCAGTACCACCCCGAGGTCGCGCACTCGCCGCATGGCCAGGAGGTGCTGCGCCGCTTCCTGCGCGAGGTCGTCGGGCTTCGTCCACAGTGGACCACCTCATCCATTGTGGACGACCAGATCAGCAAGATTAGGGCGCAGGTGGGCGAGGGGCGGGCGATCTGCGGACTGTCCGGCGGGGTGGACTCCGCCGTCGCCGCCGCGCTCGTGCAGCGCGCCATCGGAGACCGGTTGACCTGTGTGTTCGTCGACCACGGTCTGCTGAGGGCCGGGGAGCGGGCTCAGGTCGAGCGGGACTTCGTCGCGGCGACCGGCGTGCACCTGGTGACCGTGGACGCGCGCAAGCGGTTCCTCGACGCGTTGGCCGGTGTCACCGACCCGGAGACCAAGCGCAAGATCATCGGTCGCGAGTTCATCCGGGTCTTCGAACAGGCCGAACGTGACCTCACGGCGCAAGGCGACTACCGCTTCTTGGTGCAGGGCACGCTCTACCCGGATGTCGTCGAATCCGGCGGCGGATCGGGCACCTCCAACATCAAGAGCCATCACAACGTCGGCGGGCTGCCGGACGACCTGCAGTTCGAGCTGGTCGAGCCATTGCGCCTGCTGTTCAAGGACGAGGTCCGCCGGGTGGGCCTCGAACTCGGCCTGCCGGAGACGATCGTGCAGCGGCAGCCGTTCCCCGGCCCGGGACTGGGCATCCGCATCATCGGCGAGGTCACCGCCGACCGGTTGGAGACGCTGCGGGCCGCTGACGCGATCGCGCGCGACGAGCTGACCGCGGCAGGCCTCGACCGCGACATCTGGCAGTGCCCGGTGGTGCTGCTGGCCGATGTGCGCAGTGTCGGCGTGCAGGGAGACGGCCGCACTTACGGGCACCCCATCGTGCTCCGGCCGGTCTCCAGTGAGGACGCGATGACCGCCGACTGGACGCGCCTACCCTACGACGTGCTGGAGCGGATCTCCACCCGGATCACCAACGAGGTCGCCGACGTCAACCGGGTGGCCCTCGATGTGACCTCAAAGCCGCCGGGCACTATTGAGTGGGAATGACACAGGCACGGAACAGGGGGAGTGGTCATGGGGTTGATCGTGGTCGGGATCGTGCTGATCCTCCTCTCGATCGGCGGTTTCTGGTACATGCAGCGGCTCAAGCTCGAGCTGCACGCGATGATCGGCACCGACACTCTGTCGCTGCCCGAGCTCGCCGATCTGCGCAAGATCGCCCACGATCTGGGCGCGAGCTTCACGAAAGTCGCCGAGGTCGTCGGTGCGGCGCACCCCAACCCGAGCGGGCCGCTGATCGCGGAGCTATCCAAGACCGAGTGCGTCTGGTACCGGTATCAGATCGAGCGGCAGTACGAACATGTCTACTACCGCGACGGCAGGCGGCACCGCACCAAGCGCACTGAGAAGGTCACCGACTACACCTCGCAGCAGGGCTATGCGCTGATCGATCCGCAGGGCAGGACCATTGGGGTGGATCCCGGCGGCACCGAGCCTGGCGGCATCGAGCAGACGGTCAGCACCTTCGAGCCGTACCGAGGCGGAAACGAGGGCATGCGGATGTTCGGCATCCGGTTGCCGGACATCTTCGGCAACCGCGACTCGACCATCGGCTTCGAGTACAAGGAGTGGGTCATCCGGCCGGGCCGGGCGATGTACATCCTCGGTGAAGTACACGATCGGATCGGCCCGCTGGTGATCGGCAAGCCGGAGGACGGCGGGCACTTCATCATCTCCACCAGGACCGAGGCCGAACTACGCGCGGCGCGCGCCAAGAGCCACAAGCTCACGGCCATCGCGGTGATCGCCGCATTCGTCCTTGGCCTCGGGCTCACCGTCGCAGGTAGCGTGGTGCAGCTGTCGTGAGTGATTGTGGTCGCCCCAGCAACCACAATCACTCACGATGAGCGGCGCAATGATGAACCGAGCAGCACAATGCCCACGATCAGCGCGCCACCGGCGAGCAGCCAGCGGGGGTCGACGTCCGGCCACCAGGAGGGCCCGTCGCTGAGCAGGTAGCTCGACACCATCAGCGTGGCGATGCCCGCGAGCAGTGCGATGAGGTCGACACCGCGCCCGCGGCCGGTAGCTGGCTCAGCCACGCCGCATCTCCACGGTGCCCATCCTGCTGGACAGGTCGAGGACGAACTTCTGCCCGCCAGGACCGTCCGCACCGTAGTCGGTGCCCGCCACCGTCTGGTCCCCCATCCCCGACCGGTTCCGGCCGAGGCAGTTCACATTACCCATCGAGCTCGTGCAGGTGAAGGTCACATCGGCATCAGGGGGCACCGTCACCTCCACCGTGCCCATCGCGCTCGTGACCTCGGTGCGGTACTCCGCCGCGGGTGGCAACCGGGTCAGGTCCAGCTCGATGCTGCCGCCCGACCGCTCGTAGCGGGGCTGCAGTTCGGCGGCGCTGCGCGGAGTCTCGTCGATCATCCCCCAGCCGCCGCGCGGCAGCTCCGCGAAGGGCACAGTGGTCAGCACCAGGCCCGCGATCGACAGCGGTACCGCGAGCAGCATCAGGCCACGTCCGCCGTGTGTGAACGCACCGACCACCATGCCGAGACCGAGCACGGCCAGCGTCAGACCGATGATGTGGCCAGGGGAGAACCAGACGACGCCCGCGATGCTGAGCGCGACACCGACACCGGCGACCAGCAGGGCAAGCCCGACCGTGGCTGGTCCGATCTTCGAGCCGCGCCGGGGCTCGCGCGGTGCGGGTAGAGCGGGCGATGGCGCTGGATCGGGCAGGTCCCAGGCGAACGGGGCCGCGCCGAGCGGGTCCCAGGCGGGCGGGGTTGTCGCCTCGGCGGTGTCGCCGGAAGGCGGTACCACCGCAGCGTCGGCCGAAGCGGTCTCCGCATGGAAGGAAGCCGGAGCCGCGCCCGCGGTACCCACCACCGGGGTGACCGGCCGGTTGTACCGACCACGGTTGCGGTGCAGCAGGTACAGCCCGGCACCCAGCAAGGCCAAGCCGATGAACCCGCCACCGTGGAACCACATGCCGCCCAACGTTCCAGTGGCCACCGGCACCAGCGCGACGCACAGCACGACCGTCAGCCCGGTGGACATCGAGCTGTGGCCACGGCCGAGCAGTGCCTCGGCGCCGGACACCTCGTCGCCCTCCTCCGGGAAGAACAGCCAGCCGAGCAGGTAGATGAGCAGCCCGAAACCGCCGATCACCGTGGCCACGATCAGCGCCACCCGGACAAGCACCGGGTCGACGCGGTAGCGATTGCCGACGGCTGCGGCCACCCCCGCGCACTTGCGACCGTGCCTGGGTCGCCGCGGCCTGCTCGCCCAGAAGTCCCGCACGGTGTCCTCGAACCCGGCGAGCCTCGGTGGTTGGGGTCCCGCTGTTCCACTCATGGCATCGATCATCGTCGCCCGGACGCGCACGCACATCAGGGAGTAACCCTGAATCGGCGGGTAGGGGCGTTCCCTGATGCGCTTGGGACAAGCTTCGTGTGAGCATGGTTGTCGTGGCCGAACAGACCTCCGAGTCCCGTGAGCGCCCCGAGGTCACCGAACGCATCGCCCACCCGATCCGGGTGACGGCGCCGATCGGTGTGCGGGTGCCGACGCGGGCTACCCGGAGCGAGCCTGCCGAGCGGCCGAGTGCGCCCAGGTTGCACCGGCGCCGCAACGGCCGGGTGCTGGCCGGTGTCGCCTGCGGACTCGCCGATCACCTCGGGGTCCGGGTGCTGTGGGTGCGGGTGTTCTTCGCGTTGCTCTGTGCGCTCGGCGGGGCGGGGCTGCTCGCCTACGGTCTGCTGTGGGTGTTCGTGCCGCAGAATGCCGATGCGGACAGCGAGGACACCGCCCCCTCGAACGCCGAACGCCAGCAGGCGCTTGGCCTGCTCGCGCTGGGCATCGCACTCGCCGTCGCCAGCAGCACGTTGACCGGCATATTCAACGGGGGTATGGCCGGCCCGCTGGCGATCGCCCTTGTCGGCGCCGTCGTGGTGTGGCGGGAGGCCGACGAGTCCCAGCGGCGCCGGTGGCGCGACGGTGCCCGCTCCGGGGTCGCGGGCGCCCTGCTCGGCGGGGGCGGCTGGACGGCGACGGTCCGGATCGTCGCCGGTGGCGCGTTGGTCGCCACCGGCATAGCCGTTGTGGTGCTGCGCAGCGGAAGTTTCGGGCAGGTGCAGTTCGCGCTGATCGCGGTGCTGGCGACGCTGATCGGGGTCGCCGTGCTCACGGTGCCGTTCTGGCTGCGCATGGGGCGCGACCTCGGCGAGGAACGGCGGGAACGCATCCGCACCCAGGAGCGCGCGGAGATCGCGGCTCACCTGCACGACTCCGTGTTGCAGACGCTCGCCCTGATCCAGAAGCAGGCGGAGGCGCCGCGGGAAGTGGTCCGGCTTGCCCGCGGCCAGGAGCGGGAACTGCGGACCTGGCTGTATGGCGCTTCCGGCTACGGCAAGCACAGGCAGGCACTCGCTGGGCAGGCCACCGCGGCGCAGTTCGCCGACCTGCTCGCCAGGACCTGTGGTGAGGTGGAGGACGCCTTCGCGATTTCGGTGCAACAGGTCGTGGTCGGGGACGCCGAGTTGGACGAGCGGCTCTCGGCACTGGCACACGCCGCGCGGGAGGCGATGGTCAACGCGGCCAAGCATGCCGAAGTGGCAGAGGTCAGCGTGTACGCGGAGGTCGAACCCGGTCAGGCAACAGTGTTCGTGCGGGATCGTGGTGCCGGGTTCGACCCGGCCGATGTTCCGGCCGATCGGCATGGCCTCGCGGACTCGATCAAGGGCAGGATGCGACGCCACGGCGGCAGCGCTACGCTGCGCACCGCCGTGGGCGAGGGGACCGAGTTACGGCTGGAGATGCCGTTGCCGAACAAGAAAGAAGGGGCGACGTGAGCCAACCCGACGAGCGAGGACCGGTCACCGTTTTCCTCGTTGACGACCATGCGTTGTTCCGGGCAGGCGTGCGCACCGAACTCGAGCACATCAGCGAGGAGGTGCGGGTGGTCGGTGAAGCCGGTTCCGTCCCGGAAGCGGTCGCCGGGATCACCCGTACCAGCCCGCAGGTGGTGCTGCTCGACGTGCACATGCCCGACGGGGGCGGTGCCGAGGTGCTCCGGCAGCTGCGGCCCCAACTGCCCGATGTGGTGTTCCTGGCACTGTCGGTGTCCGACGCCGCCGAGGACGTGATCGCCGTGATTCGCGGCGGCGCCCGCGGCTATGTCACCAAGACGATCTCGTCGAAGGACCTGGTGCGCGCGATCGTGCGGGTCGCAGACGGGGACGCGGTGTTCTCGCCAAGGCTGGCCGGGTTCGTGCTGGACGCCTTCGCCGATCGACCCCGCGCCGCGCCGATCTCCGATCCCGAGTTGGATCTGTTGACCCCGCGCGAGCGCGATGTGCTGCGACTGCTCGCCCGAGGGTATGCCTACAAGGAGATCGCTTCCGAGCTGTTCATCTCGGTGAAGACCGTCGAGACGCATGTGTCCAGCGTGCTGCGCAAGACCCAGAAGTCGAATCGGTACGAGCTGTCCCGGTGGGCGTCCGACCGCCGATTGGTCTGAAGGGCGCAACCCGCTGCGCCTATGGCGCGAACGCGACGTCTAGCATTAGTCGATCGTGACGAGGATCATAGGCACCACGACGCGGGGCTGTGCCGGGGTTGGCGGGCTGGGCCTCGATGACCTTAGCGGGAGGCCGTGCTCGAATGGACCAGAAGCTGCTTCTCCATCTGATCACCATTCCCCTGTTCACCGGCATCATCGGCTACATCACCAACTGGACCGGTGTGCTGATGCTTTTTCAGCCGCTGAAGTTTCACGGGATTAGGATTCCCGGGCTGAAGATCCTGTTCCCGTTCCTGCCGCGCCGGGTGCAGATCATTCCGGCCATCACCGGCGACGGCCGATTCGGCTGGCAGGGCATTGTTCCTTCGCGCGCGGGCAAGATGGCCAGCATCGCCGTCGACAAGGGGTTGGCGAAGCTGGGTAGCATCTCGGACTTCTACCGGGAACTGGAGCCGGAGCGGATCGCCGAACATCTCACCAAGGTGGCGCAGGCCGAGATCCGCGGTGTGGTCAACGAGATCATGCAGCGGGAGGAGCCCCAGCTGTGGCGGGACCTGCCGCCCCAGGTCAAGGAAGCCGTGCACGCCCGCGTCAAGGAGCAGTTGCCCACCATAGTGCACAGGATGACCGCCGAAATCGGGGAGAACATCGATCAGCTGATCGACGCGAAGCTGATGGTGATGCGCCACCTCGAGCAGAACCCGCAACTGCTCAACGATATGTTCAAGAAGGTGGGCAAGAAGGAGCTCACCTTCATGCAGAACTTCGGCTTCTACTTCGGCTTCCCGATGGGGTTCGTGCTGGTGGCCGTGCTGGAAGCCTTCCCGTACTGGTGGGTGCTGCCGCTCGGCGGCGTGCTCATCGGCTACGTGGTCAACTACCTCGGCATCACGATGATCTTCGAGCCGATCCATCCGAGGAAATGGGTGCCGTGGCGGCAGGGATTGTTCATCAAGCGCAAGACGGAGATCTCCGACGTGTACGCCAAGATTATCTCGGACAATGTCATCACCCTGCACAACATCGGCAACGAACTGCTGCACGGTCCCCGTTCGGATCGCACGCGGCACATGCTGGAGACATCGCTTCGACCGGCCATCGACAAGGCCGTCGGCCCCGCGCGGCTGGCGGTCAGGGTCGCGCTGGGATCCAAGTCCTACGACCGGGTCCGCGCCTCGATGGCCACCGAGTCGACGCGATTCGCGCCGATGGCCTTCGGCGATCAGGATTTCAACGTGCAGCAGGCCAACAAGATCTTCCGATTCGTCGGAGGCCAGATGCGCAAGATGAGCTTGCAGGACTTCAACGAGCTGTTACGTTCGGCGATCAAACAGGACGAATGGTTGTTGTTCGTGCACGGCGCGGTGCTCGGTGCGGGCGCGGGATTCCTCCACCTGGCGATCTTCGGGGTGTGACGTGGCTGATCCGGTGGAGAACAACAACAAGATCCAGAACTTGGCGGCCGCGGTACCGAAAGAGGACGAGATGGGCCTGCTCGACGCCGCGCCGGGGCTCGTCCGGCTGGCTGCCAGCAGTTGGTGGCGGGCGGCCACGTGGGTGGTCGACACCGCGGTAGACACCAGCACCAAGGCGGTCAAGGCGGCCATGAAGGGGGAGTCGCCGGCCCAGATCGCTCAGGAAACGGCCGAGGACCTCCGGTCGATGGCCCTGCGCGCGCTCGGGCTGTCAGACGGCAGGGATGCGGCGAGCAGGGAGCAGGCGAAGCAGTGCTCGGAGCAGGAGCTGCGCGATCGTGGTGCCGCCCTGTTGAATCGCTCCGCGGATGTCCGGTTCACCGAAGACATGCACCCCGCCTATGAACGGATCCTCGGCGAGATCGCCCCCGATGAGGCACGAATCCTGCGCTATCTCGCGATGAACGGTGCGCAGCCCACCGTGGATGTGCGGACCGCACGACCATTCGGCGTCGGCTCCGAATTGATCGCGCAGGGGCTGTCCATGATCGGTGAGGAGTCCGGCTGCCGGCATCTCGATCGGACCAGCGCGTATATGAACAACCTGTTCCGACTCGGCCTGGTGTGGTTTTCCAAGGAGAAGGTGGAACCGAACCGGTATCAGGTCGTCGAGGTGCAGCCGGTGGTGGTCGGCGCTATCAAGCGTGCGGGTCGATCAGCCAGCACGGTGCATCGCAGTGTCCACCTGACGCCGTTCGGGGAGGACTTCTGCAAGATCTGCCTGCCCCTCGACGATCCCGGGTTCACCCTTCCCGCTGATGGCGGTGGGGTCAGCTAGGATCAGCCGTCCCGCACGGTTGACCCTGGTCAGCGCTACCCCGGCGAGTACGACGATCATGCCCGCGATCACCCGTGGATTCAGTTCCTCGCTGAGGAGAACGGTGCCCAGCAGCATGGAAACGACGGGTAGCAGGTAGCCGACCGCCGCGGTGGCCACCGCGCCCTCGTCGGCCAGCAGGCGGTAGTTCAGCGCGAACGCGAACCCGGTGGAGAACACCCCGAGTACCGCGACGGCGGCCAGCGCACCCGCCTCGAGAGCGACCGGGTCGGTGCCGCCTGCCGGCAGCGCGATCAGCATGAACCCGCTCGCGGTGAGCATCTGCGCCCCCGCGATGGCCATCGGGGACGCGCAGATGTTGGCGAGGAAGCGCCCCTCGTAGACCATGACGAAGCCGTAGCTCACCGCGGCGGCCAGACACAGCAGCGCGCCGATGCTGAACAGTCCGCCGGCGTGCCAGGGCGCGAAGATCAGCAGCGTGCCTACGAAACCGAGCACGAGACCGGCCAGCCGGGTGCCGCCGAACCGCTGCTCGGTGCCCCACAGCAGGGCGATCGCCAGCGCCCACAGTGGCGTGGTGGCGTTGAGCACGCCGGCGATTCCTGAGTCGACTGTTTGCTCCCCCACCGCGAACAGCAGGAACGGCAGAGCATTGTGGAACAGTGCGGCGACCGCGATGTGCAGCCACACCCGGCGCGATCCGGGCAACCCTTCCCGGTGCGCCAAGCACAGCGCGAGCAGCACGGCCGTGCCGAGTACCAGGCGTGCGAGCACCAACTGAACCGGCGAGAAGGCATGCAGCCCGATCTTGATCCAGAAGAAGCTCGATCCCCACATCAACGCCAGTGCGGCCAATCGCAGCAGCGTTGCCGTCTCGCCCACGCCCGTCCTCCCGTGCACCTTGGTATGTCCAGGTTGCGTGCCGAACCGGCGTAAGGACAAGCGAATTCTCCTGGATGGATAGTTAAGCTAACCTGTAGTGTCCAGGCATGTTGGATGTGCGCAGGATGCAGGTGCTGCTGGCGGTCGTGACGAGTGGGTCGATCACCGCTGCGGCGAAGAATCTGGCCTACACGCCGTCGGCGATCAGCCAGCAGTTGGCCACTCTGGAGCGCGAAGCCGGCATGCCGCTACTGGAGCGGGTAGGCCGGGGAGTCCGTCCCACAGCCGCGGGCAGCTTGTTGGCCGAGCATGCAGAGGTACTCAGCGGGCAGTTGGCGAAGGCCGAGGCCGACCTCGCCGAACTGCGGGCCGGTCGGACCGGCAGGCTGGCGATCCGGTACTTCGCCACCGCGGGCGTCGCGCTGGTCCCGCCCGCGGTCGCCCTGCTCCGGCAGGAGCAACCGGGCATCAAGATCGACCTGAAGCTGGTCGAGCCGGGCAACCCGATCCTTGATGTGGAGTCCGGCGAGGCCGACATCGCGCTGGTGGTTTCCTCGCAACGCAGGCCACCGGCCAAGGGCGTCGCGCTGGTGCACCTGCTCGACGATCCCTACCGGGCGGTGTTGCCCAAGGCGCATCCGCTGGCGCGCAAGAACATCATCGACCTCGCCGAACTGGCCGACGAACCGTGGGTGGGCAACGAGTGGCCGCCGGGCCCGTGTCTGGAAACCATGCTGGACGCATGTGCCGCAGCCGGATTCGCGCCGAACTTCTTTGTGGAGTCCGAGGATTATCAGACGTCGCAGGGGTTCGTCGCCGCCGGTCTCGGTGTCACGCTCATCCCGTTGCTCGGGCTGGGTGCGCCTAATCCTGGGGTGGCTGTGCGCAGGGTCCGGCGCCCCGAACCGGTGCGCCAGATTCACGCCGCGGTGCGTGAGTCGGCACGTGATCAGCCTGCCGTCCGGCGATGGCTCGATGCCCTGCGCGAGGTGGCATCGGGCGCCGGGGCGCGGGATGCGGAGGCCAGTTGAGGTTGCTACAGCACGAAGAACTCGGTGAACAGCACACCGATCAGCGCGGCAACCAGCACCGCGAGCGCGATGGGCAGCGCCCGGGTCGATCCCGCTGAGCGTCCTGCGTGCGCCGCTCCGGCCGGTGCGAAGG
>JBOHER010000225.1:0-9854 GCA_050701115.1 Haloechinothrix sp. | reverse complement strand
GGGTGTGGTTCCCGGCTGAACTCGGGATCGACGCCTCGGCGCGCCCACTCGTTGAACGCCGCGACGGTGGTGGTCAGGCCTGCCGGGTCGATGCCGGGTCCACGCCCAGGTCGTCGGCCGATTTCATCAGCCTGCCGACCAGCGCGGTGCAGGAGGCGCGAACCCGGACCGCGCGGCCACGCTGGGGCTTGTCCACGGTCTACCTGAGATACGCATTGGCGACGTGCCCAGCGTCGGTAAGCGTTACGTGGCCACCACGCCTGCGGCCGAGGTCGGAGCCGAGCAGACGGCTGACTGCCACCTGCCTTTGCTGAGCGGATCATCGCCCTCATCGCCGAGCATGACATCCGAAGCCACGCTTGAGGCCCGCTGCTCCCGCGACGCCGACAAGATCGAATGCGTGTTGCAGGCGCGCGAGTATCAGCGCGAGGGCTACACCGATCTGGACAGGTGGGTGTCCAACATGGTGGACGCCGTCACCACGTTAAGGTCGTACGCCTGTGAATCCTCTGCCGGTGGTCGGGATGGCGCTTCGAACGGATCGTTCTCAGTACCACAGGCCGCGGTCGTGAACGCGACTGCCGCGGTGCCGGGTCATCCCCGCCCGCCGGGGTCGACGACCTGGACTGCTTGTCAGATGGAGTGAGTCGCGACCTGATGATTGACCAGCTCAAGAAGATCACCAAGATCGCGGCACTCGACAACGTGACCGTTCTGGCGTGTCTGGAACGGGCGTGTCATCGGCTGATCAGCGAGGGCTGGCAGGTGGACGCGCTTGCCGACGGGCATCTCGGTGACCTCCCGGAATCGCCGGAGCGGGACAGCTTGCTTCGCAGGCGCGCCGAGTTGGGGGTGCGCACCGACCTCGATGCGCCGTTGTGCAGTCCTTGCCGCAGGGGTGACGACGTCCACTGTGGACTATCGGCGTTTCCCGGCATCGACAGCGACGGCGGTTTACGTGCGCGCCGCCGACAAGAGCGCTAACTAACCCGATGCTGCTCAGTCCTTCGGCAACCAGGCTTCGACCTTGTCCCGGTTCTCCTCGACCCACTTCTCGGCCGCCTGCTCAGGCGACATCTTGTCCTGGGCGATCCAGGTGGCGACCTGGTTCTGGTCCTCGTTGGTCCACTGGAAGTTCTTCACCAGTTGGAATGCGGGGCCACCCTCGTCGGCGAACTTCTTGCTGACGATCTTGTCCAGGTCGTATGGCGGGTAGTCGCAGTCGACCTTCTCGGGGTCTGTGTCGCAGCCTTCCGTGTACGGAGGGAGGCTGACCCGAACCAACTTGACCTCGGAGAACAGCCACTGCGGCTCGTAGAAGTAGGCTAACAGCGGCGTCTTCTCCTTTTCGGCCTTCCGGAACGACTGGATCAGCGCGGCCTCGCTCCCGCCCTGCACCACGTTGAAGTCCAGCTTGAGGTTCTTGACCAGCGCCTCGTCGTTTGTCACATAGGACGGATCGCCGTCAAGCACCTGGCCCTTGCCGCCGGACTCCGAGGTCCGGAAAAGGTGCGCGTACTTGTCCAGGTTCTTCCAGTCGGTGATGTCAGGGTACTTCTCGGCCATCCACGGCGGCACGTACCAGCCGATCACCCCATCGACGCCAGTGGAGCCGGCCTCCACGGCGGTCTTCTGCGTCTCGATGTACTTCTCCTTGAGGTCCTCGTGGCCCCAGTTCTCCACGACGGCGTCCACCTCTCCGGTGCCGAAGCCCTGCCAGGCGATTTCCTCCTTGAGGTTCTTCTTGTTCACCGTGCAGCCGAGATCCTCCTCCGCGACATGCGCGATGACGGCGGCGTTGGCTTCGTACCCGACCCAGGGGTTGACGGCGATGTTGAACTCGCCGCAGTCGCCTAAGGCGGCTTCACCGTCACCCTCGCCGACCTTTGCCCCGCCGCAACCAGCGAGCACCAGGCTGGCGACGAGCGCGAGCCCCGTCCCGATCGTGCGCCGCGCCTGTGTGGTCCTGCTGTGACTCACTGTTCTTCATCTCCTTCTTGGCCCACCATGGGTGTTCTTCGTGGGTTCGCTCTCAGGTGTGCCGCCCGGCGCGTTGGGCCGCGGCCTGGCTGATCCGGTCCAGCAGCACGCCGAGCAGCACGATCGCAAGGCCCGCCGCGAGCCCCTTGCCGAAGAAGTTCTCCTGCGAGAAGCCGTTGACGACGTCATAGCCGAGCGCGCCCGCACCCACCAGGCCGCCGACTACCACCATCGACAAAACGTAGATCAAGCCCTGGTTCGTGGCGAGCGTCAGCGCGCGTCGCGCCATCGGAAGTTGCACCTTGGCGATGATCTGCCAGGTGCTCGACCCGGACGCGGTCGCGGCCTCGACGGTGGTGGCGGAGACACCGCGAATCCCGTCCGCGACGATCTTGATGGCGACGGTCGCCGCGTACACCACAGCCGCCGCGATCGCGGTGAACCGGGTTGGCTCGAACAGCGCGAGGAACGGGACCAGGTAGACGAATGGCGGCATCACCTGGGCGGCGTCCAGCACCGGCCGGATGACCCGGTCCGCCCGCGCGCTCCGGCCCATCCACACCCCGAACACCACGCCAAGGATCATCACGAGAACGGTGGCGATCAGCACCGAGGCGAGCGTGGTCATGGTGTCCTGCCACAGCCCGATCCAGACCACCAGCGCGAGGCACACCGCCGACACGATCGCCGCCCGCGCGCTCCCGATCACCGCGGAGAGGGCCACGATCACCAGCGCGGTCAACCACCACGGCGACTCGGCGAGCAGCGCCTGCAGCGGATCGATGAACACCGCGCTGACCACATCCTTGATTCCGGTGGTGAGGGCCGAGAAGGTGTCCTGGATCCACGCCGTCACGGCATCGGTCGCAAGGATGAGCGTGCGGCCGACCTCGAAGTCGCGGGGAAACTCGGCGGCCCACACGTAGGTGCGCGAGAACCAGATCGCGACCGCGGTGAGCAACCCCGCGCCAGCCAGTACCGGCAACCGCATCCGCTCGGCGAGGGTCGGGATCGTGGTACGGGTTCCCTCCGCGCGGGCACCGGCCGCCGTGGTGACCCTGTCCAGCACAATCGCCAGCACGACGATCGCGAGGCCGCCGTTGAACGCCGTTCCGACGTCCTGGCTCTGCAGTGCCTTGAGCACTGTCTCGCCCAGACCCGGCGCGTTGATCAACGCAGCGATCGTCACCATCGCCAGCGCCGCCATCATCGTCTGGTTGATGCCAAGCACGATGGTGCGCTTCGCGGCGGGAATCAGTACCTGGGTCAAGGTCTGCCACTGCGAAGCGCCGAGTGAGCGGCTCGCCTCGACCATGTCGGACGGGACCGAGCGGATGCCGTGCGCGGTCAGCCTGATCGCGGGTGGCGCGGCATAGATGAGCGTGGCGATCGTCGCCGATGCGGGGCCGATCAGGAAGAACAACGTCAGCGGCGCGAGGTAGACGAAGGTTGGCATCGTCTGCATGAAGTCGAGTACCGGCGTGATGATCCGGTTGAACCGGTCCGACATGCCTGCGAGCACACCGAGCGGGATGGCGAACAGCAGGGCGATGAGCACGGCCGAGATGGTCAACGCGAGGGTGTCCATGCTCTCCACCCACAGGTTCTGCAGGCCTAGGAAGACGAAACCCGCCATCGCCAGCAACGCCACCCGCAGATTGGCCACCGCATAGGAGATGTAGCCGACGACCGCGACGACTCCGAGCCACCCAAGGACGGGTATGGAGGAGCCGAAGGCGGGTTGGGCGATCAGCGCCTGCAGGAACGTGGTGAACTCCCCCACCACCAGCCGGATGACGTTGAAGAAGTACAGGAAGATCGGATTGCTGTCGCGGCCGGCCCCGATGGCATCGTTCATCTCGTTGAGCGACCGGTGCAACGGCGTGAGCTGGGCCGCGCTGAGCGGGAGGGTGTGCAGCCCGCGCAGGAGCAGCCAACCCACCAGCCACACGGCAAGGATGCCGACGATCAGCGCGCCCCTCCCGGGTTTGCGGATCGCCTGCGCCTTGACGGCCACGCTGGTCATAGCCCCGGGCCTTCCTGCTCGGCGATGATGGCCAGGATCTCCTCGTCGCCGACCATGCCGAGCAGCTTTCCGTTCTCGACCACCTTGACCGGCTTCTCGGCCGCAAGCACCGCGCGGGTCGCCTCCCGCACCACCACGTCCGGCGCCAGTTCGGGCCCATCCAGCACGTCGTCCGGCCGGGGCTCGCGCATGATCCAACGCAAGGTGAGCACGTGCGCCCGGGACACATCCCTGACGAAGTCGCGCACATAGTCGTCGGCGGGGGCGCCCACGAGCTCGTCGCCCGTGCCCAGCTGGACCATCCGCCCGTCCCGCATGATCAGGATACGGTCGCCCAGCTTGAGCGCCTCGGACAGGTCATGGGTGATGAACACCATCGTCTTACCGACCTCGTGGTGCAGCCGGATGACCTCGTTCTGCATGTCGCGGCGGATCAACGGGTCGAGGGCGGAGAACGGCTCGTCGAAGAACAGCACGTCCGGGTCGCCCGCGAGCGCGCGCGCAAGGCCGACCCGCTGTTGCATGCCGCCGGAGAGCTGATCCGGGTAGGACCTCTCGTTGCCGCCGAGACCGACCAGGTCGATGACCTCCTGCGCGCGTTTGATCCGTTCGGCCTTGCCGACCCCCTTGATCTCCAGGCCGTAAGCGACGTTGTCGATCACCCGCCGATGCGGGAGCAGGCCGAAGTGCTGGAACACCATGGAGAACTTGTTCCGGCGCAGCTCCCGCAGCCGCTTCTGGTCGGCCTCGAGCAGATTCTCGCCTTCGAAGATCAGCTTGCCCGAGGTCGGCTCGATCAGCCGGGTCAAGCATCTGACCAAAGTGGACTTACCGGAGCCGGACAGCCCCATCACCACGAACACCTCGCCGGGCCGCACGGTGAACTCCACATCGCGGACGGCGGCCGTGCAGCCGGTCTTGGCGAGCAACTCCCGCGTGCTCAGCGCGGATAACTCCGGCGAGCCGACGACGGCATCCGCCGTCGGCCCGAAGACCTTCCACAGCTTCTGAACCGAGATGACGCCATCGGCAGGTACCGCCTGATCACCGGTGGATCCGTTCGCGGACACGATCTCACCCCTCTTGTGCTCGGTGTCGGTAGAACCTCGCGGTGGACGGCGGCAGGGGCGTGTTGCCGAGGATCAGGTCGGCGGCCTTCTCGGCCATCATCATCACCGGGGCGTAGATGTTTCCGTTGGTGAGATAAGGCATCGCCGACGCGTCGACCACCCGCAGACCGTCGACGCCGTGCACCTTCATCGACGTCGGGTCCACAACGGACATCTCATCCACACCCATGCGCGCGGTACACGACGGGTGGTAGGCGGTCTCGGCGTCGGCGGCCACCCAGGTCAGGATCTCGTCTTCGGACTGCACCTGCGGACCGGGCGAGAGCTCGCCATCGTCGTACTCGGCGAAGGCGGGCTGGCGCAGGATCTCCCGCGCGACACGGATCGCCTCCACCCACTCCTTGCGGTCGTTGCGGGTGGACAGGTAGTTGAACTTCAGCGCCGGGTGTTTCTTCGGATCGGCCGAGGTGATCTTCACTGACCCGCGCACGTCGGAATACATCGGTCCGATGTGCACCTGGTACCCGTGCTCGGCATTCACCTGGGTGCCGTCGTAGCGCACCGCGATCGGCAGGAAGTGGAACATCAGGTTGGGGTAGTCCACCTCGTCGTTGCCGCGCACGAAGCCGCCGGCCTCGAAGTGGTTGGTGGCCGCGGGCCCTGATCGGGTCAGCATCCACTGGAGGCCGATCTTGGGGCGATTGCGCAGTTTCAGGGCGGGATTGAACGAGATCGGCTGCTTGCAGGCGTGCTGCACGTACACCTCGAGGTGATCCTGCAGGTTCTCCCCGACGCCGGACAGGGCGTGCACCGGGTCGATCCCGAGCGGCGTGAGGTCGTCGGGGTTGCCGATGCCCGACAGCTGGAGCAGTTGAGGGGTGTTGATCGCGCCGCCGCAGAGAACGACCTCCCCGCCATGCACGCTCTGGACGGGCCCGCCCGGCCTGCGGTACTCGACGCCGACCGTGCGGGTGCCCTCGAACAACACGCGCTGCACCTGCGCCAGGCACCGCACGGTCAGGTTCACGCGCTTCTTCACCGGGTGCAGGTAGGCCCGTGCCGCCGACCACCTGCGCCCGTTGCGGATGTTGCGGTCGAAGCGTGCGAAGCCCTCCTGCTGGTATCCGTTGACGTCCGCGGTGAGCGGGTAACCCGCCTGCTGCGCGGCTTCCAGGAACGCGCCGAACAGCGGGTTCTTCGCGGGCCCGCGCTCGAGCCACAGCGGGCCGCCGGACCCGCGCCACTCGTCGGCACCGGCGAGACAGTGCTCCATCCGCTTGAAGTAGGGCAGGCAGTGCGCGTAGTCCCAGGTCTGCATGCCGGGATCGGCGGCCCAGCGCTCCAGGTCGAGCGGGTTGCCGCGTTGGAAGATCATCCCGTTGATCGAGCTGGACCCACCGAGCACCTTGCCCCGGCCGTGCGCGATCCTCCGGCCGCCCATGAACGGCTCCGGCTCCGATACGTAGCGCCAGTCGTAGAAGCGGTTGCCGATGACCATCGTCAACGCGGCGGGCATGTGGATGAAGATGTCCCAGATCCAGTCGGAGCGGCCCGCCTCGAGCACCAGCACCTTGTTCGCGATATCGGCGCTGAGCCGGTTGGCCAGTGCACAGCCCGCAGAGCCCCCACCGACGATGATGTAGTCGTACGGCGACTGGCTCATGACCATCCCCGATCGCGCTGCGCGTGAAGGCCTTTCGTGTCTAGTGTCGGTAGAGGGTAGCGACTTAATTGAACATCGGCGGGCGGCCGACGCACCCACGGCGCAAAGGATCGTTATGTCCACTCTATTCATCGGCGGGGCGTGGGTGCCCGCTTCGGGCGGCGCCGAGCGCGAGGTCGTCAACCCGTACGACCAGTCCGTGATCCAATTGGTCGACGAGGCAGGCCAGGCGGACGCGCACGCGGCGATCGCGGCCGCCCGGGCCGCGTTCGACGGTGGTGAGTGGCGGGGATGGCCTGCTGCCCGACGTGCCGAGCTCCTGCTCAGAGTTGCCGACCTGCTCCAGCGGGACCGCGCCGACATCGCCAGGGTGGAGACGCTGGACACCGGCAAGACGCTGGTCGAAAGCGGCATCGACGTCGACGACGTGTCGGCGGTGTTCCGCTACTACGGCAAACTGGCGGCGGCGGATCCCGGGCGCGTCGTCGACGCGGGAGATCCCGCCGTGCGCAGCCGCGTCGTCTACGAACCGGTCGGCGTATGCGCGTTGATCACGCCGTGGAACTATCCGCTGCTGCAGGCCTCGTGGAAGGTCGCGCCCGCGCTGGCCGCGGGCAACACGATCGTGCTCAAGCCCAGCGAGGTCACCCCACTGAGCACCATCAAGATGGTGGAGTTGATCGCGGAGGCCGGTGCGCCCGCCGGGGTGATCAACCTCGTGCTCGGTGCGGGTCCGGCGGCGGGTGCACCGCTGGTGGACAGCCCCGACGTCGACCTGGTGTCCTTCACCGGAGGCCTCAACACCGGGCGGGCGATCATGCGCTCGGCCGCGGAGACGGTGAAAAAGGTGGCGCTCGAACTCGGCGGCAAGAACCCCAACATCGTGTTCGCCGACGCCGACTTCGATGCCGCGATCGACTACGCGTTGACGGCCGTGTTCCTGCACGCGGGCCAGGTGTGCTCGGCGGGCACCCGGCTCATCGTGGAGGAGTCGCTGCACGACACCTTCGTCGCCGAACTGGTCGAGCGCACCGAGCGCATCCGGCTCGGCAACGGCCTCGACGAGGGCACCGAGAGTGGCCCGCTCGTCTCGGCCGAACATCGGGACAAGGTCGAGTCGTACGTGGAGCTCGGCCTGCGTGAGGGCGCGAAACTCCTCGCCGGAGGCAAGCGCCCCGACGAGCCCGAGCTACGCAACGGGTTCTTCTTCCGGCCGACGGTGTTCGACGACTGCACCCGCGGCATGCGCATAGTGCAGGAGGAGACGTTCGGGCCCATCATGACCGTGGAGCGCTTCGCCGATGAGGGCGACGCCATCGAACTCGGCAACGACACCGTCTACGGGCTCACCGGCGCGGTGTGGACCCGCGATGCCGGGCGGGCCGAGCGGGTGGCGCGGCGGTTGCGGCACGGCACGGTGTGGATCAACGACTTCGGGCCCTACCTGCCGCAGGCGGAATGGGGCGGGTTCAAGCGCTCCGGGATCGGCAGGGAACTCGGCCACGACGGGCTCGCCGAGTACCGCGAGGCCAAGCACATCTACGAGAACACCGCGCCCGCCCCGCAGCGCTGGTTCGCCCGCGGGTGAACGCGAGGTCAGCGTTGCGCCTTGCCGCGACGAGCGAGACCCGCCAACAGAAGCAGCACGACGACAACGGCGCCCGGGAGGAGACCCAGCGCACCGAAGCCAAGGTACTGAGCGATGAGCCCGCCGAGAGCGGGGCCGGCGAGGTATCCCACGATGCCCAGTTGCGACCAGACCACCAGCGCGGCGACGATCCGGGACATCGGGACGGCGGCGAGCAGTAACCCGGTGGCTCCGGTCTGGGCGGCACCGATGCCGAGACCGATCAGCAGCAGGGCGACTCCCCACGGAAGCAGCGTCGTGGTGGTGCCGGCGACCGTGACGCCCACGGTGATGGCGACGGCGCCCAGCGCGACCATGCGGCCGGGCGATTGGTGTCCCGCCGCAACGGATCCCACGGCGATGAGACAGGCAACCAGCACGTAAGCCAGACCGATCTGAGCTTGCGAGAGATGCAGCGCGAAATGCAGCGGCAGCACCCCGTCCAACGCCCCGGTCGCCAAGATCGCCAACATGATGGCCAGCACTGAGACCCAGAACCGCCGCGTGCGCAGTACGGCCCGGTCCGAACCGAACACGGTGGCGACGTTGGGCAGAGCCACCGCCCCCACCGTCACCAGGGCCAGCAACACCGCATAGGCCAGGAACGGTCGAGCTACGCCCCCGAGGGCACCCAGAGCCGGGCCGAGCAGCGCCCCGGCCGAGTAGGCGGCGTAGATGCGGCTCATGCACAGGTACTCCTGGCCGGGCCAGTAGGCCAGGGTGGCAAAGGTGACTCCGATCCACAGACCGCCGGAGCCCAGTCCCATCAACGCGCGTGCGGCGAAGAGCCAGGGCAGGTCCGTCGCCACGGCGAAAAGCACAGCTCCAGCAATCGATATGGCACTGGAGCAGGCCACGATCGGCCGTATCCGCCCGCTGCGCACCAGCACTCCGGCCGCTGCGAAGCCGATCAACATCGCCGCCGGGAACGCGCTCGCCAACGCTCCCATCATCGCCGGACCAGAGTTCGTGCGCGCGGCCAGTTCCGGAAGCACCGGAGCGATCACGCTGTACCCCGCGGAATCTCCTGCGGCCAGCGCGAGCAGGAGCGGGTAGGACCACGAACCGGTCGAGCGACGACGGGTCCGTCCGTTCAGGCGCACCCCGAGCAGGCGCCACCGGTCAGGGACAAATCCGTCATCGCCTCGGATCGAAGCCACAAGGTGTGCCATGGCAGCAAGTATCCCAGCGGTGGCGAGACGTGAACGAACGACGACCGGCAGCAGCCACATGCCGGGTGCGTCGCGCTGTAGGCCGTATGCTGGCCAGCGATGACCGTAACCCCGCACGACGCACTGCGCCGCCTCCGGTCGATGGCGGCGACCGGAGAACTCGACGCCCTGTGCGAAAGGCACGGTGTCGACCAACGACCTGCTTCAGGCAGCACGGTTCGATGATGTGGACCTGATGGACCTGCAGCGTGCGGGGCCGGTAGCGCGCGCACGAGCGCTGGTACCTCAGAGCCTCCCGCTGCACGAGGCGTCACCA
>JBOHER010000224.1:0-1855 GCA_050701115.1 Haloechinothrix sp. | reverse complement strand
GGTGGCCATGTCCAGGGCGGCGAACAGGCTGGTGATCCCGTTGCGGACGTAGTCGTGGGTGCGCTTCTCCGGCATGCCGGGCATCATCGGCAGCACGGGCTGGCTTCGATTGAGGGCCTGGACCTGTGACTTCTCGTCCACGCAGAGCACCACCGCCCTCTCCGGCGGGTCCAGGTAGAGGCCGACCACGTCGCGAACCTTCTCCACGAACTGGGGGTCGGTGCTGAGCTTGAACGTCTCCGACAGGTGCGGCTTGAGCCGAAACGCCTTCCAGATCCGCCCCACCGTCGCGGCGGAGTGCCCGCAGTGCTTGGCCATCGACCGGCGTGACCAGTGCGTGCCGCCGGCGGGGGTCTTCTCCAGCGTGTCGACGATCACCCGCTCGACCTGCTCGTCGGTGATCGTGCGCGGGGCACCCGGCCGCGGCTCGTCCACCAGCCCATTCAAGCGGCGCTCGACGAACCGGGAGCGCCACTTGCCCACCATCGGCCGCGACACCCCCAACCGCTCGGCCACCTGCGTGTTGGTTGCGCCGCTGGCGCACTCCAGCACGATTTTGGACCGCACCGCCAGCCGCTGCGAACTCTTCGGGCGCCGCGCCCACCGCGACAGCGTCTCGCGCTCCTCGTCGGTCAAGGTCAACTCCGCCCTGGGGCGGCCCAATCCGGCCATACCGGCATCCTCGCGCACCCGACCGAATCAGCAGCAGAACACCCTTGATCAACACGGACACAATTAGATAACGAAATTAAGACGCGGTACACTAGCTTGCCCCTATCCCCCAGTGGAGTCCCTTCGCTCTGCCCTGCCCGTAGGAGATCGATTCCATGACGGTGCCCGCTCGCACCACCGTGCGCACGCAGCAGGCCCCCGGCAACGCGGACCCCGTCATGCGACGGTTGGGCTTGGCCGTCGCCCTGGACGCGAATCCGCATACCGCGACCTTGACCGAAGCCATCGTGCGCGCCGCCGAGCAAACCGGCTGCCGGGTGCTGATCGCCGATACCCAGGACAGCGTCGACTCCGAGCGCGCCGCTGTCCGTGAGCTCCGCGACCGGGGGGTCGACGGGCTTCTGCTCAGCCCGTGCGCGGGCGACGACGCGGTGATCAACCACCTGCTGCGGGTTCGGGTGCCGACCGTGCTGGTGGATCGGATGGCCAGCAGGGGCGATGTTGATCAAGTAGGTGTGGAGAACGTCCAGGCGACCTGCACCCTGGTCCGCCATCTCGCAGGGCGCGGTCATCGCAGGATCGGGCTGATCAGCGGAGCCGACGGGCTTACCGCCAGCGATGAGCGTGCCCTCGGCTACCGGCTCGGCCTCGGCCGCGCCGGGCTGCCCTACGACCCTCGGCTGGTCGCGGGCGCGGGCGCGACCTCCGGCGGCGCAGCGCAGGCCACCGGGCGGCTGCTCGATCGGGACGACCCGCCCACCGGGTTGGTTGTCGCGAGCGAGTCGATGCTGATCGGCGCCCAGTTCGAGGTGCACCGCAGGGGCATCGTGATCGGGAGCGAGTTGGCGATCGTGGGCTACGGTGATCCGGCTTGGGCGCGCTCGGTGGATCCGCCGTTGACCACGATGGCGCCGCCGATCGCCGCGGTCGGCCATACTGCGGTCCAGATGCTGATCGAGCGCGCAGGCGACCCTGAGCGGCCCGTCGCAGCCGTGCGGCTGCCCCCGCGACTGATGCACCGCGCGTCCTGCGGCTGCTGGCCTGCGGATTGGCCCCCAGTAGGTCATCCGGTCAGTCCAGCAGGTCAGCCACGGCCGTCATGCTGGCCCGGTACCCTCTCGTGAGTGAAAGTTGTTGCTCTGGCGGCCCTGCGCACTCACGAGGGGTCGTGAGTGCGCAGGGC
>JBOHER010000223.1:0-4588 GCA_050701115.1 Haloechinothrix sp. | reverse complement strand
CGTAGTGGGCGATGAAGTTGTAGTGGGTGATCGCCGAGCCGGTGGCGACCACCTTGGCGCCGGAGACGATCAGGCCGTCGTCGCGCTCCTCCTCGACGTGCATGAAGACGTCCCTGACCTCGTCGGGATCGCGGTCGCGGTCCACCGGCGGGTTGATGATCGCGTGGTTCCAGTACAGGACCTTCTCCTGCGATTCGGCGTACCAGCGGCGGGCGTTGTCCGCGTAGGGCTCATAGAAGTCGGCGTTGGCGCCGAGGGTGCCCAGGAAGGCGGCCTTGTAGTCGGGACTACGCCCCAGCCAGCCGTAGGTCATCCGTGCCCACTCGGCGATGGCGTTGCGGTCGGCGTAGAGGTCTTCCCTGCTGTGCGGGGTCCGGAAGAACGGGTGGGTGAAGCCATTGCTGCCAGTGTCGGTCGGGGCGGTGACCACATCCTGCTTGCTGGCATCGTGCAGGGAGTCGTAGAGCCGGGCGGTCATCCGCGCCGAGTTGCGAAACGCCGGGTGGGTGGTGACGTCATCCACCTTGTCGCCGTAGATGAAGATCTCGCGGCCGTCGCGGAGGCTTTCGATGTATTCCTCGCCAGTCAGCGGTCGCGTGGTCCGCTGCGCAGTTTGCGGCGCGGATCGTTCTTGCTGCGTAGTCACTGGGTGCTCCTTTGCTTGGGCTCAGTGGATTGGTTAACTGGAGGGGAACCAGGACAGGCCCGGTGAATCGCCCGATCCCAGCCAGGGCACCGTCTCGAAGGCGGGGCCGAGGTGACGGAACGTGCCGAGGTAGAACACCAGCGGGTCGCCGCCCCTGAAGTCGAATTCCTTGACCTCGCCGAGGTAGAGCACGTGGTCGCCGCCGTCATAGCTGCGCCACGGTGCGCAGGCGATGGTGGCCAGTGAGGCACTCAGCCGTGGGGCGAGTTCCTCGTTCGGCCGTTCCCACTGGGGTGATTCGGCCATCGGCTTGCCCGCGAAGTGTAGGGCGAGGTCGTCCTGCGGCTCACGAAGCACGTTGATAGTGAACGGCTTTCCGTCCAGGTACTTGCACGCCTTCGACTTGCCATCGAGAGAGACCAGCACCAGCGGTGGGTCGAGCGAGACCGCGGTGAACGCGTTGACGGTCGCGCCGTGCGGGCTTCCGTCCGCGTCACAGGTGATCACGGTGACGCCGGTGGCGAAGTGGCCGAGGCAGGTCCTGAGCGCTCGAGGGTCGATTCGCAACGACACCTCCTGTACGCAATGCGTATGAGATGGGCGTTATCCGGCACCACTAACTGTGGTCCGCATCACAGTGCTTGTCAAGCCCTCAGCGCGCTGAATGTCCCCCCGTTCAGCCTGGTAGGCAAGAATCGTGGGCGGCTGCACGCACGAGTCGCGCCTACGACATCCGGCGCTAGCAGCTAGCCGCGCGCGAACTTCGCGAGCTTGTCCTCGTCGAGCTCGACGCCGAGGCCAGGACGATGGGGTACCCGCAACGCCTCGTCGGAATAACGTATCGGCTCGGTGACGATGTCTTCGGCCAGGAGCAGGGGGCCGAACAGTTCGCAGCCGAAGGTGACCGCGCCGAACGCGGCGTAGGCGTGGGCGGCTGCGGCGGTGCCGATGGAGCTTTCGATGCTGGTGCCGCCGTGGCACGGTAGACCGGCGGCTTCGGCGATGGCTGCCACTTTCTTGGTCGCGGACAGCCCGCCGTGTTTGTGCACCTTCAATGAGAAGACGTCCGCAGCGCCGTTCCGATACAGGGTGAGGGCGTCGTGCGCGGTCAGCAGGCTTTCGTCCGCCATGATCGGCACGGTCAGCCTGTCGGCGAGTCGTCGCATCGCGTCGATGTTCCAGCCGGGAACCGGCTGCTCGATCAGTTCGACACCGGCGTCCTCCAGCACCGGGAGCCAGCGTGCCGAGGTCGGCTCGTCCCACGCTGCATTGAGATCGACCCGGATGCTGGCGCGGTCGCCGAGCGCCTTGGCCACCGATGCGATCCGGGTCGTGTCCGCTGCCGGGTCGATCGCGCCCATCTTCAGCTTGAAGCTGGAATGCAGGCCTGCGGCGAGTTTCTCCTCCGCTTCGGCGATCACGATGTCGGCGTCCTCTGCGCCGAGCGCCCAGGTGACCGGGATCGATTCCCGGTAGAGGCCGCCGAGGAATGCGTGCACGGGCAGGCCAACAGCCTTGCCCCACGCGTCGAACAGCGCCATCTCCACGGCCGCCTTGGCGAAAGCATTTCGAGCGGCCACCCGGTCCAGGCGATGCATGAGCAGCTCGACCTGGTCGGCTCGCTGGCCGATCAGCTCGGGTGCGAGGTAGGTGTCGATGGTTGGCTTCATCGTCTCGACACTCTCGCCGCCCCACCATGGCCCGCCCGGTACCCCGGCCTCGCCGATGCCCTCGATCCCGTCGGTGGTGCGCATCCGCACCACCAGGTAGCTCTGGTGGTCGGTGGTCATCGACTTGAACCTGTGCGGCCTGCGCAACGGCAGATCGACAATCACCGTGTCGACGGAGGCGATGGTCAGGGTGGACATCGGTAAACCCTTCTGTGGCCGAAGCCGCTTTCGGTTGCGCTTGTTCCGGTACTAGCAGGATGAGTTCTGATTGGACTCCCGTTGGCCGATACCAACCTGGTCGAGGTCGCGACCAACGATGAGGCGGCCGGAGAATCCGCTCTGAGCTCTGCGATCGGACCGACGTCCTCTACGAGGGTGCGCTTGGATCAAGTGGTCGAACAGTCCTTGCCGGGTACACCTCGTGGTCTGGCACGGTCGACACAGATGTGGCGGGGCGGGGCAGTGCCCCGGCCACACCAGTTGCTCGAAAGCGGAACTTCGCCGCATCAGGCGGGATCAAGCCGGAAGTCGTATTCGGCGGTGAAATGGCCGTCGTCGTGCTTGACGAGTTCGAGGGTCAGCTCCGGTTTGACCGCGCTGGCGATGTCGGAGTCGATGTAGTCGCCGCCTGCGAAGAACAGCTGACTGGTCAGGGGCTGCTTGCCCTCGGCGCGCACCATCATGTGCAGGTGCGCCGGGCGCCAGTGGTGCCAGCCCGCCGCGATGATCATCTTCCCGGTAGGGCCCTCCTTGGGGATCTCGTAGGGCGCGGGCACCACGGTGGTGATCTCGAACCGGCCGTTGGCGTCCGTGGTGACGACCCCGCGCAGGTTCCACTCCGGGGGATCGGGATGGAATTGGGAGTAGAACCCCTCAGAGTCCGCGTGCCAAATGTCCACAGTGGACCCGGGGAGCGGATTGCCGTCCAGGTCCCGCACGCTGCCAGTGAAGACCAGCGTGTCGCCGGGCTCGTCGGAGCGCTGCGGCAGGGTCGCGGGGGAATCCAACTCGGGGGCGCCGGGCTTGTAGTACGGGCCCTCGATGCAGCCGGTGCTGCCGGCGCGTTGCTCGGAGGCGAACTGCTCGACCGTGTGCTCGAAGAACACATCCAGGAACAGCGGCCACTCCCCGGCCTCGCTGAGCTCGATGAGCCACTGCTTGGCTGCCTGGTAGTCCTCGTAGCTGACCGAGTGCTTGACCAGGCGCTCATTGATGGTGGCGAAGATGTCGCCGAGCACTTCCGCGGTGCGTTGCTGGGTAGTCATGTCGTCTCCTAGCGGTCAGCGGGCGCGCAGGGTGTCGTCGCCGGGGTTGTAGAGGTCGGGCACGGTCCAGCCGTCCAGGTCGTATTCGGCCATGCACTGCTCGGCGAAACCCTTCATGGCATCGGCCGAACCGGACTGCTCGGCCGCCAGGAGCAGTTCGGCGCGCACGCCTTCGTGGTTGCCGGAGTAGTTGCGCTCGTAGAGTTCGTGGCGGCCACCGAACTCGCTGCCGATGGAGTCCCAGATCAGCTTCATCAGCTTGACCCGCTCGACCGAGTCGATGCCGTTGGAGCCACGCACGTACTGGTCCAGGTAGGGGCGGATCTCCGGGGACTGGAAGTCCTTCGCGTGCGAGGGCAGGTAGATCAGGCCGCTGCCCAGGTCCTGCATGATGATCTCGCGCACGCGCGGATAACCGATGGTCATGAACCAGCGGTAGGCGAGCCCGAAGTCCAGGTGTGGCAGCACCGCGCCATCGATCCACTGGTCGGGCTTGGCCGCCATCGCCTCCGACAGCGCCCAGAACATGTTGCGCCAGCCAATGACTTCGCCGACCCGGCTCTGGATGCCGCGGAAGTCCTTGGTGCCGGTGACCGCCACGCCCTTCATCAGCAGACCGGCGATGAAGTCCAGCTTGACCGCCAGCCTGGTGACGCCGTGGAAGGTGAACCGGTGCAAGAAGCCAGAACCTGGGAAGAAGGTGCTCGCCTTCTCGGCATCGCCGTAGATGAAGACGTTCTCCCACGGGATCTTGACCTTGTCCAGGATGAAGATCGTGTCGTTCTCGTCGAACCGCGAGGAAAGCGGGTAGTCGAATGGCCCGGTCGTGGCATCCGCGACCCCTGCGTAGGAGTTTCGGCAGATCAGCTTCATGCCCGGTGCGCCCATCGGCACGGTGCAGACCAGCGCGAACTCCCGTTTCTTGATCGGCAACCCGTAGTGGGCGATGAAGTTGTAGTGGGTGATCGCCGAGCCGGTGGCGACCACCTTGGCGCCGGAGACGATCA
>JBOHER010000222.1:0-2374 GCA_050701115.1 Haloechinothrix sp. | reverse complement strand
GTCGAGGCCGGACAGGCTCATGCGGCGCTGGTGATGGTTGGCGATGAGGCGATCGCGTGGGCGGAGTACGGCACCCCGGATGAGCTGCCGACCATCCATCACCGCAAGCAGTACCTCGCCGAGGCCGACGTCATGCCCGACTACCGCATCACATGCATCTTCGTCGACAAGCGTCACCGCGGACAGGGCTACGCCAAGGTGGCTCTGGCCGGTGCGCTCGATCTGATTGCAGCGCAGGGTGGCGGCGTGGTCGAGGGTTACCCGCACGAGATCGGCGAGAAGAGGATGAACAACTCGTTCGTCTACAACGGAACACGCACGATGTACGAGCAAGCTGGCTTCGAGTTCGTCCGCTCCAAGGGGATGAAGAACACCGTCATGCGCCGCACGATCCGACCGGCCTGAGCCTGCCCAACCGCCGTGGGTTTGTGACCCAAACCGGCTCTTCCGATTTCACGGTGGGGTGATGGTGGGTAGCAGGCTCCAGTCGGGTCGACCGGCGTAGAGCAGGGCGCGGATGCGGTAGTGGTCGAAGCGTCGGAACCCGAAGGCGAGCGCTTGACGCGTTTGACGAGGTTGTTGATCGCTTCGGTCGGCCCGTTCGACACGTGGGCGTGGTGCCAGGCGACGATCTGATGACGCCACTTGGCGATCGTCCGCCCGAGCCGGCGGACCTCGAGCGGCATTTCGGGATCGGCGAAGTCACGGCTGATCGCGTCGACCCACTCGCCGGCCAAGTCAACGTCGACGTGGTCGTAGATCTGGCGCACGACCTCTTTGGCGTTCCACGCGAACCACACGTCTTGGTGCGGGTCTCCGGCCCGCAGCAAGCCCATCAGACGCTCACGTCCGTCTTCGGTGAGGCGTTCGGCGGCCAATTACCAACCGCCGTCGCGCCCGGTGGAGCGGATCGTTCTTGTGGCCGCGGTGACCGAGCGTGTCGTTCTGCACGCGGCGCCGGCACTCGTCGACGGCGTCGTTGGCGAGCCGCACGACGTGGAACGGGTCGGCGACCTGGACAGCGTGCGGGAGCATCGTGTCGAACACCACCGATAGCTGTTCGACAGGTCGAGCGTCGCCCAGCTTGATCGCGTCACGCCACGCCTGCGGACGAGCAGCGAGCCAGCGGCACGGTTCAGCACTGTCACGGCCTTCGACGATGTCGAGCAGTTGACCGCATGCGACGTCGACGATCTGGGTCGACCACAGCTGGCTGCGGAACTGGCCGTGACGAGCGAACAGGGTCTCGTCCAGCCCGAGCGCCGAGACCGCACCGAAGCGGGCCGTGTCGTCGATCAGCCCGCTGCCGTAGAGCATCACCGCGTCCATCACGGTGTGCCAGTCGCAGGCGAGCACCCTGGCGACATCAGCGACCGGACGGCCATGACCGACCTCGAACGTCGCCCACCGCGCTGCGCGCGTGGTGAGCCGGCAACGCTCCGATGCGATCTCCGAGTCGCGATCACGCCAGCAACGTCGGCACCCCGGACAACGCCATCGCTGCTTGCGCCACCGCAGCCGGGTCGGGCGGCCGAACACCGGCAGATCGACGTGATCGATCTCCACCACACCATGACGATGCGGCGCCGCACCGCACTCACACACGGGCCGCTCACCGGCCGAGGCGACCGCGACCAGCAGCCAGGCCGGCCACTCGCCGACCCCAACCACGACCACCGCCGGCAGGCCGACCAGCAGCGCGCACATGCGCCAATGGCTCGCACCGCGACGACCGATGCGTTAAACGGGCGCTTCGGGTCTGACGGTGGGATGAGGGCTGGGGGAGGTCCCGGGCGCGACACAGGGGCTCTGCGATTCTGACGGTGTCTTACGCCGGTCGGTTCAAGGAGTCCCTGCGTTGGAAACGGATGCTACTGACGCTTCGGATCTGCGCGGGGTCTGAGCGTGTAGGGGGATCCACCGGTCGCGGCACAGGGGCTCCAAGAACCGATGGGTCCTACACCTTCGAGTCCGGAGCCCCTGTGGAAGTCAACCCTACGCGCATGTGCGAGCTGCTTGTCGGCCTGCCCGACGTGACCGTGTTCGCTGTCGATGATGAGCCCGAGTTGCCGATCGTGGTGCATATCGAGTCCCGTGTCGACGTTCGTCGCCGTTCTCGTTGCTGGGAAGTTCGTCGTAGCCGGGGTTCACTGCGGACAGCAGTTCGGACACCGTGTCGGCGTACATGGCCAGCTCCCCGCCCTCATAGGTGAGCACGTATCGCCATCCGTCGTCGCCGCCAGGGCGGGCCGGGCCGTCCGGGCGCTGCTGACCTCGGCGGGGGAGCGCTGAGTTCGGGACGGTTACCGCTCCCGGACGGTGTAGGTCAGGTGCGTCACCCTTGGGGAGGGCTCCGCGCGGACCGGCTCCAGGG
>JBOHER010000221.1:0-2172 GCA_050701115.1 Haloechinothrix sp. | reverse complement strand
TCGAGGCCGCAGGGTACTACCTCGAGCAGACGGGCCGCCGGGTGTCCATCGAGTACGCGCTGATCAGGGACATCAACGACCAGCCGTGGCGGGCCGACCTGCTCGCGAAGCTGCTCCGCAAGTATTTAGGTCACCTGGTGCACGTCAACGTCATCCCGCTCAACCCCACGCCCGGCAGCAAGTGGGACGCCAGCCCGGAACCGGTGGAGCGCGAGTTCGTGCGGCGGGTCAATGCCGGGGGAGTGGCGTGCACGGTGCGGGACACCCGCGGCCAGGAGATCGCCGCCGCCTGCGGCCAACTGGCCGCCGAAGGCTGAGAGTATCCAGTCAGGAAACCGGTCCTCGACGTCTTGACGTGCATATGGCGATGCGGGACGTGGAGCCGGGGTTCCCCGCTGGGTGACGAGGAGGCTTGCCTGCATCGCCTCCGGGATCTCTGCGCGCGGCATAGAATCGCGTTGCACGAGCAGGCGCCTCTCGATCAGCCACTCGCCGATCTGGCAGAGCACCAGGTGGCCGGCAGCGTCCGGGTGTCCACGGATCGTCCGTCTAAGTGACCATAATTAGAGCGTCCGAGTGACCACGATCTGAGCGTCCAAGTGACCATTGATCGCACGAGTTGGTGCATACTGGAACATATGGTCGCGGCATATGAGCTGGTTGCACGTCGGGCAGAGCCCCTGGTCAGGGAGGCGCTGGGCGACACACGAGTGGTGCTTGTCAATGGCGCCAGGCAGGCGGGCAAGAGCACCTTGACGCGGCTGACCGCCGATCGGTCGGCTGGGGCTGTGATGCGCTTCCTCGATGATCCGACGACTGTGCAGGCGGCGCGGGACGACCCCGCGAGCTTCGTCGAGCATGACGGATTGATGGTGATCGACGAGATCCAGCTTGCGCCCGAACTGCTCCGTCCGATCAAGTTGGCCGTGGACCTCGACCCGACGCCTGGCAGGTTCCTGCTCACGGGATCTTCGCGGATTCTCGCATTGCGTACTCTCCCGGATGCTCTCCCCGGACGCATGGAGATCATCGAACTCTGGCCGTTCTCGCAGGGCGAAATCGATGGTGGGGTGGATCGTTTCGTTGATGCTGCTTTTGAACGTGGTCCGCGGATCCAACACACATCGAGGTTGCGACGACGCGACTATCTGGAGCGAATCACGACAGGTGGCTTCCCCGAAGCGGTACGGCGCACCCCTCGTCGCCGCACGGCATTTTTCGACTCCTACCTGTCCACTCTCATCGAGCGCGATGTGCTCGAACTTGCCAAGATCGAGCGTCGCGGCGAATTGCTGAAGCTGCTCGCGTTGTTGGCAGGACGTGCCGGCGGGCTGCTTGTGCCCGGCACGCTGGCTGGTCAGTCCGGTATCCCGAGGACGACACTCGTGCGATACCTGGAGTTGCTGTCCTCAGTTTTTCTCATCAAGAGCATCCCGGCGTGGTCGTCCGGACAGACCCAGCGCGCCATCGGCACACCTAAGCTGGCCTTTGTCGACACAGGTGTGGCCTGCCATCTGCTCGGGCAGGACGACCACCGGCTGGGAGAACCGGGCGGTGCCGCCGGAGCCATGATGGAGAACTTCGTCGTCATGGAGTTGGCACGGCAGCTGACTTGGTCCGAGGAGCGAGGACGGCTGTACCACTATCGGACCAAGGACAAGGTAGAGGTCGACGCGGTCATCGAGACACCGGACGGAAGGGTTATTGGGGTCGAGGTGAAGGCTGGTGCGACCGTGCGTAGCGAGGACCTGGCCGGACTGCGAAACCTGGCGAGTCAGGCAGGCGACCGTTTTGTTGCGGGTTATGTGCTGTACACGGGCCAGCAAACCCTTCCGTTCGGGGAGAAACTTCGCGCCGTTCCGATGGATGCTCTGTGGCTGATCAGTCAGTGAAAGTGCTGTTGTAACTCTGTTGCCGGGGAGCCGTTGGCCAACTACAAGCGGGTGGTGGCCGCGGTCCGCCCGGATCACCGCTCCCGCGCCCAGCGGGCTGGGCATCTCGCAGCGTTCGGTGACGGTGTCGACGGTCGGGCTGGCCCCGGCGATCGCAGGCTCGCCGGGGAGAAGCTGCAGGTGCGGCTCGCGGTGTCCCTGCACACCCCGGACGACGAACTGCGCGACACCCTGGTGCCGGTGAACAACCGCTGGCCGGTGGCCGAGGTGCTCGAGGCCG
>JBOHER010000220.1:0-9405 GCA_050701115.1 Haloechinothrix sp. | reverse complement strand
ACGTCACCGGGGAACGCCTCGCGGCCCGGCGGGCGGCGCAGCAGCAGCGAGATCGCACGGTAGGCCTCGGCCTGCTTGGTCAGGTCGTCGAAGACCACCAGCACGTGCTTGCCCTGGTACATCCAGTGCTGGCCGATGGCCGAACCGGTGTAGGGGGCCAGCCACTTGTACCCGGCGGAGTCGGAGGCCGGGGCGGCCACGATGGTGGTGTATACCAGGGCGCCCGCGTCCTCGAGGGATTTGCGCACCGCGGCGATGGTGGAGCCCTTCTGGCCGATCGCGACGTAGATGCAGCGCACCTGCTTCTGCGGGTCGCCGGACTCCCAGTTGGCTTTCTGGTTGATGATCGTGTCCACGCAGACTGCGGTCTTGCCGGTCTTGCGGTCACCGATGATCAGCTGACGCTGACCGCGGCCGATCGGGGTCATCGCGTCGATCGCGGTGATACCGGTCTGCAGCGGCTCGGAGACCGGTTGACGCTGGACCACCGAGGCGGCCTGCAGTTCAAGGGCACGGCGGCCCTCCGATGCGACCTCGCCGAGGCCGTCGATCGGCTTGCCCAGCGGGTCGACAACCCGGCCGAGGTAGCCCTCGCCGACCGGCACGGACAGAATCCGGCCGGTCCGCTTGACCTCCTGGCCCTCTTCGACAGACTCGAAGTCACCCAGGATCGCGACACCGATCTGGCGGGCGTCGAGGTTCAGCGCCACGCCGAGCACGCCGCCGGGGAATTCCAGCAGCTCGTTGGCCATCGCCGAGGGAAGACCCTCGACGTGGGCAATGCCGTCACCTGCGTCGGCGACAACGCCGACCTCTTCCCGGCTCACGTCCGGGGCGTAACTCGAGACGTAGTTCTCGATCGCACTGCGGATCTCGTCCGAGGAGATCGTCAGCTCCGCCATGTCGTTCCCGCTCTCACTATCGGTATCTCACTTATCAGTCGGGCTATTCGAAGTTGTCAGCGCACGTTCCGTACAACTGTTGCAGTGCTCCAGCCACCACGAGCCACCCTGGCGGGCGGCCCCTGTCGGCTGAATCGAATAGCCCTCCTTTGGTCTGCCAGTTGCCAAGTTGGTTTGTGTTGTGCCTAGGCCAGTTGCCCGCGTAGTGCCAGGATCCTGCCTGCCGAACTGCCGTCGATGACCTCATCGCCGACCTTGACCACCAGGCCACCGACCAGGCCTGCCTTCTGCTCGATGTGCAGCGCGATCGGCCGACCGTAGATCCGCTGGAGGCGGTCGGCGAGCATGTTCTGCTGCTCCTCGCTCAACGGGCTCGCGGTGATCACGTGCGCGACCGAACGCTCGCGACGCCGCGCCGCCTGCTCGGCCAATCCGTCCAGCCCGTTGGCGATACCCCGGGCACGCGGCGCTACCACAACCTGCTCGACCAGGGTCTGCGTGGTCGAGCTGATCTTGCCCGAGAACACCTGGCTGATCAGGTTCCGCTTGGACTCAGCGGGCGAGGCCTGGTCGGACAGCGCGCTCTCCAGAGTCGGCTCGTCGGTGAGCACCCTGGCGACGCCGAACAACTCGTGCTCGACGGTGTCCAGGTTGCCTTCCCGCTCGGCGCCGATCAGCAGAGCGTTGCCCGCCAGGTTGTGCACGCCGTCGAGCAACTCGCGGGGGGTGGACCACCTGCTGGTGACCACGGTGTCGAGCACCCGCAGCGTCGGCTCGCTCAGCTTGCCTTCCAGCATCCCGCGCACCAGGCCTTTGCGCGCCTCCTCCGTGGCGGACGCGTCAGCCACCGCTCGCCGCAGCGAGATCTCGGCTCCCAACACACTCGCGAAGGAGTACAGCTCCTCGCCGACCACCGAGGGGTTGGCGTCCGCGTCGCCGAGCACCTCGTCGAGGCGGTTCTCGGCGAGGTGCAGCGCCTCCCTGCTGGCAGCATGCATGCTTGTCACAGCCATCTCTTCCTAGTTACCGTGCCCCGGCCGTGTCCAGCTCGGCAAGGAACCGGTCGACGGTCCCGCGGCGGCGAGCCTCGTCCTCGAGGGACTCGCCGACGATCCGGCTGGCCAGCTCGATCGAGTTGCGCCCCAGCTCGGACCGCAGCTCAGCCACGATCTGAGCCTTCTGCGCCTGCAACTGGGCCTCGCCCTGCGCGACAATGCGTGCGGAGCTGGCCCGTGCCTCGGCCTCGATCTCCTCCTTGATCTGCTCGGCCTCCAGCCGGGCGTCATCGCGGATCTTGGCGGCCTCGGTGCGCGCCTCGGCCAGCTGCGCGTTGTACTGCTGCAGCGCCCGCTCGGCCTCTGCCTGAGCCTTCTCGGCCTTGTCGATGCCACCCTCGATCTTCTCGGTGCGCTCCTCGTAGAGCTTCTCGAAGCGCGGCACGACGAACTTCCACAGCACGAACAGCAGAAGCCCGAAGGCGACCAGCCCGAGGATCATCTCGGACGTGTGCGGAAGAACCGGATTCAGCTCTCCCTCGGCGGCCAACACGTATGTCTTCATCAATCGACTCCCAACGCAGTGCTCTTGGCTGAGCGGCTAACTCAGGCAGCGGAAGCGATGAAGTACAGCACCAGGCCGATCAGCGCCAGCACCTCGACCAGAACGAAGGTCGTCCAGGCGATGCCCATCAGCTTGCCCTGCGCCTCCGGCTGGCGGGCGGTGCCGTTGATGACCGCGGACCAGATCAGACCCACACCGATACCGGGGCCGATCGCGCCGAGACCGTAACCGATCATGGCCAGACCCGGGTTGATGCTCTGTGCGGCTTCCTGGGCGAGAACAATGTTGCTCACGTGCGTTTTCCCTTTCCAATCGGTCCGCTACTACGCGGATCGGGGGCTTTCGTTGGTTGTCTTGTCAGTGCTCTTCTGCCAGAGCCATGCCGATATAGCTGGCCGACAGCAGGGCGAAGATGTAGGCCTGGATCACCTGGATCAGTGCTTCCAGGAAGGTCATCGCGATGGCGAAGGCGAACGAGATCGCGGACACCGCTTTGACCACACCGGTGGCTTCGAACAGCAGGAACTCGCCGGCCAAGGTGAACACCAACAGAATCAGGTGCCCGGCGAACATGGCGGCAAACACACGGATGGCGAGCGTGATCGGGTTCATCACGAACTTCGAGAAGAACTCGATCGGCGCCAGCAGCAGGTACACCGCCTTCGGCGCGCCCGGCGGGAACAACTGGTTCTTCAGGTAGCCGCCGACGCCGTGCCTGCGCATCCCCACGATGTGGTAGACGGGGTACACCACCAGTACCGACAGCGCCAGCGGGAACCCGATGTGCGACATCGTCGGGAACTGGACCAACGGAATGATCCCGAAGATGTTGTTCACCAGTATGAAGGTGAACAGGGCGAGGATCAGCGGAACGAAGGGACGGAAATCCTTGGAACCGATCTGTTCCCTGGCGATCGTGTTGCGCCCGAAGTCGTAGACGGACTCGGCGGTGAACTGCAACTTGCCAGGAACGACCTTGAGGTTTCGGGAGGCGACCAGGAAGAAGGTCGCGATGATGATCACTGAGAGTACGACAAGGACCATCGGCTTGGTGACCTCGCCGAAGATCGGCGGGAGAAAGAAGTCCCGGACGCCCGGGGGTGTGAACTCGCCACCTTCAGCTACTACCAGCGCGCCCAACGAGGGCTCCTTCCGGTTCTCCCGGCCGGCGCTCACTCCGCCGGGGGAATCGTCATGATCTGTGGTTAACGTACCTGACACGGATCAGGTAACTCGAAAGCGGGCGCGCTCCTCTGAAAGGACCGGCGGCGCCGCCTACAGCAGGGACCTTATCAGCCCGCCGACAGCTGCCGTACGCCCGTACTCCTAAACCGCGGAACGGTGTCGGGCCCTCACTGTCCGCCGACGATGATGGTGGGGATCTTGGTCTTCTTGAAGGCCACCAGCTCCGCACCCGCCCACACCATGACCGTGGCCAGCACGGTCAGGGCCAGCGACATCACGTGCAGACCGTCCACCCCGCGCAGCAGGATCATGACGATCAGCAGCGCGAGAATCTTGAAGACGTAGCCACCGAGTGCGACCGACATCACCATCATCACCGGCAGGTCGGCGGACTGCCGCATCATCACGATGGTCAGCAGCGAGGACCCGAAAGCGACCGCTCCGCCCACCAGTGCGCCGAACAGCCCCGCGGTACCGGCGACCGCCGTCGCGACCGCCGCGGCGAGGGCGACCGTGATCAGCCCGGGCCAGATCGCCGTGCGCAGCATGGCGTTGGCGAGCTTGCGCACCGACTCCGCATGCGGGTTCTCGGTCTTGTCGTCCTCGACGGTCACTTCACTACTCCCTTGCGTCTCGACCTGAGTCTAGGGACGCCGGAAACGAGCACCGCGAACAGCAGGCCGAGTGTGAAGATCCAGATCACCGCTGCCGTGTCGAACAAGGTCAGCGCTACTGCGCCGAAAGCGAGCAGACCGGCCCAAAGGTAGATCAACAACACCGCGCGCCGCTGGGAGTGGCCGATCTCCAGCAGCCGGTGGTGCAGATGCATCTTGTCCGCGCTGAACGGGCTCTCCCCGCGCCGCGTCCGCCGGATAACGGCCAGCAGCAGGTCGAGCAGGGGCACGAACAGCACCGCGGCGACGACGATCAGCGGTGCGAGCAACGCGACGATCTCGGTGCCGCCGTACTGGGTGTAGTTGACCCGGCCGGAGGCCGACGTGCTGGCGGCGGCCAGCATCAGCCCGATGAACATCGAGCCGGAATCGCCCATGAAGATCTTCGCAGGCTGGAAGTTGTGTGGCAGGAATCCCAGACACGCCCCGGCCAGCGTCGCGGCGATCAGCGCGGGCGGGTACGCGCTGACATCGCCTCCCGACGAGCTGAGCAGGCCGAGCGAGAACGCGCAGATAGCGGCGGCGGCGATCAGGCCGATGCCCGCCGCGAGCCCGTCCAGCCCGTCGACGAAGTTCATCGCGTTGACCATGGTGACCACCAGCAGCACGACCAGCAGGCCGCCCTGGTTCTGGTCGAGCTGCAGCACCTGGCCGAACTCGCCGTCGGACCCGCCCCAGGGCACCCAGACGATGTTCCACTGCACCCCGAACAGCACCAGCAGACCGGCACAGGTCACCTGGCCTGCGAGCTTGGTCCACGCGTCGAGGTCGAACCGGTCGTCCAGGGCGCCGATCAGCACGATCACCCCGCCACCGACCAGCACTCCGATCGGGTCGAGGGAGTACTGGAACGCGCTGCGCAATACCGGCAACTGATGTGCCAGCGCCATCCCGCCGACCACTCCGGCGTACATGGCCAGCCCGCCCATGTACGGCATCGGGGCGACATGGACGTCACGCGCCCTCGGCATGGCCATCGCACCGATGCGCATCGCGAACCGCTTCGCCACCCCGGTGAGCAGGAACGTGAACGCCGCAGCGGTCAGGCCGACCAGCACGTACTCGCGGATCGGCAGGCCTGCGGAGATGGCGGGGGGCACGACGTGGACCAGTTCAGCCTGCGGCCTCGACGGGCGTGCCGAGCACCGCGGAGACCGCTTCGACGCTGACCGCGCCCTCGCGCAGCACCAGCGGCTCCGACCCGGTCAGGTCGACGATGGTGGATGGCACCGGGTCACCGCTCGGCCCGCCCTCTAGGTAGACCGACACCAGCTCGCCGAACTGCTCCTTGGCCTCCGCCGCGTTCGTCGCGGGCGGTTGGCCGGACACGTTCGCGCTGGAGACCGCCATCGGCCCGACCTCCCGCAGCAACTCGAGCGCGACCGGGTGCAGCGGCATCCGGATCATCACAGTGCCCCTGGTGCGACCGAGGTCCCATGCCAAGCTCGGCGCGTGCGGCAGCACAATGGACAGATCTCCCGGCCAGAATGCCTCTATCAGTGTCCGCGCGGCACGGGGAACACCCAACACCAGTCCGTCCACTGTGGACCATGATCCTACGAGGACGCCGACCGGCATGTCCGGGCCTCGACGCTTGGCCGACAGCAGGACGCGCACCGCACCGCTGTCGAAAGCGTCGCATCCGACACCGTAGACGGTGTCGGTCGGCAGGACCACGAGCCGCCCGGAACGCACCGCCCCTGCTGCCGCCGCGATCCCGTCCGCGCGTTGCTCCGAACGGCCGCAGTCGTACACCTGGCTCATGTCTTAGAGCCTAGCCGGGTGTGATCGAGCCGATTCCCCGGCGTCGCGACGCAGCTCACGAAAGTTCTCCATCGGCCGCGGCGTTGCACCGGATATGGCCCTCACCATGCGGGGCATCGACGTGGTGGTGATTGGAGGCGGCCAGGCCGGGCTGTCCTCCGGCCATTTCCTGCGCCGATTCGGTTTCGTGCCCGAGCGCGAGTTCGTGGTATTCGATCACTCCCCCGGTCCTGGCGGAGCCTGGCAGTTCCGCTGGCCGTCGCTGTCGCTGTCGAAGACGCACCGGGTGCACGATCTGCCCGGCATGCGGCTGGATACGCCCGACCCCGGCAGGCCTGCGGCTCAGGTCGTCTCGGAGTACTTCGCCCGCTACGAAGTCACCGAGCAGCTACCGATACATCGCCCGGTGCACGTTCTGGCGGTGCGCGCCTGCGGCGATGACCGGCTGGTGGTGGAGACCTCGGAAGGGACGTGGTACGCGCGGGCGGTGATCAACGCGACCGGAACCTGGGATCGGCCGTTCGTGCCGCATTACCCGGGCCAGGAGTCGTTCGGGGGCCGCCAACTGCACAGCTCACAGTACCGCGACCGCGATGCGTTCGCGGGCAAGCATGTCGTGGTGGTCGGCGGCGGCGCATCGGCCAGCCAACTGCTCGCGGAGATCTCCGAAGTGACCACCACGACGTGGGTGACCCGGCGACCTCCGGTGTTCATCGACGGTGAGTTCAGCGAGGAGCTCGGCCGGAGCGTCGAGGCGGCGGTCGCGGCGCACACCCGCTCGGGCGGCGCGCCGCGCAGCGTGGTCAGCTACACCGGGCTCGGCATCACGCCGCAGGTGCGGGCCGCGATGGACCGCGGGGCGCTGTACCGGCTTCCCATGTTTGACCGGATCACTCACGACGGAGTGTCCTGGGCCGATGGCCGGTTCATTCAGGCCGACGTGATCCTGTGGGCCACCGGATACCGCCCGGTGCTCGACCATCTCGCGCCGTTGCGGTTGCGTGAACCCGCAGGCGGGATCGCCGTCGAGGGCACCCGATCACTGCGTGAGCCACGGCTGTTCCTGGTCGGGTACGGGCCATCGGCGAGCACGATCGGGGCGGCCCGGGCCGGGCGGATCGCCGCCGCGGGCGTACGTGACCTGTTGCGCGGCTAGCCTCGGCGGGCTGTGGCGAATCGCGGGCGACCCGACAGGTCCGCGTGCGCCTCGACGTCGCGCAGCACCCGGCGGGCGGACAGCAGTGCCGGTACGGATTCGCCGTGGGTGTCGTCATGCTCGATCGCCACTCCCCCGCCCCGCACCAGAAGGCGCGCGGCGATGGAGACCACGGCGCGGATGACCGCGAGCCCGTCGTCGCCGGCGAAGACTGCATGCGCTGGGTCGTGATCGGCGACCTCTGGCGCGACCAGCGTGCCCTGCGGAACGTAGGGCGGGTTGCACAGCACCAGGTCGACCATGCCGTCCAGGTCGGCGAACAGGCGGCTGTCCGCGATGTCACCGGAGTACAACCGGATCGGGGTGTCGCCCGCCTCCGCGCGCAGGTCCGCGTTGCGCCGCGCCCAGGCGAGCGCGGACGGATCGTTGTCGACCGCGTACACCTGGGCGTCCGGGCGCGCGTCGGCCACGGCTAGCGCCAGCGCGCCCGACCCGGTGCACAGGTCGATGACCACCGGGGCGGTGCGACCGGCCAGCAGGTCACGTCCCCACCCGAGCAGGAGTTCGGTCTCCGGACGAGGCACGAAGACACCAGGGCCGACCTCGACGGTGATCGCTCCGATCGCCGCCCAGCCGGTGATGTGCTGTAACGGCACTCGCTTCGCCCGCCGCGCGACGAGGTCGCGCAGGGCGTCGACGACCGAGGCGTCAACGAGCGGCACGAGTGGGAGGCGACCTCGCTCGACGCCGAGCACATGCGCGGCAAGGATCTCGGCGTCGGCGCGGGGAGAGTCGACCCCGGCCTCTTCGAGGATGCGCGCGGCCTCGCCAATAGCCAGCCGCAAAGGTTGTCTTCGCACAGTGTCACCTCGACGTTCCAGGTCACCTCGACGTTCCAGGTCACCTCGATGTGCCGGTGGCCTTACCGGGCAAGCCTGACATACCAGGATCGACGCGCCCGTTCGTATGGTCGGCGCGTCGGGATCGAATCGCTCACTCCGGGTGCGTTTGGCGCGCCAGGCGCCCACCTGATCAGCTCTGCTGCTCGGCCAACCGTTCTGATCGGTCGGCGGTGACCAGCGCGTCCAGCACCCCGGTGAGCTCGCCGCCGAGCACCTGGTCGAGGTTGTACGCCTTGTAGTTGACCCGGTGGTCGGAGATCCGGTTCTCCGGAAAGTTGTACGTGCGCACCCGCTCGGAACGGTCCACGGTGCGGACCTGGGATCGCCGGGCATCCGAGGCCTTGGCCGCCGCTTCCTCCTCGGCAACGGCCTGCAGCCGCGCCTGGAGCACCTGCAGCGCCCGCGCGCGGTTCTGGATCTGCGACTTCTCGTTCTGGCAGGAGACCACGATGCCGGTCGGCAGGTGGGTGATGCGCACCGCAGAGTCTGTGGTGTTCACACTCTGCCCACCGGGACCGGACGAGCGGAACACATCGATCCGCAGGTCATTGGGGTCGAGGGCGACCTCGACCTCTTCCGGTTCCGGGTAGATCAGCACGCCTGCGGCCGAGGTGTGAATGCGGCCCTGCGACTCGGTCGCCGGAACCCGCTGCACGCGATGCACACCGCCCTCGAACTTCAGCCGTGCCCACACCCCGTCCGGCCCGTCTGCCTTGCCCTTGATCGACACGGTGACGTCCTTGTACCCGCCAAGGTCGGACTCGGTGGAGTCCAGCACGACGACCTGCCAACCCTCGCGCTCGGCGTAGCGCAGATACATGCGCAGCAGGTCACCGGCGAACAGCGCGGACTCCTCTCCGCCCTCACCCGACTTGATCTCCATGACCACGTCGGACGAGTCATAGGGGTCGCGGGGCAACAGCAGCTCGGTGAGCTTTGATTCCAGCGCCGGAATCCGTGCGGACAGTTCGTCGGCTTCGGCGGCGAAGCCCGCATCCTCGGCGGCGAGCTCCCGGGCGGCGGCCAGGTCATCGCGCGCGGTACCCAGCTCGGCGATGGTCTTCACGATCGGCGCGAGCTCGGCGTACCGGCGGCCCAGTTTGCGGGCACGACCAGCGTCGGCATGCACCGACGGGTCGGCGAGCTGGCTCTCCAGCTCGGCATGCTCGGCTAGCAGCCCCTGCAGGGAACTCGAATCCACCGTGTACCTCTCTCACGCGCCGGAACTGGCCGCCCAACGACGACGACGCCCGCTCCTGCAC
>JBOHER010000219.1:0-7818 GCA_050701115.1 Haloechinothrix sp. | reverse complement strand
CTACGTCCATATGCCCGTCGACACCGCCCTGACCATGTCCGACCAAGGATGCGTCCTGGACGGCTACGGGCCGCTCCCCGCGGCGATCGGGCGGGAGATGATGACCAACCCGGGCAGCATGCTCCGCAAAGTTATCACCGATCCCGCCACCGGTGCCGTCCGCGAACTGGGTCGTACCCGCCGAAAACCCAGCAAAACCCTCCGCGAATTCATCGCCGTCCGCGACCGCGAATGCACCACGCCCAGCTGTCACCGCAGCGCCCGATACTGCGACGCCGACCATCTGACCGAGTGGCACAAACACGGGGTGACGGCCGAGGGCAACCTCGGTCCCAAATGCGAACGCGACCACTACCTCAAGGGCCAGCCCGGTTGGACCTTGGACTACGACCCCGCCACCGGCATCGGCACGATGACCACCCCCACCGGCCGCACCTACACCAAAACCCGCGACCCGATCATCGAACCCCCGCCACCATCCACACAGGACAGTCCACGGTCGCTCTGGCTCCCTGGCCGCCGCACGGAGTCTCAGCCGGTAGCCGCGGGTAGGACGTCGACGTCCTCGACCTTCACCCAGTGAGCGCTTGTTCGATCGCGACCCGATGAACCCGGCATCCTCGTCCGCGGCTTCCTCCTCGTCGCTGGCATAGTGCACCTCGATCCCCTACCGGAATGAGGCGGCATGAAGACGGAACCGACTGATCTCGCGAATCGGCTGCTCGACGCGCAGGTCGAGTTCATCCTCACGGAAGTGTCCGGGGACCGCCTGGCCGAGGTGGTGGCCAGGGATGTCGACGACCTGCTGGCCGTAGCCGAGACAACGGTGGTGGCCGATCTCGTCGACCGCGAACAGGTCAAGGCGACGACGTACAAGATCCTCGACCAGGCCGGCGGCAGCGTGGTGATCGAGCCCATGGTCGCCGACATCGCCGACGCGATCTATCAGCTCACGGCCAACGACGAGCACCACCTCGGTGAGGTGATCGACCGCGACCAGGTGCAGGAGCTCGTGCGCAAGGTGATCAGCATGCGGCACCTGCACGAGGAGGTGCTCAGGCGGCTGACCGAAAGCCCGGTGGTCGCCACTGTGGCGTCGTGGTTTGTGACCAAGCTCGTGTCCGACGTCATGCAGCAGAACCGGGAGTTCGCCGAGCGGGTTCCCGGCGTCGCGTCCCTGCTGTCGGTGGGCGAGCGCGCGGCCAACCGGGTGCGCGGCGCGACGTCACGGCACCTCGACCAGTTCGTCGGCGACATGGCAGGAAAAGGTGCACAGCTCGCGCTCCGCCGGGTGAGCACCGCGATCCGCCACACCATGCGGGAGGCACCCCTGCACGACGCGGCGATGGAGGTCTGGGATCTGCACGCCGAGGACAAGATCAGCGGGCTGAAGAACTACCTGAACCAGGACGACCTCCGCGAGCTCGCGTCGATCGGCTACGAGATCTGGTTGATCCTGCGCAACACCGACTACTTCCGCGAACTGCTCGGCGCGGGCATCGACGTGTTCTTCGACTCCTACGGTTCGCATCAGGTTTCCGCGCTGCTGACCGAGCTCGGGCTCAGCCGGGACGACCTGGTGACAGAGGTCCAGCGCTACGCACCGGCAGTCGTCGAAGCCCTGAACAAGGACGGGCAACTCGCCGAACTGATCCGCCGCCGCCTGGAGCCGTTCTTCCACTCTGACACCGTCTTGCGGATGCTCGCGGCGGCAAGGTAGTACGACGTTCGGCCTCCTCGAGTCGTGAATGCCGATCGACGGTCAACGGAGATGGTCGGTGAGCTGGCCGTGCGTGCCGAACAGTTCGGCGGTCCAGTGCTCGAGCAGTGCGGTGTTGTCGTTGTCGTCGGGGTGGAACCCGACCCTGTTGTACGCACGGAGTCGGCGTAGCACGATCGGCTGGAGGAACGGTGAGTGGCGCAACGCGGCGAGGCTGCGCAGCAGGCGGACCGGGTTGTAGGCGGCGCGATCGCCGAGCAGCGAGACGAAGGTGAGTCCGATGACGCCGATCAGGAACAGCAACGACATCCAGCGCATCGTCGCGATCCGTCGGCGCTCGGTTCCACCCGCGACGCGGTAGACGTCGAACGCCACTGCCTTGTGCTCGGACTCCTCGACGGCATGCCAGAGCAGCATCGCGCGTACCTCGGTAGAGCCGAGCAGATCCCGGGCGCGCTGATCGCTGAGCAGCGTCTCGGCGAGCGTCGCGGTGTAGTGCTCCAGCGCCGCGGTTGCGGCGAGTGAAGTCATCGGCCCGAGGAGCCGTTCGTGCGCGGCCAGCCCGTGACGGACCAGCCGATCCACCAGTCGGGTGGGATAGCCCATCTGCCGCAGGCGTTCGTTGAGTGCCCTGTGTTCGCGTCCGTGTGTCACTTCCTGGCCGATGAAGCCGCCGACCTGCGCCTTGAGTTCGGGCTCGGTGACCTGGTCGGCGTAGTGGCGCACCGACCGGACGAAGAAATCCTCGCCTTCGGGAAACGTCGCGGAAAGCACCGCGACGACGTGACTCATGACCAGGTCGCCCTGTACGTAATGCCGGTCGAGCGACCCGGTGGGATAGTCGAAGCGGATCCGGCGGGTACGCACGGTGCGCTTGGTTAACCCCGCGCCGTTGTTCTCGGTGGCCATCGTTCCTCCTGGATCCTGTGCCGGGAACCTGGCAGTGACGTTAGGCGCCGGTACGGGTGGAACCGATGACCTTGCGGCCCAACTTTCTTGACCGAAACGCTCAGTCGAGTGCTAGCTTGGGCAAGCACCATTACGTACCGGGAGGCATTGATGCCTTACGCGATTCCGGCGAGCGTCGTGACGTCAGCGATCGATCTCGCGGTGCGTCGAGGTTGGGACGTCAAGGCACTGTTGACCGAGGCAGGCGTCTCGCCGATGCGGTTCACCACACCGGGCCCCAGGTTGACCGACGAGCAGGTGCTCAAGCTGGCACGCGTGGCGTGGCGCATGACCGACGACGACTTCCTCGGCGTGGCCCCGCATCCGGTGCCACGCGGAACACTGCGGATGATGTGCTTCGCGATGGCCAGCGTGCCCAATCTGCGCGAGGGGATCATCCGATTCGCGGAGTTCAGTCGTGCCATCCCTGGCATTCCCTCGATCCGGCTCGAGGTCGTCGGGAAGGACGCGACGGTGGCCATCGACACCGCAGGCTTGGACGATTCCGACCATCTGCTGACCACGGTGGTCGCGGCCGCGACCCAGCGGGTGATCGGGTGGGCTATCGGCAAGCGGGTACCGGTGCGCCGCGTCGAGTTGCCGTTCGCCCGGCCGGACAACGTCGCCGATCTCGATCTGGTGTTCGGTACGACGCTGCGTTTCGACAGCCCCACTACGGCAGTGGTGCTGCACCGCGACGCGCTCGCTGCGCCGATCATGCATGACGAAGTCTCGCTGCTGCGGTACCTGAAGAATGCCCCGACCGCCCTGCTGCACGATTCGACGGTCGAGGAGTCGGTGTCCTGCCTGGTCCGACGGGCCGTCGAAAAGGGCCTGCGGGATCGGACCGTGCCGACTGCCGAGCGGCTGGCCCAGCAACTCGCGATGAGTCCTCCAACGTTGCGCCGCAAGCTGCGCACCGAAGGCACCTCACTGCGCCAAGTTCGCGACGACATCCTGCGGCACGCGGCTATCACCAGCCTGCGACGCGGGGAAGAGCCGGTGGGGGTGCTGGCGCAACGGCTGGGTTTCTCCGAGCCGAGCGCTTTCACCAGAGCATTCCGCCGGTGGACCGGGTATTCGCCCAGCGCGTACCGTGCCGGACGCGCCGCCCCACTTTAGTTCCGACACGGACCCTGACGGAGACACGTCACCGGGCACGAACCTGCCGCCTCGCTTGATCACGATGACCGTGCCGTCGCGTTGCGGGGGCCGATCGGTTCGGTGATGGATTGGATGCGCCTGGTCGCGAGCTCGATCACCACCCGCGCCGCGGGCGACAGGATCGCCTCGGCGCGATGCACGATCGCGAGGGTGTCGTACAGCCGCGGCCGCAGCGACACGGACCCGACGCCGGGCGCCAGCCGAGGGACGAGTTGGTCGACCACGCCCCGGGGCAGCACGGAGTCGGCCAGACCCCGACCGACGAGCTCGACCGCGGTCTCCACGTCCTCGACCTCGATCCGGGTGCGAACCTTCAGCCCCGCTTCCTGCACCATCTGGGTCACCGTCACCCGGGTCGAATCCACGTTGCGCCAGGTTGTCTCCGGGAGCACGAGCGCGGCGCCCGCGATCTGCTTGGCGGTCACCGGTTTCCGCACGCGCTCTGGATCTCTGCTGAGATAGACCAGCTCGTCGCGCGCGACCGGCCGCACGGACAGCCCCTCGGGCGCGACCGGGAGCGCGATCATGGCCACCTCGATCCGGCCCCTCCGCAGATCCTCCAGCACGTCGGCCGAGTTCTGGCCGATCATCTCCACCCGGACCCCGGGGTGGCGTTCGAGCAGGTCGGCAATCAGCGTTGACCCGAGATAGAGCCGCGATGTGCCGAACATGCCGAACCGGATCGTGCCGGTTTCGAGTGCGGTGACCGCGGTGATCGCGCGCCGTGCGTCTTCCGCGGCAGCGATGGCGCGTTCAGCGTAGGGCCGGAAGATGTCGGCAACGGTCGTGGGAACCACGCCACGGCCCACCCGCCGGAACAGAGTGGTGTTCAGGCTGCGTTCGAGTGCACGCACCTGTTCGGACACCGACGGCTGTGCGTAACCGAGCTCCTCTGCCGCCGCGGTGAGCGACCCGTGTTCGTACGTCGCGAGGAAGCAGCGCATCTGATGCAGCGAAAGCATAGGAAACCCCTTGACTAAGGCCAGGAAAGAAAGACTACCTCTATGTACATGGCGGATCTACGCTCGAGGAGTAGAAGTTGAAGTTCCCAACCGGCGTGAGGAGGATCCACCATGTTCGCCACCAACTGCCCCGCGTGCGCCAAGCGCCAGCTGATCCTCTCCAGTCAGATCAAGCAGCTGGTCAATGACCAGCAGGGCATCGTCGCGATCTTCACCTGCTGGTGCGGAGCGCTCGGCGCCGAGAGACTGAGCACCGTCACCGCACGCAAGCGCACAGCAAAGCCCGACCTCGCACTCGCGAGCTGAGGCAGTCAGCGGTCGCCAGGTCGCGCGCCGGGACTGGAAACGCAAGCCTCGTGGCGCGAGGTGTCAGAGAACGGTCAGGTTGGTTTCCTGCGCTCCGCGTACCGCGCTGACCGGAACCGACCGGTCGAAGGTAACAAATCTGCCATTATTGGCGGTCGCCAGCGCGAGCAGGTACGCATCGGTTACCTGCCGGTGGCCGTGCAGTCGTGAGCGATCGACGACGTCGTTGTCGAGAAGGCTGACCGAGCAGGACCAATACTCGTGGTGGTCGGTACCGGTCGCCCGTGCCAATCGATCGATCGCTTGGCTTGGCGGCACGGGGCTGGGATAGCGGGGTTGGCTGATGACCCTCACGAAGCCGTTTTGCGTGATCGCACAGGACGCCCAGCCGTGCGCGATCTCGGTGTTGATCCAGTCGCGGGCACGCTCGTGGTCGACGTGATCGCTGTCCAGAAGCGCCAGCAAGACGTTAATGTCGAACAGGGCGCGCTTCACACCGCTTCCTCTTCGCGAAGTCGATCGATCAGCGCGTTGGACACCGCGTCTCCCCGGTGCGGCATGGGCTCAAAGCCGTGGAAACCCTGCGTCTCAGCCGATCCGACCGCCCGATACTGGTGGGTCAACGCCTGACGAGCGAGTTCGGACAACACCTCGCCGGCGGTACGGTTCTCCCGACGTGCCCGCTCTTTGACCGCGAGCAGCACATCGTCATCCAGCGACAGTGTAGTGCGCATGCATCTGATGTTACCGCATCAACTTAACTCATGTCTGACAGATGTCTTACACGGCTGGAGGCCCAGCCGGTGTTTGACCTACCGCCGGGGCCTCCGCGAGCCTTCAGCCGCACCCGCGGCGCTCGCTCCGGGCGTGGGCCCGGGCGCCGCGACCGCCCGGTGCCCACGGCCAGCCGACCGCCGTGGGCGGTGGATCAGTAGATGTTGGAAGGCCTGACCATGCCCTCCGCGAGGTCACCGAAGCCGGGCGCCATGATCGCCCCCGGGTTCTGCACGATTTCCTCCACCAGAAGGGTTTCGGTCGTCAGCAGCAACGCGGCGATCGACGCCGCGCTCTGCAGAGCTGACCGGGTGACCTTGAGCGGGTCGATCACGCCGCTGGTGAACATGTCGACGTACTCGCCGCTCAGCGCGTTGAAGCCATGACCGACCGGCAGGCCCTTGACCTGCTCGAGCACCTCGTCCCCGTCGTACCCCGCGTTGATCGCGATCCAGCGCAGCGGCTCACCGAGGGCGCGGCGGACGATCTCGGCGCCTGCCGAGGCATCGCCGGTGAGCTCGAGCCGCTCAAGGGCGGATTCGGCTTGCGCCAGGGCGGAGCCACCGCCGGCAACGATGCCTTCTTCGATCGCGGCCCGGGTCGCCGACAAGGAATCTTCCACCCGATGCTGCTTCTCCCTCAGTTCGACCTCGGTCGCCGCACCCACGCGGATGACAGCGACGCTCCCGGACAGCCGCGCGATCCTGGCATGCAGGTTGTCCTGGTCGTGCTCGTTCTCGGCACGCTCGAGCTCACGCTTGATCTGCTCGATCCGGGCGGATACCGATGCATCCGGCCCTGCCCCACCTACCAGCGTCGTGCTGCTCTCGGTGATCGTGATCTTTCGGCACCTGCCGAGCTGCTCGAGCCGGACCCGATCCAGGCTCTGCCCGGCATCATTGGTGATCACCTGCCCGCCGGTGAACACCCCGAGGTCCTCGAGCTCGGCGATTCTCCTGTGCCCGAATCCCGGTGCTCGCACCACGACCGACTTGAACGTGTCGTGCACGTTGTTGGCGACCAGCATGCCCAGCGCGGGACCGTCCACGTTCTCGGCCAGGATCACCAGTGGATGTCCGCTGCGCGTCACCTGCTCCAGCACCGGCATCAGGGTCTGCACCCTGGTGATCTTCTCGTTGGTCAGCAGGATGTAGGGATCGATGAAGACTGTCTCCATGCGGTCGGTGTCCGTGGCCATGTACGGCGAGATGTAGCCGTTGTCGAACTCGACGCCGTCCACGAAGCTGACATCGAGTCCGAATGCGGGCGATTCCTCGACGGTGACCACGCCACTCAGGCCGACCCGGCCCATGGCCTCGGCGATGATGTCGCCGATCTCGGCGTCGTTGTTCGCGGACAACGACGCCACGTGCGCGAGGTCCGCCTGGCTGGTGATCTCCCGCGCTCTGGCCTGCAGGGCGTCGACCACGGCGGCGACCGCCCGCTGGATGCCTGCCTTGAGCAGCATCGGGTTGGCACCTTCGTCTACGGCGCGCAGCCCTTCCCTGACGATCGCCTGCGCGAGCACGGTAGCCGTGGTGGTGCCGTCGCCTGCCACGCCATTGGTCTTCATCGCCACTTCTTTGACCAGCTGAGCTCCCATGTTCGCGAAGGGATCGCGTAGCTGGATCTCCTTGGCGATGGTCACACCGTCATTGGTGATGGTGGGCGCTCCGGTGAGCTTCTCGATGACGGCGTTGCGGCCCTTGGGGCCGAGCGTCACCTTCACCGCGTCGGCGAGCGCGTTCACCCCCGACTCGAGCAGCTGGCGCGCTTGCACGTTGAAGCGCAGATCCTTTGCCATGACTGAACTACCTTTCTCGCTGTGAGGGTTGGTGTCGCGGACTTCTCCCGCCGGCGTGGCAGGTGGCTCACGGGACGAGGATCGCCCTGCCCCTGACTTGCCCGTTGTCGAGATCATCGAGTGCCTTCGAGAAATCGATC
>JBOHER010000218.1:0-1563 GCA_050701115.1 Haloechinothrix sp. | reverse complement strand
GCGGTACACCGCCGCGTTGGCGTCCATCGTCTGCTGCAGCGCGGTGCGGATGTCGGCGACGCGTTCGCCGCCCTGCGCGCCGCGCAGCCGGTCCACCATGCCGGAAACCATCGTCGCCGGGTCCTCGGGCAGATCACGGTGGAGGTGCGTGGCCGCGTACTCCGCGGCGGCGATGCCCGCCCGCTTGCCGAAGACGTTGATGTCCAGCAGCGAGTTGGTGCCCAGCCGGTTGGAGCCGTGCACCGAGACGCAGGCGACCTCACCCGCGGCGTAGAGGCCGGGGATGACATTGTCGTTGTCCCGCAGGGCCTCGCCCCGCACGTTGGTCGGGATGCCGCCCATCGCGTAGTGCGCGGTCGGGTACACCGGCACCGGCTCGGTCACCGGGTCGATGCCCAGGTAGGTGCGGGCGAATTCGGTGATGTCCGGCAGCTTGGACTCCAGCACCTCGGCGCCGAGATGGGTGCAGTCGAGGTACACGTAGTCCTTGTCCGGGCCCGCGCCGCGACCTTCGAGCACTTCGAGCACCATCGACCGCGCCACGATGTCGCGCGGTGCGAGGTCCTTGATGGTCGGCGCGTAGCGCTCCATGAACCGCTCGCCGTCCCGGTTGCGCAGGATCGCGCCCTCGCCGCGGGCACCCTCGGTGAGCAGGATGCCCAGGCCGGCCAGACCGGTCGGGTGGAACTGGTAGAACTCCATGTCCTCCAGCGGCAGGCCCTTGCGGAAATAGATGCCCATGCCGTCGCCGGTCAGGGTGTGCGCGTTCGAGGTGGTCTTGAAGACCTTGCCGAAACCGCCGGTCGCGAACACGATCGACTTCGCCTGGAAGACGTGGATCTCGCCGGTGGCCAGCTCGTAGGCGACGGCGCCGGTGGCGACCGGGCCGTTCTCCGTTTCGCTCAGGGCGATGTCCAGGACGTAGAACTCGTTGAAGAACTCGATGCCGTGCTTGACGCAGTTCTGGTACAGCGTCTGCAGGATCATGTGGCCGGTGCGGTCCGCTGCGTAGCAGGCACGCCGCACGGCGGCCTTGCCGTGGTCGCGGGTGTGGCCGCCGAAGCGACGCTGGTCGATGCGGCCTTCCGGCGTCCGGTTGAACGGCAGACCCATCTTCTCCAGGTCCAGGACGGCGTCGATGGCTTCCTTGGCCATGATCTCGGCCGCGTCCTGGTCGGTGAGGTAGTCACCGCCCTTCACGGTGTCGAAGGTGTGCCACTCCCAGTTGTCTTCCTCGACGTTGGCCAGCGCGGCGCACATGCCGCCCTGGGCCGCGCCGGTGTGGGAGCGCGTCGGGTAGAGCTTGGTGAGCACCGCGGTGCGGGGGCTTTTCGCGCCGGACTCTGCGCTGGCTGCGATGGCCGCGCGCATGCCCGCGCCACCCGCACCGACGATCACCACGTCGTACTTGTGGAACTGCATGACGAACTCCAGTGTTGGTGAGGGATTCCGGCCTAGCGGGGGCGGGCCATCAGGCAGGCAGGTTCGGGTTGAAGGTGAAGATCACCAGGGTGCCGACGGCAAGGATGAGCAGGATCGACGTGTAGAGCACCATCTTCAGCC
>JBOHER010000217.1:0-7736 GCA_050701115.1 Haloechinothrix sp. | reverse complement strand
CCCCTTGCGGCTGTTCGAGTTCGGCGCGGTGTATCGCTACGAAAAGTCCGGCGTGGTGCATGGTCTGACCCGGGTACGCGGCATGACGCAGGACGACGCGCACATCTACTGCGCGCGCGAGCAGGTGCAGGACGAGCTGAAGTCGCTGCTCACCTTCGTGCTCGATCTGCTGAGGGACTACGGGCTGGACGAGTTCTACCTGGAACTGTCCACCCGCAACGAGGACAAGTACGTCGGGTCGGCCGAGGCGTGGGCCGAGGCGACCGAGGCGCTGCGGCAGGCCGCCGCGTCCAGCGGCCTGCACTTGGCCGACGATCCTGGTGGCGCCGCCTTCTACGGGCCGAAGATCTCGGTGCAGGCCAAGGACGCGCTGGGCCGGACCTGGCAGATGTCCACCATCCAGCTGGACTTCAACCTGCCGGAACGCTTCGAGCTGACCTACACGGCGAACGACGGCAGCAGGCAGCGCCCGGTCATGATCCACCGCGCGCTGTTCGGGTCGATCGAGCGGTTCTTCGGCGTGCTCACCGAGCACTACGCGGGCGCCTTCCCGGCCTGGCTGGCCCCGGTGCAGGTGGTCGGCATTCCGATCGCCGACGAGCACACCCCGCACCTGCTGGAGGTGCACAAGCTGCTGCGGGCCAAGGGCATCCGGGTCGAGGTGGACACCAGCGACGACCGGATGCAGAAGAAGATCCGCAACCACACCACGCACAAGGTCCCGTTCATGCTGCTTGCCGGCGGCAAGGACGTGGAGGCGGGTGCGGTCTCGTTCCGATTCCGGGACGGCACCCAGATCAACGGCATCCCGGTCGCGACGGCCGTTGACGCCATCGCCGGGTGGATCGAGAGCAGGGAGAACTCTTCGCCGACCGCGGGGTCACTGGAGAAGGTTCTGGCGTGACTGACGAGCGGCCGCAGTCGGACCTCGTCGCGCAGGACGGGGTGGGAATCACCGACGCACTGCAGCGGCTATGGACTCCGCATCGGCTGGCCTACATCAAGGGCGAGAACAAGCCCGAGGGCGACGAGCCGTACGGCTGCCCGTTCTGCCGGTTGATCGAGCTCGACGACGCCGCTGCGCTGATCATCGCCCGCGGGCGTGAGGTGTACGTGGTGCTCAACCTGTATCCGTACAACCCTGGCCATTTGATGGTGGTGCCCTACCGGCACGTGGCCGACTACACCGACCTGACCCCGGCGGAGACGGTCGAGGTCGCCGAGTTCACCCAGCACGCGATGCGCGTGGTGCGCGCCGTATCGGATGCGCACGGGTTCAATCTCGGCATGAACCAGGGCGTGATCGCGGGCGCGGGCATCGCGGCGCACCTGCACCAGCACCTCGTGCCCCGGTGGGGCGGCGACTCCAACTTCATGCCGGTCATCGGGCACACCAAGGTGCTGCCGCAGCTGCTCGGGGAGACGCGTCAGCTGCTGGCGGACGCCTGGAAGCGCACGCCGTAGAGCGGCGATCGGAAAATTCTTGACCAACTGTTCGCCCATGTTGGCATTTGGTCGTACTTCGTAACGCTTTTGGGGGACACCGCGAACCTGGGGAACAAGCGACGGATAGGTACGCGCTCTGCCACTCCGTCGACCTTGACCCGGATTCCATGTCGCACCGTGCGTGGGTACAACGCGCCCTTTCGACGCCTGGAACCGGCTCGGCCCGAACGGGGGTGAGAGACGGTGAGCGAGCAGGTCGAGTCGCGGGCGCCCGAACCCGGTGCGGCATTGACGCCGACTTCCCGATTCGCTCAGGCCACCGTCGCGGACTGGGAGCCCCGCTACCGCCGCCTCGTGATCTTCTGTGACGTCGCGGCCGTGGTGCTCGTGGTCGGTGTGGTCGGTGCGGTGATGAGGATCCGGCACCCCTCGATCGACCTGTGGGAGCTCACCCAACTCGACGTGGTGACGGTGCTGACAGTGCTCGGCTCGCTGGGCGTGAGCCGGGTGTGGCATCCGGTGGTGCTCGGTCAGGGCGCCGAGGAGTTCAGCAGGCTCGGCCGCGGCCTGTTCGCGGCACTGGTCGCGCTGGGACTCGGCGCCTTGGCGATGGCCATACCCGGCGCGCGGCTGTGGGTGTTCGCCGTGGTTCCGGCGATCATGCTGGTCATCTTTCCGATGCGCTATCTGCTGCGCAGGCTGCTGCACCGGGCGCGCAGTGCGGGGCAATGCCTGCTGCCGGTCCTCGTCGCGGGCAATGTGTATTCGGTCCGCGACCTGATCCAGCGGACCCGCAAGGCCCCGCATGTGGGTTGGCGGGTCGAGGGGATCTGCACGTTCACCGGCCGCGCTCAGTCCGGAGTGGACGTGGACGGCGTGCCCGTCGTCGGACAGTTGCGTGATCTCGCCGAGCACGTCCGGCGCGGCGGCTACCGGATCGTGGCCATCACACCGGACCGCTACTGGACGCCGGAGCGGCTGCAGCGCCTCGCCTGGAACCTCGAGGGCAGCGGCACCGAGATGGTGATCGACCCCGGGATGATGGAGGTCGCCGGTCCCCGGCTGCACATCAGTGGTGTGCTGGGGATGCCGCTGCTCCGGGTGAGCGAGCCCGCCTTCACCGGATTCCCCCGAGCGGTCAAGGCCCTTGTCGACCGGAGCGGCGCGGCATTGCTGCTGATGCTGCTGTCCCCGCTGATGCTCGCCGTCGCTGCCGCGATCAAGCTCGACAGCCGAGGCCCGGTGCTGTACCGGCAGCGCAGGGTGGGCAAGGGCGAGGCCGGGTTCACCATGATCAAGTTCCGCACCATGGTCGAGGGCGCCGATGCGTTCAGATCCAGCCTGGCCGCGGAGAACGAGGGCGCGGGCCTGCTGTTCAAGATGCGCAGGGATCCCAGGATTACCCGGGTCGGCTCGCTGCTGCGCCGGTACTCGATCGATGAGCTGCCGCAGCTGTTCAACGTGCTGTCCGGCTCGATGTCCCTGGTCGGTCCGCGGCCGCCGCTGCCGGAGGAGTGCGCGCAGTATCCACCCGATGTGCGCCGTCGCCTGTTGGTGAAGCCGGGTGTGACCGGGCTGTGGCAGGTCAGCGGACGTAGCGACCTGTCCTGGGACGAGTCGGTGCGGCTCGACCTGCGCTACGTCGAAGACTGGTCGCTCGCGCTGGACGCGGTGATCTTGTGGAAGACCGCACGCGCAGTTCTCGGCGGAGAAGGGGCATATTGATGACGACCTGCAGGCTGTGCGGTTCGGACAACCTGGCGAGCGTGCTCGACCTGGGGGCGACGCCACCGTGCGAACTGTTTCTCACCGAGGAGCAACTCGACGAGCCGGAGGTCACCTACCCGCTGCACCTGCGGGTGTGTGCTAATTGCTGGCTGGCGCAGATCCCGCCACTGATCACCCCGGAAGACACCTTCACCGAATACGCCTACTTCTCCTCGTACTCCACGTCATGGGTCGAGCACGCACGCCAGTTCGTGCACGGGGCCATCGATAGGCTCGGGCTGGATTCGGACTCGTTCGTCGTCGAGGTGGCCAGCAACGATGGTTACCTGCTGCGGCACGTGGTGAAGCGGTGGATTCGCTGCCTTGGTATCGAGCCGTCGGTGAACGTCGGCCAGGCAGCACGGGACAACGGCGTACCCACGATCACCGCGTTCCTCGACCCGGTGCTCGGCGCCTCGGTCCGCAAGCAGCATGGGCCCGCCGACCTCGTGGTGGCCAACAATGTCTACGCGCACATCCCTGATGTCGTCGGCTTCACCCGCGGGCTGCGAGCGCTGGTCGCCGACGACGGCTGGGTCTCTATCGAAGTCCAGCACCTGCTCACCCTGATCGAACGCAACCAGTACGACACGATCTATCACGAGCATTTCCAGTACTACACGGTGGCTTCCGCGCAGCGGGCCCTGGCCAGCGGCGGACTGTCCCTTGTGGACGTCGAGTCGCTCGAGACGCATGGTGGTTCCATCCGGCTGTGGGCTCGGCCGAATGAGGTGGCGGACGAGCCGAGTCAGCGGGTTCTCGACGTGCTCGCCAGGGAGAAGTCGGCGGGACTGCATGAGCTGTCCGGCTACGCCGATTTCGCTGCTCGGGTCGCGCGGGTGCGGCGAGATCTGTTGCGGTTCCTCACGCACGCCGCCGAATGCGGCCTCACCGTCGTCGGGTATGGGGCGCCGGGCAAGGGAAACACGCTGCTCAACCACTGCGGGATCAGACCGGACCTGCTCGCCTACACCGTCGACCGCAACCCGTACAAGCACGGCAGGTTCACGCCCGGTACGCGCATCCCGATCCTGCCGCCGGAACGGATCGCCCAGGACCAGCCCGATTACGTGCTCATTCTTCCGTGGAACCTGCGGGACGAGCTCACCAGCCAACTGTCCTATGTGCACGAATGGGGTGGCCGGCTGGTCTTCCCCATCCCGAACTTGGAGATCGTGAAGGTACAGCCATGAAAGTTGTTCTGTTCTGCGGCGGATATGGCATGCGGATGCGCCAGGGCACGCCGGCGGATGTGCCGAAGCCAATGCAGTTGGTCGGTCCGCGGCCGCTGATCTGGCACGTCATGCGCTACTACGCGCACTTCGGGCACACCGAGTTCGTGCTCTGCCTGGGCTACGGCGCGCACCACATCAAGGATTTCTTCCTCAACTACCAGGAGACCACGTCCAACGACTTCATCTTGCGCAACGGCAAGGCCGAACTGCTGTCCACCGACATCTCGGACTGGTCGATCTCCTTCGTGCAGACCGGAATCGAGTCCGCGATCGGCGAACGACTGCGGCGGGTACGCGCGCACCTCGACGGCGACGAGATGTTCCTGGCCAACTACGCCGACGTGCTCACCGACGCGCCGCTGGACGTGATGATCGACCGGTTCGCGCAGAGCGATGTCGGAGCGTCGATGATGGTGGTGCCGCCGCAGTCGTCGTTCCACTGCGTCGAGATGAGTGAGGACGGCACGGTCGGCGCCATTACTCCGGTGAGTGAGATGCCACTGTGGGAGAACGGTGGCTACTTCGTGCTGCGTCAGGAGATCTTCGACCACATACCGGAAAACGGGGACCTGGTCGCCGACGGTTGCGTAGAACTGGCCAAGCGCGGTCGGCTGCTCGCCTACCCTTACTCCGGCTACTGGAAGCCCACCGACACGGTCAAGGAACGGGTCGCCCTGGACGAGTCCTACTCTCGCGGCGACCGGCCGTGGATGGTGTGGGACAAGGCGTGGGCCGGCTGATGATCCCCTTGCGCTCAGACGGCGTTCGGTCCCTTGCCGTGCTCGGAGCCCACTGCGACGACATCGCGATTGGCGCGGGCGGCACTCTGCTGACGATCTGCTCCGCCCGGCCGGGTATCCGGGTAGATGCGCTGGTGCTCTCCGGCGGTGGCACCGAGCGGGAAGACGAGGAGCGCGCCGCGCTTGCCGCCTTCTGCCCGGACGCCGACCTGCGCGTCGACGTGCTCAAGCTGCCCGACGGCCGGCTGCCCGCGCACTGGGACGAGGCCAAGTCCGCGCTGGAGGAACTGCGCGGGCGGACCGATCCGGGTCTGCTGTTCGCGCCCCGCGCCGCCGACGCGCACCAGGACCACCGCGGTCTCGCCGAACTGGTGCCCACGGCCTTCCGGGACCATCTGGTGCTCGGCTACGAGATCGTCAAATGGGACGGCGACCTCGGCAGACCGTCCGCCTACCAGCCGCTGTCTGCAGAGTTTGCCGAATTGAAAGTCGCGTTACTGCAACAGCACTACCCCTCGCAGCGACATCGTTCTTGGTACGACCGTGAGGCTTTCCTCGGGCTAGCTCGCATCCGGGGGATCGAGTGCCACGCGCACTACGCCGAAGCGTTCTACACCGGCAAGCTGACTCTCGATCTTGGAGGATGATCCCGATGCGCGTGTTGCTGACCGGGCACCAGGGTTATCTGGGCACCGTGATGGCCCCGGTGCTCACCTCGGCGGGCCACGAGGTGATCGGCCTTGATTCCGGGCTGTTCGCCGACTGCGTGCTCGGTCCGGTGCCGCATGATCCACCAGGGCTCCAGCTCGATCTGCGGGATGTTCCGTTGACCGCACTGGCCGGGGTGGACGCGGTGATCCACCTGGCCGCGCTGTCCAACGACCCGCTCGGAGCGCTCGAACCGGAACTGACCTACGACATCAATCATCGTGCCGCCGTACGACTCGCGCGGGTCGCCCGGGACGCGGGCGTGCGGCGATTCCTGTACGCATCGACGTGCTCGGTCTACGGCGCCTCCGGCGGGGACGATCTGGTGGACGAGGACGCGCCGCTGCGTCCGGTGACTCCGTACGCCGAGTCCAAGGTGCGCGTCGAGGACGACCTCCACGCGCTGGCCGACGACGACTTCACGCCGGTGTTCCTGCGCAATGCCACCGCGTTCGGGTTCTCCCCGCGGCTGCGGGCCGACATCGTGCTGAACAATCTCGTCGGGCACGCGTTCCTGTCCGGCGAGGTACGGGTGCTCTCCGACGGCACCCCGTGGCGGCCGCTGGTGCACGCCGCCGACATCGCGCGGGCCTTCGCCGCCGCGCTCGCAGCTCCGCGCGAAGCCGTGCACGCCAAGGCGTTCAACGTGGGCACCGAACGGAACAACCTGACGGTGGCCGAGATCGCGGCCGAGGTGGTCGAGGCGGCGCCCGGCTCCCGGTTGGTGATCACCGGCGAAACCGGCGCCGATCCACGCTCCTACCGGGTCGACTTCTCCCGGTTCCGGGCCGCGATCCCCGGTTTCGAGTGCGGATGGACGGTCAAGGCCGGTGCGGTCGAGTTGATCGAGTCCTATCAGCGATTCGGCCTGACCCGCCACGACTTCGACCGTCGATTCACCAGGCTGGCGTGGTTGCGTGACCGGGCCGATGCGGCGGTTGTCGACCCGACCCTGCGACCGCGCGTTCCCGTCGAGCTGTGCGGGCGGGCGTCGAGATGAGCTACGGGCGCGAGATGCACGCTCTGGTCGAGCGGCTCTATCCGCTGTGCCGCAGTATCACCGGCGACGGGGTACGCCGCACGTTGGAGATCGTGTCGGAGTACATCCCGCTGGAGACCCACGAGGTGTCCACCGGGACCCCGGTCTTCGACTGGACGGTTCCCCAGGAGTGGAACATCCGCGACGCCTACATCAAGAATGCCGACGGCGAGCGCGTCGTCGACTTCGCCGAGTCCAACCTGCATGTGGTGAGTTACAGCGTGCCGGTGTCGGCCACGATGAGCCTCGAGGAGTTACGGCCGCACCTGCACACCCTGCCCGAACAACCCGGGCTGATCCCGTACCGCACCAGCTACTACGCGCCGGACTGGGGCTTCTGCCTCGCGCAGGAAGCCCTGGATCGCCTACCGGAAGGGCAGTACGAGGTTCGGATCGACTCGACGCTGGCCGATGGTCACCTCACCTATGGCGAGCACGTCGTGCCGGGGCAAGTCACCGACGAGGTGATCGTGTCCTGCCACGTGTGCCACCCGTCGCTGGCTAACGACAACCTGGCTGGCATCGCGGTCGCGACCTTCCTCGCTCGCGCGCGCTCCGCAGGAAATCCCTGGTACACCTACCGCTTCCTGTTCATCCCCGGCACCATCGGCTCGATCACCTGGCTAGCGCTCAACGCCGATCGGGTGGACAAGATCAAGCACGGCCTGGTGCTAGCCTGTGCGGGGGATTCCGGACCGCTCACCTACAAACAGAGCAGGCGCGGCGCCGCCGAGATCGACCGGGTCATGCGGCACGTGCTCTGGGACTCCGGCCGGCGCCACCAGGTTGTGGAGTTCTCGC
>JBOHER010000216.1:0-7364 GCA_050701115.1 Haloechinothrix sp. | reverse complement strand
CGACTGGGGTCTCGGCTTCGAGATCCGGGATCACAAGAGTCCACATTGGACCGGTTCTACCGGATCGCCTGCCACGTTCGGCCACTTCGGGCAGTCCGGCACGTTCCTGTGGATCGATCCCGACGCCAAGATCGGCTGCATCGCCCTGACCGACCGCGATTTCGGGCCGTGGGCAGCCGAAGTGTGGCCTCAGTTCGCCGACGCGGTGCTCGCCGAGGGCGCGAGCCGAAGGTGACCTTCGGTACCGTATACGCACCGAAGGTCACCTTCAGCTCGCCCTAACCCGTCATGATCCGAATTGGCTTGCCCGCCTGGAAGGCGGCGATGTCCGCCACAGCATCGCGGTAGAACAGCTCGTACAGGTCGTCGGCGACGTAGCCGATATGCGGAGTGAGCACCGTGTTCGGCGCGGACCGGATCGGATGGTCGGCGGGCAGCGGCTCGGCGTCGTATACATCAAGGGCCGCCCGGATCGCGCCCCGATGCAGCGCGTCGAGTAGCGCGTCCTGGTCGATGATCGGCCCCCGCGAGGTGTTCACCAGTAGGGCTCCGGGCTTCATGAGCGCCAGCGCTCCGGCACCGATCAGCCCCCGTGAGCGCCGGGACAGCACCAGGTGGATCGACACCACATCGGCGGACCGCAAGAGGTCCTCCCGGGACATCGCGGTGACGCCATGCTCGGCGGCGCGCTCCGCCGTCAGGTTCTGGCTCCATGCCACCGTCTTCATGCCGAACACCTGGCCTATCTCCGCCACCCGCGCGCCCAGCCTGCCCAGGCCGATCAGCCCAAGCGTCTTGCCGTGCAGGCTCGTGCCGACCCCCTGCTGCCAGCGGCCGTCGCGCACGGCGCGTTCCTCCGCAGGCAGGTTGCGGGCCGCGGCCAGGATCAGCGCCCAGGTCAACTCGGCGGTCGGGTGCGAGACGTACCCGGTGCCCGAGACGACGATCCCGGCATCTCGGGCGGCAGCCACATCGATGGCCGCGTTGCGCTCGCCGGTGCTCACCAGCAGTTCGAGGTTCGGCAGCCTGCGCAGCACATCCGCGGGAAACTTGGTGCGCTCGCGCATCGCCACCACCACGTCGAATCCGGCCAGCGCCCGCACCACCTCCTCGGCCTCCGGAATCGGCTCGGTGAACACGGTGATCTCGGCGTTCAGCGAGTCCCAGCCGGCGAAGCCGAGGGCGACGTTCTGGTAGTCGTCAAGGATGGCGATGCGCATATCGGCACGTTATCGCAGTGCCCGCCGACGGCAAGACGTGATCGCGCACACTCGAACCCGCTCTTGAACACGTTCAATCATCGGGCTATCCTCCTTCTTGAACACGTTCAAACCGACTGGTGGAGGAAACGATGAGCACCCTGGTCACCGCCTACCTGCTCTACCTGCTGTTGAGTGTCTCGCTCACCGTGGTGGTAGCGACGACCCTTGGCAGGCACGGAAAGGTCTACCTCGCGGAGGTGTTCGGCGAGAATCAGCAGTTGGCCAACTCGGTCAATCAACTGCTTGTGGTCGGCTTCTACCTGGTCAGCCTCGGCTTCGTCGCCCTGTCACTGAATACCGACCGGCCGGTGACCCATGTCGCCGAGGTCTTCGAGGTGCTGTCCGTCAAGCTGGGCCTGGTCGCCCTCACCCTCGGCCTGCTGCACCTGAGCAACGTCGCGGTGTTCAACGCCATCCGGCGGCGGCACCGGGATGAGAACCTGCGCACCAGCGGGTACGGATCGGTTCCCGCATATCCCGGACCGGCCGCGCCGGTCGCACCGCCCGCCGGCTGACTCACTACTGTGCCCACCGTGAGCAAGAGCAGGGACACCCGCATGCTGATCGTGGACACCGCGCTCCGCTTGTTCGCCGGCAACGGCTACGACAAGACCACGATGCGCGCGATCGCCACCGAAGCGGGCGTGTCGGTCGGCAACGCCTACTACTACTTCGATTCCAAGGAACAGCTGGTCCAGGGGTTCTACGACCGGATAGCGGAACTTCATTCGCAGGCGTGCGACGACATCCTGGCCGCCGAGTCAGATTTCGCCGCTCGCCTGCGTGGCGTGCTGCTGGCCTGGGTCGACGTCGCAGAGCCCTTCCACGAGTTTGGCAAGCAGTTCTTCGTCAACGCAGCCGACCCGGACAGCCCGCTGAGCCCGTTCTCCGCGGAATCCTCGCCCGCCCGCGACTCATCGATCGCGATCTTCCAGGTCGTCGTGGACGGCAGCGACGTCAAGCTCGATCCCGAGCTCAGATCCGAGCTACCCCGGCTGTTGTGGCTGGCGATGATGGGCGTCGTGCTGTTCTGGGTGCACGACCGGTCGGCGCAGCAGGAGCGAACGCGATCGCTCATTGATCGGAGCGTGCCATTGGTGGCCAAGCTCGCCGGACTGTCCCGGCTGCGAGTCCTGCGGCCCACGATCCGCGAGCTGGTGTCGCTGATCGAGTTCCTTGGCCGCCCGGTCACCCCCGCGAAGCGCTGAGACCGCGCGTCAACCCAACGGCAACGGGAGGATGCGGTCGGTGGCCGCGCGGAGGGCGGCACGCATCGCCTCCCTGGGCGCGGGTAGCCCGGTGAACTGCTCGACCTGGCCGAATGCCTGATGCAGCAGCATGTCCAGCCCGGTGGCCACCTGTCCGCCGCGAGCCGTGACGGCCTCAGCCAGCGGAGTCGGCCACGGATGGTAGATCACGTCGAGCAGGCAGCGTGCAGCAGCAAGCGCCGCGGCGTGCGGGGCGGTCGCCTCCGGCGGAACGGTGCTGACCACGACCGCCGATGATTCGCCGAGCGCACCGAAGTCCACCTCGGACCACCGCAGCACGTCGACGCTGAGCCCGGCGGCCTCCGCCGCGGCGGCGGTTTCCCTGGCACGTGCCGGTTCCCGCACCACCAACCGCACCCCGGTCATCCCGAGTTCGACGAGTCCGGCCACCGCGGCCGCCGCGGTGCCACCCGCGCCGAGCACCGCACCGGTCTTGCCCGCACCGGGCCGGTAGCCACCCGCCGTGCGCAACGCGCCCACCACACCGTCCACGTCCGTGCAGTCGGCCAGCCAGCCCGATTCGGTCCGCACCAACGTGTTTGCCGCACCCACAGCGGCCGCCCGCGCGGTCACCTGGCTCGCGAAGTCCAGCGCGGCGCGCTTGCCCGGCATCGTCACCGACAGCCCGACCCACTCCGCACCCAATCCGCGCACAAAACCGGGCAGCCCTTCGGCGTCCACCTCGATGCGCTGGTAGGTCCAGCCGGTCAGTCCCAGTGCGGCATACGCGGCGCCGTGTAGCACCGGCGACAACGAGTGTTCGACGGGCTTGCCCAGGACTGCGGCGCGGCGCGGCCAACCGCTAGTAGGCGCCACGAGCCTGCGCGTCTCGGATGTTCTGCTTGTGCTCATCCAGCGTCTCCGCGAAGCAGGACAACCCGTTCTTCTCGCACTTGACGAAGAACAGCCACGGGCCATCCGCGGGCGCCTGCGCCGCCCGCAGCGCTTCCGGGCTCGCCGCCGCGATCGGCGTCGGGGGAAGCCCGCTATTGCGATAGGTGTTGTAGTCCCCCGCGCGGGCCCGGTCGGTGGCCTTGGTGCGCACCTCCGGCCGGTCGAGCACGTAGTTGATGGTGGAGTCCATCTCCAACCGCATGTTCTCGTCAAGCCGGTTGTAGATCACCCGGGAGACCCGCACGAAGTCGGTCTCGACCGCTTCCCGCTCGATGATCGACGCGATGACCAGGATCTGGTAGGGATCCTGCCCGGTGGCCTCCGCGCCGTCCGGCAAGCCGGTGGCTTCCATCCGGGTAGCCGAGGTCGTCAACACCTCTCGCAACATCGTCTTGGCATCCCACCCCGGCTTGACGTCGTAGACGCCCGGCATGATCAGCCCCTCCAACCTCCGCTCCGGTTTCGCCTCGGACGCGGGCTGCATCAGCCATTCCGGGGCACCCAACTCCGCGAGGTGCACGGTGCCCGCGACCTCACGCAGGTCTTCAACCGGAATGCAGGTGCTCTCGCCGTTCAACTCGGCGCAGGAGGCCAGCGACAGCCTGGCGAACACCCCGGGGGCCGTCTTGCCGTCGGGCAACATGATGTCGTCAAGTTGGGTACCGGCCCTGATCTGGAGTTCGCCGACCCGGGTGTCTGGCCCGACCAGCGCGCTGACGGCGTTGGCGCCGGACATCTGGGTCTTCACCTGGTAGTAACCGGGGCGGATGCCGCGCACCTCGGTGTTGTCCTCGGCCGCCACCAGAAACGCCTTGGTGCTGGCCACCACGTCGGCCTGGGCGAGCGTCTTCGCGATCACGCTTGTCGAGTCGCCGTCAGCAACCTGGACGACTACATCGTCCTTGCCCGCGCCCTGGTAGTCCGCATAGTTGACGCCGAGCAGTTCCTTCGCGCCGATCCACGCGGAGCCGGCCAGCACCACGATCAAGGCGAGGGCGGCGAGCCAGCCGATGAAACGATGTCCGCGCCGCCGCGGCCGCCGCCGCGGCCGCCGCCGCCGGGGCTCGTCGGGCTCGTCCCCTACGTACTCGGGCTCCGCCCTGTTCTCGGCGTAGTCGTCGGCGTAGTCGTCGAACTCCGCGTAGCTGTCCTCGTAGTCGTCTGACTCGGCGGAATGCCTCGGCCGGCCCCGGTCCGCGTCGGCATCCTCGAAGTAGTCGACGCGCGGACGGCGCACCGGTGGGTCCGGCTGGTGGGGCACCGGCGGCAACGGCGGGTAGGTGGGCATACCCGTTGGCGGCCGCGCGCCCGGCTGGCGCATCGGCGGCAACGGGGGCCGCGGCAACGGTGCTCGTCGCACGGGCCGGGGCGACATTCCTCCAGGTGGCATTCGTGCGGGCGGCATCGCACGCGGGGGCTGCGGCGGACGTGGCGACTGCGTCACGCGCGGCGGCTGCGGCGGACGGCGGGCAGCGGGCGGAGGTCCCGTTGGGCGCCGCGGTTCCGGCTGGTCGTGGAACGGTCCGGTCACCCTGAGTCCTCCGAACTGCGTGGCTGCGCCGATTCGGCAGCCTCGGCGATGCGCGCGCGATACGCGGCCCGTGCATCCAGCCAGCCCTGCAGGATCTCGACGGCGGCGGCCTGATCGACGACGGCGCGCTGCTTGCGGCCCTTCACTCCTCGCGCGGACAGCATGCGCGATGCGCTGACCGTGCTCAACCTTTCATCGGCCAAACGGACGGGTACCTGCCCGAGCCGCCCGGACAATCGCGTCGAATAGTCCACAGCGATGTGCGCGGCCGCGCCATGCCGGTCGGCGAGCGTGCGCGGCAGCCCGATGATCACCTCGACCACCTCGTGTTCGGCAACGAGGTCGACGAGCTGGGCGATATCGCTGTCGGTGTCCGCATCACGGGCCAGGGTAACGAGTGGGGTCGCCAGCACCGGAGCCGGATCGCTCAACGCGACGCCGACCCGCACCGATCCCACATCGACACCGAGCCGGCGGCCGATCCCCGGATCGTCCTTGCCCGGTGTGTCGGGACGGCGACTCAAGAAGCCGCACCCCGCAGCGCGTTCTCCAGCGCGGTAAGCGCCTGTCGCACACCCGACGGATTGGTTCCGCCGCCCTGCGCGAGATCCGGCTTGCCGCCGCCCCGGCCACCAATGGCCTCGGCGAAGCTGGGCACCAGTTTTCCTGCGGCCAACCCCTTGTCCCGCGCCGCGGCTGTGGTACCGACGGCGAAGCTGACCTTGTCACCGTTCGGGGAGAACAGCGCGACCACGCCGGGACGCGAACCGAGCCGGTTGCGCACCTCGGCGGTCAGGGCGCGCAGCCCGCCTGCGTCGACACCGTCAGCGATCTGCTGCGCGACCAGCGCGATGCCGTCCACCTCGCGCGCGCCGTCGGCCAGTGTGCCCGCCGAGCCGAGCACCTGCTGGGTGCGCAGGGCGTCGATTTCCTTCTCCGCATTGCGCAGCCGGGTGAGCACCTCGTCGATGCGGCCGGGCAGCTGATCGGCGGGAACCTTGAAGGTGTTGGCCAGGGACGACACCAGCAGCTGTTCCTTGCGCACGTGGCGCAGCGCGTCGGCACCAACCAGGGCCTCGACGCGGTGCACGCCGGATCCGATCGAGGAGTCACTGACCAGCTTGACCAGGCCCAGCTCACCGATGCGCCGCACGTGGGTGCCGCCGCACAGCTCACGGGAGTACTCCCCCATGTCCACCACCCGCACGTCGTTACCGTACTTCTCGCCGAACAGGGCAACGGCACCGAGTTCGAGCGCCTTGTCCTTGGTGGTGACGTAGGTCTGCACCTCGACGTCGCCTGCCAGGTACTCGTTGACCTCTTCTTCCACCTCGGTGAGCACGTCGACCGACACCGAACTGGGCGAGGTGAAGTCGAAGCGCATCCGGCCGGGCGAGTTCAGCGAGCCCGCCTGCGCGGCACGCCTGCCGTAGGCCCCGCGCACCGCGGCGTGCACCAGGTGGGTGGCCGAGTGCGAGCGCTGGATCGCCATCCGGCGGACTTCGTCCACCGAGCCGGTGAGCGCGGCGTCCAGCCCGACCTCACCACCCAGTACCTCGACGCGGTGCACGAACAGCCCGGCGACCGCCTTCTGCACGTCGAGCACCTTGAGCTCGACCCCATCGCCGAGCAGCACCCCGGTGTCCGCGATCTGGCCACCGCTCTCGGCGTAGAACGGGGTCCGGTCGAGCACCAGTTCGGCGCGGTCGCCCGCGCTGATCCGCTGCACCGGAACACCATCGGCGAGTATGCCGATCACCCGGGCCTCGGCCTGCAGGTCGGTGTAGCCGAGGAACTGGGTCTCGCCATGCCGCTCGAGCAACGTCCGGTACACAGACATGTCGCCGTGGCCGCTCTTGCGTGCAGCGGCGTCGGCCTTGGCCCGCTGCCGCTGCTGCTCCATCAGGGCGCGGAAACCGTCCTCGTCGACCTGTAGGCCCTGCTCCGCGGCCATCTCCAAGGTCAGGTCGATCGGGAAGCCGTAGGTGTCGTGCAGCTGGAACGCCTTCGCCCCGGCCAGCTGGACGCCGCCGCCGGACTTGGTCTCCCGCACCGCCACGTCGAAGATGCTCGTCCCGGCCGTGAGAGTACGGCGGAACGCCTCCTCCTCGGCGTACGCGACCTGGCTGATCCGGCCGAAGTCGGCGACCAGCTCCGGGTACGACTTCTTCATCTGCTCCAGGCTGACCGGGAGCAACTCGACCAGGCTCGGGTCCTCGTAGCCGAGCAGGCGCATCGAGCGGATCGCCCGGCGGAGCAGCCGGCGCAGGACGTAGCCGCCCTGCTCGTTGCCCGGGTTCACGCCGTCGCCGATCAGCATCAGCGCACTGCGGACGTGGTCCGCGACCACCCGGAACCGGACGTCTTCGACCAGTTCGACGCCGTACTTGCGGCCGCTGAGCTCCGACG
>JBOHER010000215.1:0-3389 GCA_050701115.1 Haloechinothrix sp. | reverse complement strand
GCCGGCTTCTCCTACTGGGCCGGCTTCGCGGTGGCCCTGCTGAGCGGTTTCTTGCTCGGGGCGGTGATCGAACGGGTCGTGATCCGGCCGGTCGAGGGCAAGGCACACATCAACGCGGTGATCCTGACCCTCGGGCTGTTCATCGTCATCCACGCCTTCGCAGCGCTGATCTTCGGTGCGCGCTACCGGTCGTTTCCCGCCCCCTTCGGGGTCCGCGGTTTCCAGGTCGGCGACATGACCATCGCGCTCACCGGGTTCGGGATCTTCACCATCGGCTCGGTGATCGTGGTGATGCTGCTGCTGGTAGCCCTGTTCCGGTTCACTGATCTTGGCCTGAAGATGCGGGCGTCCGCGTTCAACCAGGAGGTCGCCCGCCTGCTCGGCGTGAAGGTCGGCCGGATGCTGACCCTGGGATGGGCGCTGGCCGCCCTGGTCGGGTCGCTGTCCGGCCTGCTGATCGCGGGCGGCGGCCTGGTGCATCCGGCCTATATGGACGGCGTGGTGGTGTACGGGTTCGTCGCCGCGGTGCTCGGCGGCCTGGACAGCCCCGTGGGCGCGGTCGTCGGCGGGCTGGTGCTGGGGCTGTCACTGAGCCTGGTCAGCGGGTACGTCGGCTCCGAACTGGTTCCGCTCGCGGCACTGGTGATCCTGATGGCGGTGCTGCTGCTGCGACCCGGCGGCCTGTTCTCCCACGTCGCAGCCCGGAGGGTCTGACATGACTTTGCGCACCGCCACCAACTCAGGCACCCGGACAGGCGGCAAGGCAGGCACCCCGGCAGGCTCGCCCCTCGGACCGAGGCTCCCCCGGCCGCTGGCGCGCCTGGGTTCGGCCGTCGGGTCCTCCCCGTTGCCGCGGCACCTCACCCTCGCGTCTGTCGGCCTGGTTGTGGTGATCCTGGTGCTGGAGAGCACCGGCCCGTTCCGCAACGCCCAGTTCGCCTCGATGGCCTACCTGGCGATCGCCGCGGGCGGCCTGACCGTGCTGACCGGGCTGAACGGGCAACTTTCCCTGGGGCACGGGGCCTTCATGGCGATCGGCGCCTACACCACCGCCCTGTGCTACCAGAGCGAAGTGCCTGCCCTCCCGATGGTTGCGGTGCTGTTCGCGGCCGGCGCGGTGACGCTGGTGATCGGTGCCGTGGTCGGTGTCGCGGCGGCCCGGCTGCACGGCCCCTACATCGCGGGCGCGACCCTGGCGCTCGCGGTCGCGATTCCCGGGATCCCGCTCTACTTCAGCGATGTCCTCGGCGGCGAGCAGGGACTCAACGTTCGGGTCCCGGATATCCCTGGCTGGTTCGCCGACGTCGTCTACTTCGTCACCGCGAACGAGATCACCCAGAGCCGCTACCTCGCCTACATCGGCTGGGCCAGTCTGATCGTCGCCTTCGTGCTCCTGGCCAACCTCTCCCGCAGCCGGGTGGGACGGACCTGGCGCGCCGTCCGCGACGACGAGGTCGCCGCCGAGATCGCCGGCATCAACCTCGGCCGCGCGCGGGTGCTCGCCTTCGTCGTCAGCGCCGCCTGCGCAGGCCTGGCCGGGTCGCTGATGGCGCTGTCGGTGCGGATCACCGCGCCGAGCGGCTTCACCCTGACGCTGTCGCTGCTCCTGCTCAGCGCGGTCGTGCTCGGCGGACTGGGCAGCCTGTTCGGCGCGCTGCTGGGTGCGGCACTGCTCACCTTCCTGCCTCAGGTGGTGACCGGCCTCGGGCAGGACGCCGGGCTCTCCGACCTGCAGGCCGCGGAGCTCGCCCCGCTCGCCTACGGCCTTACCACCATGCTCGTCATCCTGCTCGCCCCGGCCGGCATCGCCGGGAGCATCCGGGCGGCCTGGCACCGACGGAAGTTAAAGAGACAGCACATAGGAGGCAACAGAACATGAAGAGATGGTCCAGGAAGGCGACGTCGGTCACCGCCATGCTCGCCGCCGGAGCGCTGCTGGCCGCCTGCGGCGCGGGTGGGCGTCCCGGCGACGACGAAGGCGGTGCGGCGTCCGAGGCCGGTGTCACCGAGGACAGCATCAAGATCGGCGCCCACTTCCCGCTGACCGGGGTGGCGGCTCCGGGCTACAGCGAGATCCCCAGCGGGCACCAGGCCTACTACGACTACGTCAACGCCAACGGCGGCGTGCACGGACGCAAGATCGAGTTCATCGCCCGCGACGACGCCTACAACCCGACCAACACCAGCCAGGTCACCAATGAGCTGGTGCTCAAAGACGAGATCTTCGCGATGGTCGGCGGGCTGGGCACGCCGACGCACAGCGCGGTGGTGGACTTCCTCAACGGTGAAGGCGTGCCCGACCTGTTCGTGTCGTCCGGATCGCTGCAGTGGGGTGACGCACCAGACGAGAAGCCCTCCACATTCGGGTGGCAGCCCGACTACGAGATCGAGGGCAAGATCATGGGCCAGTGGGTGCGGGAGAACATGCCCGACGCCAAGATCGGCCTCTTCCTCCAGGACGACGACTTCGGGCGGGACGGCGAGAAGGGGGTGCGCCGCTACATCGACGACCAGATCGTCGAGGTGGCGCGGTACACCTCGGGCAACACCGACGTCGGTCCGCAGATCGCCGCCCTGCAGGCGGCGGACGTCGACCTCGTGCTCGGCTTCAACACCCCGTCCTACACCGCGCTGAGCCAGCTGGTCGCGCTCAAGCTGAACTTCGAGCCCGAGTGGTTCTACAGCAACGTCGGTTCCGACCCTGCGCTGGTCGGCTCGCTGCTCGCCAGGTTCTCCGAAGGTGCGGTCAAGGACGGCGCCGGGCTCTTGGACGGCGTGCTCACCACCGAGTACCTCCCCGGTGTGGACGTTCCGGACAACCCGTGGGTCCAGCTGTGGCAGAAGGTGTGGGACGAGCACGGCGGAGACGGCGAGCTCACCAACTTCCGGGTCTATGGCATGTCGCAGGCGTACACCTTCGTGCAGGCACTGCAGGCGGCCGGGCCGAATCCGACCAGGGAAGGAATCGTTGAGGCCATCGAGAAGGTCGGCGCGGATTTCCAGGGCCCCGCGCTGGCGCCCTTCAGGTTCTCCGGCGACAGCCACCTCGGCATCTCCGGCATGCAGGTGGCAGAGCTCAACGGTGGTATCGGTGAGGAGCTCACCCCGATCCTGGTGACCGACACCGGGGACGCGCCGATCAAGGAGGATGACTCGCCCGCAGGCGACGCGCCGCCGCAGAACGGGATCCCCGACATCGAACCCGCGGTCGGGTAGCGCCTGCGAGATAAAGGCGCTGTGATAGTTGGTGCTCGCGCCGGCGTGACCGGCCGGCGCGAGCACCCGATCCAGCCGGACCAGCCGAGGAGACGCCCGTGGGCCGCCACACCGCCAGAGCACGGCTTACCGTCATCAGTGCCGCCCTGGCCACCCTCTTGGTGGCGGCGGGC
>JBOHER010000214.1:0-31331 GCA_050701115.1 Haloechinothrix sp. | reverse complement strand
GAAACGCCTGTGGAGCCCACATAAGCCCTCCCCCCGGGGAGGCTGCGGGTGATGAAGCAGGAACCACCCCAGACGCGGCGTAGCCGCGTGGGAATCCCCGCCGTTTACGGCGGAGAGGATGTCAATCAGCACTGTGCATCTTTTGCACAGTTGGATCCACCGCCCCACACTAGAGTGACCCACGACACATCGGCGATGCCGTTGTGTCGGTCAGCGGTGCACGTGTAGGAGGGGTCATGAACTCCGAGCATTCCTTGGCCCGGCGCGCCTTTCTGGCGCGAATCGGCCTGCTGGGCGCGGCAGTCGGCGCGAGTGGTCTGCTACCGCCTTCCGCGCTGGCGCAGCCGTTGGCCAACCCCGTGCTGCCCGGCACGGTGGACCTGCTGCGCCCGGTACTCGCCGAGTTGGCGCGCGACACGATGAACGGTCTCACGGTGTTCGCCTTGCCCGGTCCGGACGAGTATTCCGCCGCACAGGGCACACCCCGCACCGAGCCGGGGGCGATGGAAGCCAAGACCACCGATTTCATGCTCGAGTCACTGGACAACTTCGTGCCCTTCCCGGATGAGGTCGCGCGGCCGATCGCCGCCGCGCTGGCCACCGGACTCGCGGACAGTGGGATCCCGTTGCCGGGGCTCGAGATGCTGCCGAAGGAAGTAGCGGCCTTGGACAAGGCTTTCGCGGCGCTGCTGCACAATGACGCCACGATTCCGCTGTCCTTCGCGGTGGCGGGGATGCTCAACATGGTGGCCACTCAGGTCAATCCGCTCGCGGTCAACGGCGCCTTCCTTTCCCCGTTCGCGCGCCTTTCCTACGGCGAGAAAGCGCGGGTGTTCGAGTTGATCGAGGGTGCCAACGCGGATCTGGTCTCGACCTTCGACGTGCACTTCCCCGAACCGATGCGCAATTCGGTATCCGGTCTGCTGCGCTTCGTCGGCGGGGCGCTGCTCGAGTTCCCGGCCTACGGCTCCTACACCGAGTACGCCGTGTTCAACCCGGACACCAAGCAGCTCACGGAACGGCCGGTGGGCTGGGCGCTGAGCGGCTACCAGCCCGATGGCCCCGTCGAGGGCTGGGACGACCTGATCGGCTACTACCAGGACCGGACGGAGGTGCACGACTGATGCGCGACGTCATCATCATCGGCGCTGGTGGCGGGGGTCCCGTGGTGGCCAAGGAACTCGCGGCCAAGGGCCTCGACGTGCTCCTGCTGGAGGCGGGCCCCCGGCACGACAAGCCCCGCGAGCAGTGGACCAGCTTCGAAAACGACGCCAACAACCCGCTGACCGGATTCTTCCGGCTGGGTCCGACCGACCGGTCCAAACCGGCCTGGTTCCGGGAGTGGTCGCAGAACTCCTTTGTCTGGCAGCTCTCCGGTGTCGGTGGGACCACCCAGCACTTCTACGGCAACTATCCGCGCGCCTACCCGGGGGTCTTCGACGACTACGACGGAGCCGACCGCAGCGAGTACGACCTCAACCACCGTTTCCCGTTCTCCTACTCGGAAATGGTGCCCTACTTCGAGTGGGTGGAGGTCACCGCGCCGGTGATGACCGCGGCTATGGCCACCAAGGAGCAGATCTTCTTCCGCGGCTGCGAGACACTCGGTCTGCCGGTGCAGACCACCAAGACGACCCTAAGGCCGTCCTTCCGCCCGCAGGAGAACGCGATCCTGCAGCCCGGCGGCAATGCGGGTCGCACAACAGACATCAACCTGCTGCATTTCCCGGACGCGACCGGCTGCACCCTGTGCGGCTACTGCTTCCAAGGGTGCATGCGTCCGGTCGGGGCTCCGCGCAACCAGTTCGCCAAGCGGTCCACCGATAACACCTACGTGCCGATGGCGCTGACCGCCGACGTGTGGTCAACGGCCGGCAAACCGATCGAGTTGATCGCCGACGCCTACGTCACCGAGGTGCGTGCCGAACAGCAGAACGGCGCGCTGACCGCGACCGGCGTGACCTGGCGCGACAACGCATCCGGAGCCGAGCACAGCGAAGACGCGCGGGTCGTGGTGATGGCGGGTGGGTGCACGGAGAATCCGAGACTCTGGTTCAACAGCGGCCTGCCCAACTCGAACGACTGGGTCGGTCGTGGCTATACCGACCACTTCTTTGACTGGGTGGTTGGTGCGTTCGATGAGCCGACGGGCAGCTCCAAGGGGCCGGGATCGTCGGCACGACTGGACTTCCCTCCCTACGGTGGGTTGGAGAATGTCGGCCTGCCACCCGCGCTGCAGGCGTTCTCGATGACCCTGTCCGACAGCGGCATCCGTGGTTCGTACACGAACGGACGAGGTCAAGCGGGCCCGTGGGACGGCCCGGCGGGGCGGGTGTTCGGACCGGAGTTCAAGGACCTCATCCTGGGCGGTCTGGACAATCTGCTGAACGTACTGGTGATCACCGACGACGACGTGGAACCGCAGAACCGGGTGACGTTGTCGTCCTTCCCCGCTGATGAGAACGGGCCGGTGCCCAAGATCACCTTCCCGCGCCGTTCCCGCTCCGCGCGCACCACCCGCAACCGCGAGTTCATGGCCCGCAAGGCGGCGGAACTGCTGCGTGGTGCTGGTGCGAAGAAGGTATACCGGATCGATTGGGCGCCGCTGATCCTGCATGTGCAGTCCTCGATGCGGATGGGCGAGTCCGAGCAGAATTCGGTGCTGGACGCCAACGCCGAATCCCGTGCGGTCAAGCGGTTGTTCGTCGCGGACAATTCCGCGCTCCCGAACGGGCTCGGTGGCCCGAACCCCACGCTCACCACGCAAGCGCTCGCGACCCGCACCGCGGAGAAGATCTTCCGGCTCTACTTCGGCGGGGATCCGTGGGTGCGCGACGAAGCACCGGTCGTGTCCACCGATCCGCGCATCAGTGTGCGCCTGGCCGAGCTCGGGCTCTAGCGCTTCCGCACCGCCGCGATGGCCGTGGGACTCTGGTCGCGCTGACCGGCTACGGCCGCGAAGTGCAGATCCGAGTCGGCAGGGAGCATGCCACGGCCATCGCGCGATATGTTGGCGGCGCTGACCGAGGACGAACTGGTGACCTTACGGCGGCTGTGCGACAAACTCAGGGCCGCGCAGGCTGATATCCCCGACTGAGGACAAGGAGAAACCCCCATGGCCGAGCGGTACGGGCTCTATCAGCACGAGATCTATTTCACCGGCCTCGGCGGTGTGCTCCCGGAGTTCACCACCAACCCGGTGTCGCTGGAAGCCTCGGCAAAGCAGGTGCTCGAACCGGGTCCGTTCGCCTATGTCGCAGCGGGGGCGGGCTCCGGTGCGACGGTGCGTGCGAACCGGGAAGCCTTCGATCGGTGGCGCATCGTGCCCCGGATGCTTACCGATGCCACCGAGCGCGATCTGACCAGCACGGTGCTGGGTAGCACGGTTCCGGCGCCGGTCGTGCTCGCGCCGGTCGGGGTACAGGAGATCGTGCATCCCGATGCCGAACTCGCCACCGCGCGCGCGGCCGCCGCCCTCGGCCTGCCGATGACGTTGTCCACCGCGGCGTCCCATTCGATCGAGGACGTCGCCGAGGCCAGTGGGGACGGCCCACGCTGGTTCCAGCTGTACTGGCCGAACGACCCGGACGTGTGCGCGTCGCTGCTGGCCCGAGCCAAGCAGGCGGGGTACCACGTCCTGGTAGTCACGCTGGACACCTGGACGCTGGGCTGGCGGCCGGCTGATCTCGACCAGGCATACCTGCCGTTCCTGACCGGTAAGGGCGTGGCCAACGCGCTGACCGACGCGGTGTTCTGCGCCGGCCTGGACAAGACACCGGACGAGGACCGCAATACCGCGATCCTGCGCTGGCTGCTGATGATGACCGGCACCGACAAGAGCTGGCAGCATCTGCCGTTCCTGCGCGAGCACTGGGACGGGCCGATCGTGCTCAAGGGCATCCAGCATGTCGATGACGCACGCAAGGCGGTCGACGCCGGGATAGATGGGATCGTGGTGTCCAACCACGGTGGCCGCCAAGTCGATGGCGCGATCGCCTCCCTTGACGCGCTGCCCGGCATTGTCAATGCGGTCGGCGACTCCGTCGAGGTGCTCTTCGACTCCGGCATCCGGACCGGTGCCGACGTGATCAAAGCGCTGGCACTGGGTGCGAAGGCGGTGATGCTCGGCAGGCCGTACGTTTACGGTCTCGCGCACGGGGGTGAGTCCGGCGTGCGGCATGTGCTGCGCAGCCTGCTCGCCGACTTGTTCACCACGCTGGGCCTTGCCGGCTACCGGACACCGGCCGAGCTGAACCCGGACGTCCTGGTGCGCGCCTGAGACGGCGCAGCCTGATCGCCAAGCCCACCCTCGGCCAATAGCCGCATGCGATCGCAGAGATCACGCGGATATCCTGGTTAATCGTATGTCCAGCACACCTTCAGCCGACCCGGTCGAGCTCCGAAGACGACTCGGCGATCTGCTGCTCCGCGACGAACATCGGCTGCGTCGCAGGATCGACGGCACCCGCAGACTGCGCGACCCCTCGGCGCGCAGATCCACGCTGTCCACGATCTCAGCCGACATCGCGGCGGCGGAGCTCCGCGCGGTGGCACGCCGTGCCGCCGTGCCCCAGGTCAGCTACCCGGAAGAGCTCCCGGTCAGCCAGCGAGCCGAGGACATCCTTGCCGCGATCCGGGACAACCAGGTCGTGATCGTGGCAGGGGAGACCGGCTCGGGCAAGACCACCCAGCTGCCCAAGATCTGTCTCCAACTGGGCAGGGGAGTGCGCGGCATGATCGGCCATACCCAGCCGCGCCGGATCGCCGCTCGGACGGTGGCCGAACGGATCGCGACCGAACTGGGCACCGAACTCGGCAGCACTGTCGGCTGGAAGGTTCGGTTTACCGACCGGGTGGGCGATGACACGCTGATCAAGGTCATGACCGACGGCATCCTGCTCGCCGAGATCCAGCACGACCGGATGCTGCGTGGCTACGACACCCTGATCATCGACGAAGCGCACGAGCGCAGCCTCAACATCGACTTCCTGCTCGGCTATCTCACCCGATTGCTGCCCCGCAGGCCGGACCTCAAAGTGATCATCACCTCGGCGACCATCGACCCGGAACGGTTCGCCCAGCACTTCGCGGCCAACGGCAAGTCCGCACCGATTGTCGAGGTTTCCGGCCGTACCTATCCGGTGGAGGTGCGCTACCGGCCGATCGTCGATCCAGATGAGCCGGATGCTGAGCCGGATCGCGACCAGGTGCAGGCGATCTCCGACGCGGTCGACGAGTTGGCCGCGCAGGGGCCGGGGGACATGCTCGTCTTCCTCTCCGGAGAACGGGAGATCCGGGACACTGCCGACGCGCTGGTCGCCAAGAACCTGCCGGGCGCCGAGATCCTGCCGCTCTACGCTCGGTTGTCCTCCGCTGAGCAGCACCGGGTGTTCCAGTCACATCGCGGCAGGCGGATCGTGCTGGCCACCAACGTCGCCGAGACTTCGCTGACCGTGCCCGGGATCAAGTATGTGATCGATCCGGGCGCCGCGCGCATCTCCCGGTACAGCAACCGGCTCAAGGTGCAGCGGCTGCCCATTGAGCCGGTGTCGCAGGCCTCGGCCAACCAGCGCAAGGGCCGCTGCGGCCGGGTGTCCGATGGCCTCTGCATCCGGCTGTACTCGGAAGACGACTTCGTGGCACGCCCCGAGTTCACCGATCCGGAGATCCTGCGTACCAATCTCGCGTCGGTGATCCTGCAGATGACCGCAGCCGACCTGGGAGACATCGCCGACTATCCGTTCATCGAGCCGCCGGACAAGCGGCAGATCGCCGACGGTGTCACCCTGCTGCGCGAACTCGGCGCGCTGGAAAAGGCCGGGGACGAACGCCGTGCGGGAGGTGGTGAGCACTCCTCGCATCGGCTGACCGCGATCGGGCGCAAGCTCGCCCAGCTGCCGGTGGACCCGCGGATGGCGCGCATGGTCGTGGAAGCCGAACGCAACGGCTGCGCGCACGAGGTCATGGTCATCGCAGCCGCGCTGTCCATTCAGGACCCGCGGGAGCGGCCTGCGGAACACCGGCAAGCAGCCGACGCCCAGCACGCCCGGTTCGCCGATCCGAACTCGGACTTCCTGGCCTACCTCAACCTGTGGGAATACCTTCGGCAGCAACAAAAGGAGCTCTCGTCCAGTCGGTTCCGCAAGCTGTGCAGGAGCGAGTTCCTCAACTACCTACGGGTGCGGGAGTGGCAGGACGTCTACAACCAGTTGCGTGAGGCGGCTAAGTCCTTCGGACTCACCGCGGGACCGCCTCCGGGCGCGGACTTCGCGGGTGCCGACTACCACCGTATTCATGTCAGCCTGCTGGCAGGAATGCTCTCGCACATCGGCTTGAAGGACGCCCAGAAGCAGGACTATCTGGGAGCCCGAGGCGCTCGGTTCTCGGTGTTCCCGGGGTCAGCTCTCTTCAAGGGGGGTGGGCGCTCGGAGAGGGAGGCGGGGCAGCGCGGTACGCCGAGGTGGGTGATGGCCGCCGAGTTGGTGGAGACCTCCCGGCTATGGGGCAGGGTGGCCGCGCGAATCGAGCCGGACTGGGTAGAGAAGCTCGCTGGGGATCTGGTCAAGCGCAGCTACGCCGAGCCGCATTGGGAACGTAAGCAGGGCGCGGTGATGGCCCTGGAGAAGGTGACCTTGTACGGCGTGCCCATCGTGGAGGATCGCAAGATCAACTACGCCAAGGTGGACCCCGAGTTGTGCCGCGAGCTTTTCATCCGCAACGCGCTCGTTGACGGAGACTGGCAGACCCAGCACAAGTTCTTCCACGCCAACAGAAAGCTGCTCGCCGAGGTTTCCGAACTCGAAGATCGTGCGCGCAGACGGGGCATCCTGGTCGACGACGAAACCGTGTTCGAGTTCTACGACCAGCGGGTCGGCCCCGAGGTCGTCTCGGCGCGACACTTCGACACCTGGTGGAAGCAGGTGCGGCGCAACCGACCGGACCTGCTCGATTTCTCCACCTCGATGCTGATCAACGAGGGCGTCGAGGACGTCAGCGAGGCCGACTATCCGCGGACCTGGCGGCACGGTGAGCTGGCGCTGAAGCTGACCTACCAGTTCGAGCCGGGCACCGACGCCGACGGCGTCACGGTGCACATCCCGCTGGCTGTGCTCAACCAGGTCGCCGACGGTGCCGCCGCCGGGTTCGACTGGCAGGTGCCCGGCTTGCGCCGTGAACTGGTGACCGCGTTGATCAAGTCGTTGCCCAAGCAGCTACGCCGCGAGTTGGTGCCCGCTCCCGATACCGCCACGGCGGTGCTGGAGCGGCTGCGTCCGGGTACCGAACCGCTGCTGGCCGCGCTGGAGCGAGAGGTGTACGAACTGCGCGGCGTCGACGTCCCACCCGAGGCGTGGGACGTCGATCGGGTGCCTGATCATCTCAGGATCACCTTCCGGGTCATCGATGAACGGGGCGCAACGCTGGGCGAGGGCAAGGACCTCGCTTCGCTGCGCGCCCGACTCGCCCCCAAGCTGCGCAGCGTGATCTCACAAGCAGCCGAACGTATCGAACGCACCGGGCTGGCCGAGTGGAACCTCGACTCATTGCCGAAGTCGTTCTCGAGCGAGGGCGCACATGGCGGTTCGGTCAAGGGATTCCCCGCGCTGGCCGACGCGGGTGACAGCGTGGACGTGCGGGTGTACTCGACCGAATCCGAGCAGCGGACGGCGATGTGGGAGGGCACCAGGAAACTGGTGCTGCGCAACGTACCTTCGCCCACGAAGGCGCTACGGCGAAGCCTGTCCAACACCGCCAAACTCGAACTTGCGCAGAATCCGCACGCCGGCCGCGGAGAGGGGGGCGGGAGTAGACACGGGGGGCGGGCCCTCGGAGAGGGGGGTGGGAGTAGACACGGCATTGCCGGGTTGCTGGATGACTGCATCCGATGCGCGGCGGACAAGCTGATCGCGGAGGCCGGTGGCCCCGCATGGGACGCTCAGGGATTCGCGCAGCTGGTCGCTTCGGTGCGGGCAGGCCTCGAACGCACGGTGGTAGACACCGTCGAGCGGGTGCGCAGGGTGCTGGGCGCCTGGCGCGCAGCCGAAGCCGCGCTGCGCCAGACCGATGGTCCCGGGTTCGCACCCGCGCTCGCCGATGTGACCGGGCAGCTTGCCGCGCTGGTGTACGACGGGTTCGTCACCGACACCGGGTGGGCCAAGTTGCCCGATGTGGAGCGCTACCTGCGGGCCGTGGTGCGTCGCCTGGAGAAGCTGCCCCGCGAACTGGCCGCCGACGCCGACCGGATGCGCATCATCGGGGAGCTGACCGAGGACTACCGGGCGCTGCTGGCCGCCTTACCCCCAGGCGAGTCGCCGGGGGAGCAGCTCACCGCGATCCGCTGGATGATCGAAGAGCTGCGGGTCAGCTACTTCTCACAGACCCTGGGGACCGCCTACCCAGTGTCCGAGAAGCGAATCCTGCGCGCTATGGACAAGCTGGCCTGACCGTACAGGTGGCCTGGTGTCGTGAGTGAAAGTGGTCGCTCCAGCGACCATAATCACTCACGAGCCGTGCTGCACGCCGCGATCGCCGCCCTGCTCCGTAACGGGATATTGCGCATACACGTGCACGTTTCTCACTTTTCATCTACCCATCGGTAACTAAACTGCCGCCCGACCTAGATCCAGCGTGCTCCGTTAGCTAGGGTCAGCGACGATACCGCCGGTATGCCCGGAGGCCCCAGACCGCAGTAGCAACGGAGGTGCGGCGGACAATGATCCTGTCCACGGCGAAGAACATCGCGTACAAGGCGTCGGTCGCGGCGAAGAGCATCCAGGTGATGCGCGAAGCCGGCCTGGCGGGGCGCCCTTCAGAGGGGATCAGATCGGCCATCGCCGTGCGCAAGTACGGCCCGTTCGCCGGCGTGATCGAGATCGGCGCTCGCCGGGACCCGCACGCCGTCGCGCTGGTCGATGAGCTGGGGGAGTTGACGTTCCAGCAGATCGACCAGCGGGCGAACGCGCTCGCGCGGGCGTGGGCCCAGCAGGGCATCCGCACCGGAACGGTCATCGCCGCGCTGTGCCGTGACCACCGGGGTCTTGTCACCGTGATGGCAGCATCCGGCAAGGCCGGCGCCAAGCTGCTGCTGATGAACACCGGTTTCGCAAAGCCGCAGCTCACCGAGGTCGGCCAGCGCGAGAACGTGCGCGCGCTGGTCTACGACGAGGAGTTCACCGGCCTGCTCGATGGGATCGGTCCTGAGGTCAGGCGTTACCTGTCCTGGGTTGACGCCGACAGCAAGCTGACCGGCGGCGATGTGCCGCTGATCGAGGAATTGGCCGCAAGCACCGACGGCAGCCCCGTCCCCGTGCCGGAGAAAGCGGGCAGCTTCATCCTGCTGACCAGCGGCACGACCGGGACCCCGAAGGGCGCCCCGCGGGAGAAGACCTCGCCGCTGGCCTCCGCGCAGATGCTGGACCGCATCCCACTTCGTGCTGGTGAGTCCACTCATCTAGCAGCACCGATGTTTCACGCGACGGGGCTTGGTCTCGCGTTGCTCTCGTTCGCGCTGGGTTGCAAGGTCGTGTTGCGTCGCAGGTTCGACCCCGAGAAGACGCTGCAGGCGGTTGCCGACAACAAGTGCACCACGTTGGTCGTGGTGCCCACCATGCTGCAGCGGATCATCGATCTGGGTCCCGCGATTCTGGAGAAGTACGACACCTCGTCGTTGCGGATCATTTTCGCCGCGGGTTCAGCGATCGCCCCTGACACCGTGATGCGTACCTTGGACACGTTTGGTCCGGTGCTCTACAACCTCTACGGCTCAACCGAGGTCGCCGTCGCAACGGTCGCGCAACCAGATGAGCTGCGCAAGGCGCCCACCACGGCTGGACGGTCCCCGGTCGGCGTGCGAGTCCGCCTCTACGACGATTCCGGTAAGCAGATCACCGAGCCGCGCACCATCGGACGCATCTTCGTCGGCAGCGGGTTGAGCTTCCAGGGTTACACCGACGGCCGCAACAAGGAGATCATCGACGGGTTGCTGTCCAGCGGCGACGTCGGCCATTTCGACGAGGACGGCTTGCTGTTCGTGGACGGCCGCGACGACGACATGATCGTGTCGGGTGGGGAGAACGTCTACCCGCTCGAAGTGGAGAACCTGCTGGCCGACCGCGAGGACGTGCTCGAGGCAGCGGTGATCGGGGTCCCCGACGATGAGTTCGGCCAGCGTCTTAAGGCGTTCGTCGTGCCGGCCGAGGGCGCGAAGGTCGAAGCCGATGACATCAAGGCCTACGTGAAATCGAACCTCGCCCGCTACAAGGTGCCCCGCGACGTCGACTTCCTGGACGAACTGCCGCGTAATGCCACCGGCAAACTGCTCCGCGACAAGCTGTCCTGAGCAGCCCAGGGGCCGTTTCGAGATCATCATCGGGTGAGTTCGCGGTAGACGGTGTCGCGCAGCCGGCGGTCGCGGCGGGGAGGTCGACGCACGTCGGCAACGGCTGTGGGAGCCACGCCACGAACAGGGTGGCGTTCGGGTCGCGTTCTACGTTTGACTGGACGTCCTACATTGAGTGGTTCATCGATAGCCAGCGGCTTCTTCGAAGCGCAGTGACCGCCGTTGGCGGCGTACCAGACGGCCCAAGTGAGTGATCACCATGGCCACGTTCCAGCACTTGGACCAGCTCACGTCCTGTACGGGCCGAACCGCCGCAGCTGGTGTTCGACCTAAGTCACTTGCTACCGGACCTCGCCCTAGGTCTGCGCATCTGCGTAAGCTTTCCTGCAATCCTGGAGCTCCTGCCAGTGAGCTTCCAGTCCCGACAGTGTGGGGCTAACACATGGTCCAGGCACGAGAAGACACGATGCCCGCCAGCGAACCCAAGGGTTATTTCTTGGTGAGACTCCCCGGGGCGACGCGGCCATCACGACCTCATTTGTCGTGCCCTCGCCATGACACCGCCGGCCACGAGCGCGATGGCCACAAGCGCACCCGCCGCGGCGGCATAAAGCGGCAAGCGATTAGCCTGCGGTGCAGTCTGGAAGGGCGCAATGGGCTCGGATTCTTCGATGTGGACGGCCCCGCTTGGGATGTCGAGCCTGGCGAGTTCGGCCCCGACGGCTGAACGGTACCGGTCAGCGTTGGTGACTCCGAGCTCGACCCGGTTTAGCCGGTGCGAGATGCCTTTGGTCGCGAGCTCGGGCGCTACTCGACCGACGTCCCTCAGCGCATCCTTCCACCGCTTCAGATCGGCGAAGGTGTAGTCGGCGCGACGGGCAGCGACATCCTGCGTCGCAAAGTCTGCACTCACGAACTTCACGAGCGCATCGCGTGCCTTGCGCGCGGTGGCGTCGGAGGACGTTGTCAGTCAGATCTGCAGCGTTTCACCCTCGAAGTAGGCGCCGCCGAACTCAGGCACCACCCGTCCAACCTGCGCGAATAGCTCGTCTCTGCCGGACTCGGACTGTCCTGCGGTCGCAGGAACTGGGCCGTAGCCATTGAAGACTGCGATCAGCACGAACGCCGAGAGTCCCGGTGCGAGGCGTCGACGGCGTCGTCCACGCGGACGCGAACCACGAGCTCGTTCGCTTCGGCGAAGACGACGTTCAGCGCGGCCATTCCGGACCCTCCCCAAGTTTTCTTTGACCTGCAGTTACATACAGACCGAAGGACCTAACTCTGACACAGCGGAGTATCTGTCCATACCACTGTATGGTGATCAAATTCGTTGACGTGGTCGCTGAGCGTATTCAGGAGCAAGGCGCGTCGCTTGCCTAAAGATCTACTTCTAGGGGCGCCGCTCGGGCCAGGTGTGGTTGTGACCCGGCATCGGGCACGCTTGTTTCCGGCGCGGCGATAGCCCAGGCGACCGCGCGGCGCGTGCCCGTGGTTGATCCGGTCGTCAGGGCTGTGCCGTCAACCGGAAAGGCTGACTCGACAAGCCGTCGGTCGGGCGCCGTTTGGGACGGTCTCCTGCGCTGGGGCTCGGTGGTGCGCGATTCTCGTCATCGACGAGCGCGACGGCGCGCCCCTCCGGCCGGTCACCCTTCCCGGCCCGTAGGCTCGCTCCCGTGGCTGACGAACACGGTGCATGGCAGACCTTCGGCGCGCACGGTCTATGACAACCGCTGGGTGCGGTCGGGACTCGTGGACGTGCAGGCTCCCAACGGCAAGCCGGAGCTCCGCCGCACCGCCCCAGGCGACACGCCGACCCGACCGGGTCACGCCACCCCTAAATGATCTCGGAACGGTCCTGTCCTGAGCGACACCAGGCCGTTTAGCATTTGATTGGCGGGAGTACAACCGACCAAAGTCGGGTTCGGGATCGGTTTGCTCAGGACCATCCGATACCGAAGATCCCTGGCCCGAAATCAAGCGCGATGGCGTGCACGCCGCACGAATGGTCGAGCCTGAGGTCACGCCTGTCCGAGGCGGCAGCGGGGCTCGTACGTGCGTATTGCCAGCAGTGCGTGGGCGGCCGGTCTTCATCGAATCGCACTTCCAGTAAATACTCGCGAACTGGGCGTCGGAACTCCCGCCAGTGCGTATTCATACATCGTGGATACGGTGGCCCGTCGTTGGTGATGGAGTATTCGATCAGGTAGCTTTCGCCACGGTCCACCGGCCGGTCGAACAGCAACTCGGCCGCGATGATGCCGTGCCGCTGGTCCATCTCCACTCTGCCCAGGATGCAGTTGCGCTCCGCGCGCAGGGTGGGTGGCCAGGTGGCCGTGTCGTCGTGGGCGTACACCAGCAGCCAACGATGCTGGGCGTCCGCGTTGGCCTGGAAAACCGCCCGGGAGGTGACAGCGACCTGCCCCCCGTCCGCCGCGATGTCGCACCGATCGTGCAGGCTGGCGAGCTGGAGGTGCACATGCTGGTCCAGGGCGTCGGCGGCGTCGAGCCGGGTTAGCAGTGGGAGCAGGACATCCCGCTGGAAGTGCGGCGTGTCCGTTGTGCGCCCGCCCGTGTACCTGCTCGCCGGGCCGCGTGGCCGCGGCGGTGGTAGCAGGTCGACCAGTGAGCCTTCCGGGCGGTTGAGGATCTGCTCGAGCGCGCGCACCGCCGATATAGATCGTGCGCGTTCCGGCTGGCGCTTTCCTGATTGCCAATAGGACAGTGCGGTGATGCTGACCGCGACGCCACGGTTTCGCAGGCGCACTTGAATTCTATCCAAGCTGAGTCTGCTCGCCTTGATGGCGGCGCGTAGCTCGCTGGCGAAATCGTTGTTAGCGGTTGTGCCGCCGGCACCGTATTCGCTTTCATCGGGCGTCATGTTTTGACTGGCCATTCATCTATGTGCTGTGCCACTATGTGAAATAGTCGCGCTGATGCACTGTGTCGCGGTGTCGTTGCGTGGGTCACCCTCCTAGGAGTCATCGCGGCATATTACTCCGACGAGCGCTCGGCCAGGGTGACAATTTCGCGCAGTGCGCCGGCGAGCAGCGCGACAACGTCATCGCGGTTGCCGAGGTGGTTCTGCGCGTGCTGGAGGGACAGGTCTTCGGCGAACGAGAGCCACGATCCCACCGCGGTCCGCACCAGTTCGGCCGGCTCGGGTCTGCCGAGTAACCCGAGCAGCCGGTCGACCAGCGCCGCGCGCGTCTCGAGAAAGATCTCGTGCACCCAGTCATCGGTGCCCGCACTCCGGAACAGTCCTAGGTAGGCCTCATGGCGCCGTTCGATGAACGCCAGATAGCCCGAGATCGCCGCGTCCAGGGTGTCCTCCTGGTCGACGGCATCCTGCCCGGCCCTGGTCGCGCGCAGCAGGCGTCTGCTGGCCGCCCGCACGACCTCGGCGTAGTAGTCCCGTTTGGTGGGGAAGTAGTGGAACAGCAGGCTGCGGGAGATGCCTGCCTGTGCGGCCACCTCGTCGATGGTGACCTGGTGCAGGGGGCGGCGGGTAAGCATGTCCAAGCCGATTCCGATGAGCTGCTTGCGACGCTCCTCGGGGTGCTGGCGAACTCGGGTCCGCCGTGCTGTCGCGGCCGGTGCCTTGCCGCCCATTGGAAGCCTCCCCACGATCTGGTCCCGTCGCCGACGCGCTATTGAGCGTTGCTCGATAAGGAGGGTAGCCTCCACCCCATGGACTTCGCACCCTCGCCGCTGGCGGCCGAGTACCGGCGCCGGGTAGCCGATTTCATCGCCACCGAGATCGAACCGGTCGAAGCGGACTACCTGCGCACCTTGCTCGGTCTGGACAACCCCTGGGTAGTGTTGCCGGTGATCGAGCAGCTCAAGGCCAAGGCTCGCGCGCAAGGCCTGTGGAACTTCTTTCTGCCCAAGAGCTACTCCGAAGCCACCGGGCAGGGCGTCGGGCTGTCCAATGTGGACTACGCACCGCTTGCCGAGTTGATGGGGCGGCACATCATCGCACCGGAAGTCTTCAACTGCAACGCGCCGGACACCGGCAACGCGGAAGTCCTGGTGCACTACGGCAGCGCGGAGCAACAGAAACTGTGGCTCGAACCGCTGCTTGCAGGCGAGATCAGGTCGGCGTTCTGCATGACCGAACCCGATGTCGCTTCGTCCGACGCGACCAATATGGCGGCCACCGCGGTCCTGGACGGCGACGAGGTGGTGGTCAACGGGCGCAAGTGGTTCTCCACCGGCGTCGGCCACCCGCACTGCGCGTTCGTCATCTTCATGGGACTCACCGACCCCGCGGTGCACCGGCACGCTCGGCACTCGATGGTCATCGTGCCGACCGATGCCGCCGGCTTCACGATCGAGCGGATGCTGCCGGTATTCGGTTACCACGACGAGCCTTACGGGCACGGCGAAGTCACCTTCGATAACGTCAGGGTGCCCAAGGAGAACGTGATCGCAGGCCTCGGCCGCGGCTTTGAGATCGCCCAGGGCAGGCTGGGCCCCGGACGCATCCACCACTGCATGCGGTTGATCGGGCTCGCCGAGCGTGCACTCGAGTTCGCGCTCACCCGCGCCACCCAGCGCACCGCGTTCGGCAAGCCGCTGGCCAATCTCGGTGGAAACCGCGAACGCATCGCGCATGCCCGGATAGCCATCAACCAGGCGCGGCTGTTGGTGCTGCACACCGCGTGGCTGCTGGACACCCAAGGTGCCTTTGGTGCCTTGTCCGAGCTCTCGCAGATCAAGGCGGTCGTGCCGGGGATGGCCGAGAGCGTGATCGACATGGCCATGCGGCTGCACGGCGCGGGTGGCTTCACCAACGACTTTCCGTTAGCGGGCGCCTATGCCGCAGCGCGGTCGCTGCGGATGGCCGACGGCCCTGACGAGGTGCACCTCGGCGTGGTCTCCAGGATTGAGCTGGCCCCGTACAAGAACAGATCCACCACCGAGAAGGGTCGACAGTGAGCAAGACAAGGCAGAACATCGTCATCACGGGCGCGAGCTCAGGACTCGGCGAGGGCATGGCGCGAGAGTTCGCCGCGATGGGTCGAAATCTCGCCCTGTGCGCCCGGCGCACCGATCGGCTGGACGCGCTCGCCGGGGAACTGCGCACGCAGCACCCCGGCATCACCGTGCTGACCCGGCAGTTGGACGTCAACGAACACGACAGCGTGTTCACGGTATTCAAGGAGTTTCGGGCCGAGCTCGGCACGCTGGACCGGGTGATCGCCAACGCGGGCCTCGGCAAAGGTCAGCCGATCGGAACCGGCAACTTCGAGGCGAACCGGCAGACCGCGGAAACCAACTTCATCGGGTTGCTCGCCCAATGCGAGGCAGCCATGGAGATCTTCCTCGAGCAGAAGGCCGGCCACCTGGTGGTGGTGTCCTCGGTGAGCGCGGTGCGTGGCATGCGAGGCAACGTGACCACCTACGCGGCATCCAAGGCCGCCGCGGCATCGCTGGCCGAGGGAATCCGGGCCCATCAGCGTAACGGGCCGATCGAGGTGACCGCGTTGCTGCCCGGCTACATCGAATCGGAGATGACCGGCAGAGCAGGGAAGACACCGCTGATGGCCGGGGCGGAGAAGGGCGCGAAGGCAATGGTCGGCGCGATCGAACGGGAGCCGGCCAAGGCGTTCGTCCCGTGGTGGCCGTGGACGCTGCTCGCTCAGGTTCTCCGCTACGCACCGCTGGGCTGGGTGAGGAAGTTCTCGTGACGAACGCGTTCACGGACGCCGCCTATGCGGTGCGGGACGAGGATACCTTCGACGTCGCCGCCGTGCACGAGTGGTTGTCCGCGCGAGTGGACGGCCTGGGCGGGGTACCTGCCGTGCGGCAGTTTCCCGGCGGCGCCTCCAACCTGACCTACCAGTTGAGCTATCCCGATCGCGACCTGATCCTGCGTAGACCGCCCCGCGGCCACAAGGCGGCCTCCGCGCACGACATGGGCCGGGAGTTCCGGGTCCAATCTGGACTGAAGCCGGTTTTCCCTTATGTGCCCACGATGCTGGCGTTCTGTGCGGACGAGTCGATCATCGGCTCGGAGTTCTACGTGATGGAGCGGATCGAGGGCATCATTCTGCGTAGCGAGTTGCCGGTCGGCCTCGAGATCGATGCGGATCAGGCCCGGGAGTTGTCCACCGGTGTGATCGACCGGCTGATCGAACTGCACCAGGTCGATGTGGACGCGGCCGGACTGGACGACCTCGGCAAGGGTGCCGGGTATGTGCGTAGGCAGATCGACGGCTGGTCGGACCGGTACCGCAAGGCGCGCACCGACAATGTGCCCGACTTCACCGAGGTGATGGAATGGCTGGCCGCCAACCAACAGGACGACGTGCGAATCTGTTTGATCCACAACGACTACCGTTTCGACAACCTGATCTTCGACAATCCCGAGTCGATGAACGTGATCGGCATTCTCGACTGGGAGATGGCCACCCTCGGCGACCCGCTGATGGAACTCGGCGCCACGATGGCCTACTGGGTGCAGGCCGATGACGACGACGTGATCAAGCGGAGCAAGCGGCAGCCGACGGATCTTCCCGGCATGCTGACCCGGGCGGAAGTGGTCGAGTACTACTCCGCGAAAACCGGGCTACCGGTGGACAACTGGACTTTCTACGAGGTGTACGGCCTGTTCCGGGTAGCGGTGATCATCCAGCAGCTGTATCTGCGGTTCCACGACGGGGGAACGCATAACCCCAAGTTCGCCGACTACTGGATGTTCGTCGGCTACCTCGAATGGCGCTGCAAGCAGATCATCCAGAAAGGTGCCGCCTGATGGGGACGGTGTACCTGGTACGGCACGGGCAGGCATCATTCGGTGCGGCCGACTACGACAAGCTCTCCGGTCTCGGCGCCGAGCAGTCAGCCGTGGTGGGCGATGAGTTGCGCCGCAGGGGTGTCGAGTTCACCCAGGTGCACTGCGGCACCATGCTGCGCCAACGCGACACCGCGATGACAGCCGGATTCGACGCCAGGGAGGATCCCCGCTGGAACGAATACGACTTTCTCGATGTGCTGCGCGGCCACGCCTCGTCGCTCCCCGCGCAGGTCGATCCCCGGGGGTTTCAGGCTGCGCTCGATGACGCCTTGCTCGCCTGGGTTGCCGCTGCGGAGGGTAGCACGTGTGGTGAGACCTGGACGGCGTTCGCCGCACGGGTCAACGCCGCGCTGGACGAGGTCGTCGCCTCGCTGGGCAAGGGGCAGTCCGCGCTGGTGTTCACCTCCGGCGGGGTGATCGGGACGATCGCCGCCCGGCTGATCGGGGATCAGGCAGGCAGGTTCACCGCTCTGCACCGGGTGACATGTAATGCGGGCATCACCAAGTTGATCACCGGCAGATCCGGCACCACTCTGGTGGCGTTCAACGAGCATGGTCACTTCGAAGGCGAGTCGCGCCGGTTGCTCACCTACCGCTAGGAGGAAGCATGGACTTCAAGAACGTCTCCGTAATCCCCGTGGGGGCGGAGGGCTCCGAGGACGTCCTCGTCGACGACCGCGGGCGGGTCTACACCGGTCTGGCCGACGGCAGGATCATCCGGGTCAGCGAGCACGGTGCGCAGATCGACTCCATCGCGCAGCTGCCCGGCAGGCCACTCGGGATCGAGTTCTACGGGGACGATGAGCTCGTGGTGTGCGCGTCGGACGCCGGTCTGCTGGCCGTGGCGATCTCCACCGGCGCGGTGCGTACGCTGGCCGACACGGTGTCCGGCGCGCCCATGATCGCGTGCAACAACGCCGCGGTCGCGGCCGACGGCACCATTTACTTCAGCGATTCCTCGCAGCGCTACCCGATTCCGCAGTGGCGTAAGGATCTGGTCCAGCAGACCAGGACCGGCCGGTTGTTGCGGCGCGATCCCGATGGAAGCGTGCAGGAGTTGTTGTCCGGCCTGCATTTCGCCAATGGTGTCGCCCTCGCGGAGGACGAATCCTTTGTGACCGTAGCGGAATCGGGTGGCTGCCGGGTGCAGCGGGTATGGCTGACGGGTCCTCGAGCAGGCACACGCGACGTCTTCCTTGACGGCCTCGCCGGCTATCCGGACAACACCTCGACCGGCAGCGACGGCCTGATCTGGGTGGCTGTGGCCAGCCCGAAGGTGGCAGCCCTTGGCATCACGCAGCGGATGCCGCGGCCGGTGCGCTCGCTGGTGACCCGCTTGCCCGAGTCGCTGCAACCTTCGCCCAAGAGAACCGTCGGCGTGCTCGGGGTCAGCGCAGAGGGCCACGTTGTGCATTCCTTCCAAGGCGAGATCGAGGGCTTCCGGATGTTGACCGGTGTGCGGGAGCGGGACGGGAAGCTGTACTTCGGCACCTTGGTCGGGAGCGCCATCGCGACGGCCGATCGGTAACCGGATCGGGTCTGATCGGTCGGATTCGCGGGCGGAGGACCAGGTGATCTCGCTAGCTTTGTCGCGTGCAGGACGACTCCGCGAAGTTTCGGTTCAGTAGACGTGGTGCGATCGGGCTCGGTGTGTCCGCCGTGACCACTGGCCTGATCGGCTCGGCGACGTCGTCCGCGGTCGCCAGTCCCCTTCCCGGCTCGGTGGATCCCGCCGCGGCCTGGCGGAGGCTGGAGGCCGGCAACGCCCGGTTCGTCGAGGGCAGGCAACGACACCCGCACGAACAGCTTGCCTGGCGCCGACGGCTGGCCGACGGACAGGCCCCGTTCGCTTGTGTGCTGGGGTGCGCAGACTCTCGGGTAACCCCGGAGTTGGTATTCGACCACGGCCTCGGTGACCTGTTCACCGTGCGCACGGCGGGCCAGGTTCTCGATGAGTCGATCATCGGCAGCACCGAGTACGCCGTCGAGCATCTGGGTGTGCGGCTGATCGTGGTGCTGGGGCATGAGCGCTGCGGGGCGGTCACCGCCGCGATTGAACTGGTCCGCGATGGAGCGGCGCTCACTGGTTCGGTCAGCACCCTGGTCCGATCGATCGAGGCAACAGTGCTGTCCACGCCTGCCGATACCGACCCGGCCGCCTTCCTCGCCGCCTGCGTCGATCGGCAGGCCCTGCGCGTGGTGGAGCAACTCAAGGAGCGTTCCCGGGTGATCCGGGAAGCCGTCGAGCGGCACGGTGTGGATCTGGTCGCCGCGGTCTATGACCTCGACGAGTTCCGGGTGTCCCGGCTGACCCCGCGCTGAATGTCCTAGGTCAGAACCACCGGACGATGGTGACGGTGCCTGCGACCGCGTCGCCCTCGTGCGCATTCCCGCGCGGGTCCTGATCAGTGGAAGTCACAGCGCGGCCTGCACCGCAATGCGCGATTGACCGGGGGAAACCCGGATTGCCGCACGGTCGAGTCGTGAGTGCTCAGGGTTGCCAGAGGAACAACTTTCACTCACGAGAGTGCGCGCGGCCAGCTGTGATCTGTGTTGCCACCTGGTTGACACCCCGCTGGGCTTCGCGGAGACTCGGACGGGTGGACCTGTCAGACAGGCAGACAGCTGGACAACGCTCGGGGATGCGCGCGGTGCGTCGGGTGAGCGCGATGGACGCCGTGCTGGAGGGCTTGCGGCTGGCGATCACGCAGGGCGAGTTCCCGGTCGGCGCCAAGCTGCCTTCCGAGGCCGTGCTGGCCGCGGAGTTCGTGGTCAGCCGCTCGGTGATCCGTGAGGCGTTGCGCGCGCTGCAAGCCCTCGGCATGACCACTTCCCATACCGGCAAGGGCACCTACGTCGTATCGGTGCGTCCGGTGGAGAGCCCGGCCTTCGGCTCGTACTCGGCGCGGGATCTGCTCGAGGTGCGCAGGCACGTCGAGGTTCCGGTCACCGGCTACGCGGCCGCTCGCAGGAGCGCGGAGGATCTGCACAACCTGCTCAGCCTGGTCGACCAGATGGACGCCGAGCCTGACGACTCCGCATGGGTCGCGCTGGACACGCTGTTCCACATCAGTATCGCGCGGGCGTCGCGCAACCCGGTCTTCGGCAAGGTCATCGAGGAGATCCGCGACGCGCTGGCGCGTCAGTCGACCCTGCTCAACCAACTGGGCGATCGCCGTGCGCGATCCAACGCCGAGCATCGCGCGATTGTCGCCGCCATCGCGGGCGGCGACCCCGATGCCGCCGTCGCGGCCATGACCACCCATCTCGATCACGTCGATGCCGCGCTGCACCAGATCGTCGCGTCCGCGCACGCGAGCGGCGCCACCAGCTCGAAGAGGACAGAGGAGAAACACCATGTCGATCTCTGAACTACGCGCGCCTTCGCACGTGCCGCTCGTGCACGTCATGCGCTCCGGGATGGTGGAAAGCGTGCACTACGGGTCGGTGGTAGTCGTCGCGCCGGACGGTGCCACACGTTTCTCGGCAGGCGACGGCGCGGCCGCCTGCTACCCGCGGTCGTCGCTCAAGCCGGTGCAAGCCACCGCGATGGTCCGTGCCGGGCTGGACCTGCCGCCGGACCTGCTGGCACTGGTGGCGGCCAGCCACTCCGGTGAGCGGATTCATCTCGAGGGGGTGCGGCGCATTCTTGCCCGGCACGGACTCGCCGAGGACGATCTGCGCAACACGCCGGCCTACCCCCTGAGCAGCAAGGCGCGTAACGCCTGGATCCGCGCCGGACGCGGCGTCGAGCGGATATCCCAGAACTGCTCGGGCAAGCATTCGGGGATGCTGGCGACCGCACAGACCAACGGCTGGTGCACTGTGGACTACCTGGATCCGGATCATCCGCTGCAGAAGGAGATCGCCCGCACTGTGGAGGAGCTGTCCGGCGAGTCGATCGCGCATGTCGCAGTGGACGGCTGTGGTGCTCCGCTGTTCGCCTTGTCGCTGACCGGGCTCACCCGGGCGGTCAGCAAGGTAGCCGCCGCGCAGGCGGACAGCGCGGAAGGCAGGGTCGCCGACGCGATCCGGCGGCACCCGGAGATGCTCGGCGGAACGGACCGGCCGGTGACCCGGTTGATCAAGGCGGTACCAGGTCTGATCGCCAAGGACGGGGCCGAGGGCGTCTTCGTGGCCGCACTCCCGGACGGAACCGCGGTCGGGGTCAAGATCGCTGATGGTGCGGCACGGGCCAGGGTTAAGGTCGCCGCTGCCGCGCTCGCGCTGTTCGGGGTGGACACCGACCTGCTGGCTCCGTTCTTCGACGGGGCTCCGGGCACGGTTGCCGACGGCATCGAGTTGGTCGAGCAGCTGGTGGCGTGAGCCCACGCCAGCGAACACCCTCGTTGTGGGGTAGTGGGCTCATGCGGTTCGACCGCAGCATTGCCATCGAAGGATAGTGCGGCGTCACGGTGACCCGGTCGGGTCGCTCGCGCCACGACATCGATGGAGGCAGCCGTGACCACCCCGGAGCAGCGAGCGCTGGATCTGCTGGCGATCTATGGCGCACCAGCGGCCGATGCGACCGAGTTGCTGTGTGCCGAGCATCCGGCGGATGCGGTCGCGTTCACCCTCATCGAGCCGGACCTGACGCATCGCGACCTCTGCTACGGCGAGCTGCTCGACGCATCCGCCCGGTTCGCAGCTGGGCTGGCGGCCCAGGGTGTCAGACCGGGTGACCGGGTGGCGACCCTGATGGGCAGTCGGTGGAGCTGATCATCGCGGTGCTGGCCATCTGGCGTCTCGGCGCGGTGCAGGTTCCGCTGTTCACCGCGTTCGCCCCGCCCGCCATCGCGGCCAGGGTCACTGGCAATGGCACCAAGGTGGTCATCGCCGACGTTGCACAGCGGGCCAAGCTGGCTATCAGTGCGGACATGCCAGCGGACCGGGAGTGGCAGATAGTCACCACCGGTGAGCCGTCAGACGGCGACCTGGGTTTCGCCGAACTGCTCGCCTGCGCTGCGCCGATTCCGGTGCCGGTCGCTGTCGGCGGCGAGGGCACGATGGTGGAGTTGTTCACCTCGGGAACGACCGGAACTCCCAAGGGGGTGCCGATCCCGCTGAAGGCGATCGCCTCGTTGCGGATATATCAGGAGTACGGGCTCGACCATGCCGAAGACGACGTCTTCTGGGACGCGGCCGACCCCGGCTGGGCGTACGGCCTGTACTACGCGATCATCGGCCCGATGGCGGCAGGCAGGCGCAGCCTGATGTTGCACGCGGGCTTCTCACCCGAGCTGACCTGGGCGGTGCTGTCGAGGTTCGGGGTCACCAACTTCACCGCGGGCCCCACGGTGTACCGGGCGCTGCGCAACTCGGACGCGACGGTTCCCACCGACCTCCGGCTGCGGCACTGCTCGTCGGCGGGGGAGCCGCTGACGCCTGAGGTGATCACTTGGGCGGAGCAGACCTTCGGCGTGCCGGTCCGGGATCACTACGGTCAGACCGAGACCGGGATGACGGTGTGCAATGCCTGGCACCCGGATCTGCGCGCGCCGATCAAGTCGGGTTCGATGGGGCGACCGATGCCCGGATTCCGGGCCGAGGTGTTGCGCGAGGACTCCGATGAGGTGGCCGAGCCGGGCACAACCGGGCGAGTCGCGATCGACGTGCCGAACAGCCCGATGATGTGGTTCAGCGGATATCAGCACGCGCCGGACCGCACCGCCGAGCGGTTCAGTGCGGACGGCCGCTGGTACTACACCGGCGATGTTGCCTCGCGGGACACCGGCGGCTACTTCACCTTCGGTTCGCGGGACGACGACGTGATCCTGATGGCCGGGTATCGCATCGGCCCCTTCGAGGTGGAAAGTGTTCTGGTGCAACACGATTCGGTCGCCGAGGCGGCGGTGATCGGGGTGCCCGACGAACTGCGCGGGGAGGCCCTCGTCGCCTACGTGGTGCCGCGGCAGGATGTGGCGACGAACGAGGACCTGGTCGCCGAGTTGCAGAAGCTGGTCAAGACCCGCTTCGCCGCGCACGCCTACCCCCGCGCCGTGCACTTCGTTTCGGAGCTGCCGAAGACGCCGAGCGGCAAGGTGCAGCGCTTCGTGCTACGCGACAACCACGTCGCGGACAAGCCGAAGGTGCGCACGTAGTGGCGACATGCGTCACTCGCCGTTGCTCTACCCATCGGTAACGATTCTGCTATAGGAGGGCGCATCTCCAACCGGGCGCCGTCGATGTTTCCAGGCCAATGGCAGGCCGTTTCGGGAGTGGTTGAGTGAGCGCGTCCATACGGATCGATGGGGACCACCGGTTCGCAAAGATCCTCGGCATCGGTAGCTACCGGCCTCGTCGGGTGGTGGACAACCACGAGATCGCGGAAGCGATCGATTCCAGCGATGAATGGATCAGGACCCGCTCGGGCATCGAGCGGCGCCGGTGGGCTGGCGCTGACGAGAGTGTGGTCGACATGGCCGAGGCCGCGGCGAGGGTCGCCATCCAGCGCAGTGGGGTAGCCGTCGAGGACATCGGTTGCGTGGTGCTCGCGACGATCTCGCACTTCAAGCAGACGCCTGCCGCCGCGTGCGAGGTGGCGTACCGGATCGGGGCGGTCAACGCGGGCGCGTTCGATATCTCAGCGGCGTGCGCGGGCTTCTGTTACGGACTGGCCATGGCCAACGACTTCGTGCGCGCAGGTAGCGCATCGACGGTGCTGGTGGTCGGCGTGGAACGAATGATGGACATGGTCGATCCGACCGATCGCGGCACCGCGTTTCTGTTCGCCGACGGCGCAGGCGCGGCCGTGGTCGGCGCGTCGACCGAGCCGGGCATCGGGCCGGTGGTCTGGGGCGGTGACGGCGGCCGGGCGGACGCGATCACTCAGGACCGAAGCTGGACGCAGTGGCGCGACGAACTTGTGACGGATTCGCCATCGCCCTACCCCGTGATGCGGATGCAAGGCCAAGCGGTGTTCCGGTGGGCGAGTACCGCGATGGCCGATGTCGGCGAGCGTGCGCTGAAGGCGGCCGGGTTGACGGTGGACGATGTGGACGCGTTCATTCCGCATCAGGCCAACCGGCGGATCACCGATTCGATCGCGCGGTCCTTGCATCTACCCGAGCGGGTAGCGATCGCTGCCGACATCGTCGAGCAGGGCAACACCTCCGGCGCCTCGGTGCCGTTGGCGATGGACGCGATGTTGTCCTCGGGCGAGGCACGCTCCGGGGACACCGCGCTGCTGCTGGGTTTCGGTGCGGGACTGAGCTACGCCGGGCAGGTCGTCACACTGCCCTGAGCGGCCCCGCCTCCTGCCGGGCGCGCTCACTGAGCAAGGTGAATCGGTTTCATAAAAACTACTCGCAAATAACTTTCATAAATGGGTTTGGCTTGAGTTTGATCCAAGTCATGCGTAACTACTCGCTCGGTAGTCCGTTGAGAGGGCATGGGGATGCCCCACAAGGGCGCGTTGTAGGCCCGGCTTATGTGGAGTGAAGGTGAGCGAGCCACTCGAGGAAGCAGCACTGGAGCCGTTGTTGCTGCGTACGAGGCCGTCCGAGAGCCGTAGCGTTACGGCACCCGGACAGTTCGTCCAACAAACGATCAAGGACGGCATTGACATCGTGCTCGGCGCCATGCTTGTACTGTTGGCAATTCCCATCATTATCGTTGTGGCCATTGTGCTTGCCGTCCGGCTGCGGCAGTGGCCGTTCTTTCTGCACCACCGGATCGGCCGGGGTGGGCGCATGATCGCCTTCCCCAAGCTCCGTACGCTGCCCAAGACGACAGCGCCCTACGCGCTCAAGAACGGTGGCACCGTCATCCCCGTCGACCGGTTCTGTGCCTTCCTCCGGCATCGCCACCTCGACGAACTGCCGCAACTGTTCCTGGTGCCGATCCTCAAGATGAGCCTGGTGGGTCCCCGGCCTAAGATGCCCGATCGCTGGGAGCCAACCGATCCCGGTTACCGCGACGCACGCACCCTGGTACGCCAGGGCTGTACCGGGTTGTGGCAGGTGGGTCACGAGACACACCACCTCGTGCACGAGCGTCCGGCCTACGACTTCTGCTATCTGCAGTACGGCTCCATCCGGATGGATCTGTGGATCCTCTGGCGCACCCTGGTGATCATGCTTGGTGGGCCGACCGTGAAGTTGCCCGAGCTTCCCCGCTGGGTCATCGGCGGCGGCTGGGTCACCGAAGAGCAGATCCGTGCGGCAGGCGGCGCCCGCTTGCTGGTGCCGCGACACGGAATCGCCATGGGAGATCGCCGGTGACCACGGTCGAACAACGACATGCCAGGGCACCTGAGCAGCGGGTCGAAGTCCTCGGTGTCGGGGTCAGCGTGACCTCGCTGCCGCATGCGGTCGACACCGTCGAACGGTGGATCGAGTGCCGCGAGCAGCACTACGTGTGCGTGAGCGGCGTGCACGGCGTCATGGAATCCCAGCAGGATCCCGAACTGCTGGCCATCCACAACGCCTCGGGGCTGACCGTGCCGGACGGCGCTCCCTTGCTGTGGGCGGGCCGGTATGTGGGCGCATCCGGAATGGGCCGGGTGCGCGGCCCGGACCTGCTGCCCGCGATAGCTGAACGGGCCGCACGAAAGAGTTGGCGGATCTTCCTGTACGGCGGCGCGCCGGGGACGCCCGAGCTACTCGCCGACAAGCTCACCGAACGCTATCCGGGCCTGGTCATCGCGGGTACGTGTGCGCCGCCGTTCCGCGCGCTCACCGCGGCGGAGCAGGACGAGGTCGTCGACCGGATCAACGCGGCCGATGCCGACATCGTCATGGTCGGCCTGTCCACTCCGAAGCAGGAACGGTGGATGGCCTGGGCGATGAGAAAGATCAAAGCGCCTGCCATGTTCGGGTTCGGTGCGGCGTTCGACATCCACGCCGGTCTGGTGCCCGAGGCGCCTGCTTGGATCCGGCCTACCGGCTTCGAGTGGGCGTATCGCCTTGCCAAGAACCCACGCAGGCTCGCTCGTCGCTATCTGAGGAACAACCCGCGATTCGTGGCGTCCGTACTGCGACGGCCACCGCGGCTGCTGGTCGCGTGGGACGGCACGTCGGCAATAGACAAGGAGCAGGCCGTGAACCAATCGCGCAAATCCGAACTGGCGGGCGTCCGCAAGGGCAGCGCGGTCAAGCGTGCGGGGTACCGGGTATTCAAGGCCCTCGAGCGCGCGCGGGTACACGTCCTCCCCAGGCATTACTACTCGCCGGTCGCCGACCGACAATGGCTGCGGAACAACGAAGACCTGTGGCGCAGACCCGCCACCGTGCACGGCGTCGACTGGAACCTCGACGAACAGCTGGCCTGGTTGGACAAGGTCTGCTCGACCCACCTCGACGAGGTAAAGGACTTCTCCTTCCTGCCTGGCCTCGATCTACGGGGAATCGGCTTCCGCTACGGGCAGGTCGAGGCCCAGGTGCTGCACTGCGCGGTGCGCACGTTCGCGCCGAAGCGGATCGTGGAGATCGGCAGCGGGGCCTCTACCGCGATCACCTCCGACGCGGTCGCGCGCAATGTCGCCGAAGGCAGGCCGGTCAGTGCGATTGTGGCGATCGACCCCTACATGCCTCAGGAGATCCGGGCGCTGCCGTTCGTCGAAGTGCGGGAGACGCCCGCGCAGCAGGTGCCCGTGGAAGCCTTCGCCGACCTCTCCGAGGGTGATCTGCTGTTCATCGACTCCACGCACGTGCTCAAGACCGGGTCCGAGTTGCACCGCATCTACCTGGAACTGCTGCCCGCGCTGCCACCGGGCGTTCTGGTACACATCCACGACATCTACCTGCCGTACCTGTACTCACCGTGGGCACTCAGCGACTTCTGGGACTGGCAGGAGACCGCACTACTGGCGGCTCTGTTGACGAACAATCCGAAGTTCGAGGTGCTCAGCTGCCAGTCGGCCCTGCACCACGCGATGCCTGATCAGTTGCAGGCCGTGCTGCCGGACTACCGGCCCCGGCCGATGATCGACGGAATCGATGACGGCGCGTCCAACGGTCACTTCCCGTCGAGTATCTGGCTACGTTCGCGCGGCGGCGGTGCCCCATGACACTCGAAGAGTTCGCCCAGCTACTCAAACGACGGTGGCGCATTGTCGCGGCCGTGACGGCTCTCTGCGTACTGGGAGCGATCGCGCTCGGTCTTGTCGCCGATCGCAGCTACCACGCGTCAGCGAAACTTGTCGTCACGCCGACCGCGGAATCAGGGCCGGCGGCGGGTCCGCGGGCCGCTTTGCTGATCTCACAGAGTGGCATGGCCACCTATGCCGACCTTGCCACCTCCCTGGAGGTGGCAACAGCCGTGGTCGAGACGCTGCGGCTCGATGACACACCGGCCGATCTGCAACGCCGGATGGTCACGCGGGTCCCGACCAACACCTACATCATCGATCTGACGGTGTCGGCGAATAGTGGTGTACAAGCCGTCCGGATCGCCAATGCTGCCGCCCACCACGCGGCGGCCAGGGTGAGTACGCTGTTCGGCGAGCGGGAGGCCGGCCTGGCGCTGGTTGTAGCCTCCATGGCCGACCCCTCGACGGTGGTATCTCCGGACCCGCAGCGGTTCGTGCCGGTCGGTGTCCTGGTCGGCATCCTGATCGGGATCGCGATCGCGGTCATCCGGGAGATCCTGGACAACCGCGTGCGGGACACCGAGGATCTACGCCGATCGCTCGGCGTTGAGCCGTTGGCCCGGGTCGCCATCGCGCGATCGCGCGAGGGGCGTGCCCTGCTCGATCCAGGTGCGTGGGACGAGGGGACGCTGGAGTCCGTCCGGCAGCTACGGACAACACTGCAGATGCGCAGCGATGCTCCCCGTACGATCCTCATCGCCGGTACGTCCGGGGGTGAGGGCAGTTCAACGGTGGCTGCCTTGCTCGCTCAGGTCAGCGCCGCCGCGGGGGCGAAGACCATGCTGGTCGAATGCGACCTGCGTAAGCCCTGCATCGCAGACCGGCTCGGGTTGCGCAACCAGTTGGGGCTGACCGATTTCCTGCGGGGCAATGCCGCGTTCGGCGACGTTGTGTTCGACGCGGCCCGGCCTCTCGCACCGACGCCGCATCGGCGGGAGCGGATCGACGAGCCACCCGCCAGCGTGCTCGGCGTGGTCACGGCCGGGTCGGACGTCCGGCAGCCAGGGGCCCTGCTCAGCAGGGCCAAGTTCCGGGAGTTCCTGGACACCGCCGCGCCGTTCTACGACACGGTGATCTTCGACGGCGCGGCGATCCTGCCCTACGCCGACTCCGTCGCGGTATCGACGGCTGTCGAGGCGACAGTGCTGGTGGTCGCGGCCGGACGGACCGCGCGCCGGGATGTCGACCAGGCCATCACGGGGCTGGCCGCGGTGGGAACCGAGGTCGCAGGGGTAGTGCTCTCCTCGCAGGGACAGAAAGGCGGTCGGACGGCCGCGGCCAAGCGCTCCCTCGCGACCGGGGGCACCGGGGCGCGCTGATGGCGGGGACGGTGAGCCCGGTTCATGATCGGCTGCAACGGTACGGCCCGTTCGCGCTGGCCCTCTTCTTGCTGGCGACCTCGCGGTGGGGGAGTTTTCTGCCCGCCGCAGTTCCCCCGTTCATCACTGACATCGTCATCGCTGTACTCCTGATCGATCGCGTCTTGGGTGCGGGCGCCCATCGCGAACGGCGATCACCGATCGCTGCCGCCCTGGCCGTCAGCGCGCTCGGTCTGCTCGCCATCTCGTCGGCGTGGTTCCTACTAGGGCAGTGGAGCGTTGTCGCGCTGCGCGACGCGGCGCCCTATGCCTACGTGGTCCTTGTCTTCCTGGTCCTTGCCCCGGCGCGGGAGCACGTCCGATCCATCGAGAACCTGCTCACGGTCGCGCTGCTCTTTCATGCCACCTGGTGTGTCGTCGCGCTGGTCGCGCCGCCCATCGTCGAAGCCATTCCAACCATGGGCAAGGACGTGTTCTTCTTCGTCCCTCGCCCGGATATCGATGGTTTCACGAGTGGGCTGCTCGCCGGGCTGGCACTACACCGGGCGCTCAGTGGCAAGGCGCCCTTCGTCAACCTGACCCTGGCCGGGATCAGCCTCGCGATCACGGTCGCGCTCGGTTCTCGGGGGGCGCTGCTCGGAGTCGTCGCGGTGCTGATTGCGGTAGGCCTGTTGGGCAGGCACCGGCGTGCGGTGCGCACCCGGCCGAGGAAGTGGGCGGTGGCGCTGGGGTTACTCGCCTTGCCCGCAGCCGTGACGGTGGCCGGGCAGGGGTATGCGGTCGAGCGGCTTGTGGCGTCGGTCAGCAACGTCTGGGCGCCGACCGAAGATGTGGGCGGAGCCCAGGGCACCGCCTCCGCGCGGGCGGACTCCTGGCAGCGACTGATCGAATACTTCCAAGCAGACACCGGCCGCAATGTGGTCGGGGTGGGCTTCGGCCCGAACTTCCTCATCGATTCCAACGCCGATGTCGAGCTCTTCGGCGGCGACATGGCGGAGGTGCGCTCCCCACACAACTACCTGTTGGGCGCGTGGGCGCGACTGGGCGTGATCGGAATGGCGTTCGTGCTCGCATTGACGCTCATCGGCTGGCGGCTCGCGTTTCTGGTCGGTTGGCGCAGAGGTCGCGAGTTGAGTGACATCGACGTCTTGGCCATCATGATCGCCGCGGGCATGCCGCTGGTCGCGGCTGTCGGCGTGGTGCTCGAGGCACCGTTTGGCGCGGTTCCTTACTTCTGGGCGCTCGGCCACCTGAGCGCAGTCGCGTGCTCGGCGGGACTCGCGACACCGATTCGCCAGTTCCTCGGCGGTCGCAGGCAGCAGCGGCAGGTTCGGGCGACATGAGGATTCTGCAGATCCACAATCAGTATTCGTTGCCGGGTGGCGAAGATTCGGTCGCCGAGACCGAGGCGGCGCTGCTCACCGAAGCCGGCCACCAGGTGGTCCCGGTCCGGCCGAACAACCCGGAGGGTGGCATGCGCGCCGCGGCCGGTCTCGCGGGCGCGGTGTGGAATCCATCGCGGTTCGCCGAGATGCGACGCCTCGTGCGCGCCAAGCAGCCGGACGTGGCCCACGCGCACAACACCTGGTTCAGTTTGTCCTCTTCGGTGTTCGACGCGTTGCACGGCGCGGGCGTCCCGACCGTGATGACGCTGCACAACTACCGGCTGGTCTGCGGGAACGCCCTGTTGTTCCGGGACGGCAAGATATGCACGGACTGTGTCGGCAGTCATGCCTGGCACGCGGTCGGTCACGGGTGTTACCGAGGTTCGAAAGCGCAGTCCGCTGTCGCGGCGGCGACTATCGCGGCGGCCCGACGGCGCGGCACTTGGTCCCGGGTGAACCTCTTCCTCGCGCCGTCGCAGTTCGTGAAGGACACCTATGTGGCGGCGGGGTTCACGCCGGAAAGCATCCTCGTCAAGCCGAACGTAGTGGCCGATCCCGGCCCGCGCGCAGAACCACCTTCGGCATCCTCCCGAGTGCTCTATGTGGGCAGGCTCGCGCCGGAGAAAGGCATCGCGACCCTGCTCGAGGCGTGGCGGTCGTCCGCATCCGCGCTCGGCGACCTCGAGTTGATGATCGTGGGTGACGGACCGTCGCGGTCATCGCTGGAGCGCGCCGCTCCGGGCAACGTGCGGTTCACCGGCTGGGTCGATGGTGACCAACTCCGTCGCCTGATGCTCGGGTCCCGGGCACTGGTTGTGCCCACGGAGTGCTACGAGACGTTCGGGTTGGTAGCCGTGGAGGCCATGGCCGCGGGCATGCCCGCGGTCTGTTCCGCTATCGGAGGCACCGCCGAGGTGGCGGGCCAGCTCGGCGGCGGGTGGTTGGTGACGCCCGGCGATCCCGTCGCGTGGGGTGCCGCACTCGTCGGTCTGACCGACGACGGACAGGTAGATTCGGCGGGCGAGAAGGGGCGCTGTCTTTTCGAACAGAAGTACACGTTCGCCGAGGGCTTGCGAATGACCCTTGCGGCATATCGCAGGGCGATTGACGCCGCCATCTGACCAAGAAATCCGCAACTCTGTAGACACAGTGTTCAACGCGCGTGGACGCGCGAGGAGAAAGGATGCTATGAGGCTGGGGCTCGCTGCTTATTGTTCTTGCTGGCATCAGCGAATCCCGATGCCGCACAGTCGACGTTTCCGGTCACCAGGCTTTTGCGACGACTCGACGCTATGGCGAAGTCGACGTCGCTGTTCAGCAGGCTGATCGGCAGTATGACCAGGGTCCCGAAGATGGACAGCATAACGTCGCGCACCGGGAGCCACATTTGGTCTAGTGCCCA
>JBOHER010000213.1:0-4837 GCA_050701115.1 Haloechinothrix sp. | reverse complement strand
CGCGATGTCGCGGTGCAGCTGATTCCTGGCGCGGGACACTGCCCGCAATACGACCAGCCCCGCGTCGTCGCGGACATCATCGCCACAGCGCGGCGCCACGCCCGCGCGCCGTCCACGAACCAGGAGTGGTCCTCATGAACACCCGTACCCACAGCGCCACCGCGACCAAAGCCGCACCCGCCGGCGCCGATCACCACGAGCTGGTCATCATCGGGGCCGGGTTCTCCGGGATCGGAGTCGCGATCAAGCTCAAACAGGCAGGGTTCGACGACTTCGTCATCCTCGACGACGCCGACGGACCCGGCGGTACGTGGCACTGGAACACCTACCCCGGTATCGCCGTGGACATCCCCTCGTTCAGCTACCAGTTCTCGTTCGAGCAACGCCGCAGCTGGTCCCGCTCCTACGCACCGGGGGCGGAGCTGAAAGCCTACGCTGACCGTTGCGTGGCCAAATACGGCCTGGCGCCACACTTGCGCTCGGCCACCACCGTGAGCGCCGCCGACTGGGATGCCGACGCCGGCCGGTGGCGGCTGACGACCGCCCAGGATGCTGTGGTGACCGCGCGGTATGTCATTAACGCCACCGGTATTCTGACGCGTCCGAACAAGCCGGATATTCCGGGCGTCGAGGATTTTGCCGGCGTGCTGATGCACACGGCCCGATGGGAGCACACCCAGGACTTGCGCGGCAAGAACGTGGGCATCATCGGCACCGGCGCCTCGGCCGTCCAGGTCATTCCCGCCATCGCCCCGGATGTCGCGCATCTGACAGTGTTTCAGCGCACCCCGATCTGGTGTTTGCCCAAACCCGACTTTGTGCTTTCGGCGCCGCTGCGCTGGGCACTGCGCCACATCCCGGGTACGCAAACGGTCGCGAGACTCGTCAGCCAACTGTTCGTCGAAGCGACATTTCCGGTTCCCGCGCACTACGACGGTATCCTGCATGCTCGTCCCCTCATCGAAAAGGCGGCGCTGGCTTACCTGAAATCCCAGGTGCACGACCTGAACGTTCGCGACGGACTCACACCGCGGTACGGACTGGGTTGCAAACGACCCAGCTTCCACAACAGCTATCTGGCAACCTTCAACCGCGACAACGTGCGCCTGCAGACGAGCCCCATCGCCAAGATCGGCCCGCACGCGGTCCACACCGACGACGGGTCGGCGCACGAGCTCGACGTGCTCATCCTCGCCACCGGATTCAAGGTCATGGACCCCGAGAACATGCCCACCTACACCCTGCGTGGCGTCGGTGGCCTTGACCTCACCGATTGGTGGACCAAGCACCGGCTGCAAGCCTACGAAGGAGTCTCGGTCCCCGGTTTCCCCAACTATTTCACCATCTTCGGACCCTACGGCTACAATGGTTCCTCGTACTTCGCGCTCATTGAAGCGCAGACCGCGCACGTCCTGCGGGTACTCAAGCACGCACGGAAAGTCCAGGCGAACCGTATCGAGGTGACCCGAGAAGCGAACGACCGATTTTTCCGCGAAATGCTATCCCGCCGCCACAACCAGATCTTCTGGCAAAACAGCTGCGCGTCATCTAACAGCTACTTCGACGAGAACGGCGACGTTCCGTTGCGACCCACCACGACACTGGAATCGGGGCAATCCGCAGTCGGCGGTTCGCAAACATTCAGGGGGCGCGCTGGATGTCGCCGGTTGTGACGTTGCGTGGTGCCCGACGATTTGCTGCTGGTCGGGTGATGACGTCGGGGTGTGGTGGTCAGGCGGGTGTTGGGTCGGGCGGCATCCATGGTCGGCCGAGGATGGCGGCGCGCAGGGCGTTCATCATGTTGTGGCCGTGCTTGGCGGCGGTGGAGAGGTAGCCACGGATCTGGTAGCGGTCTTTCGTGCGGTTTTCGCTGGTGAGACGCCCGGAGATGTTCTGCTGGATCTTGCTGGGCCGGAGGTCGCGTTCGGCCTGGTTGGAGGTCGGTGGCACGTTGAGGTCGTGGGCGAAGCGCAGCACGTCGGTTTGGCGGTCGCGCAGCACTTGCAGCAGCAGCCGGGCTTTGCGCTCGCCGGGCCGGTTGCCGTGGCTGGTGGTCTCGGACAGCCCGACCAGCACACCGTCGGCGAACTCTTTGATCAGCTTGTCGCGGACCTCGGCCTCGATGGCGTCGCGGCCGGCTTCGCGGGCGAGGTTGGCCTCGTGGATCAGCCCGCGTAACGCGTCGGCGATTTGGGTCGGCCAGTGCGCGTCGGGGTAGACCTCGGCAGCACCATCGAGATCGCGACAGAGATGAGCGCAGCACAGTTGGTGGGTCAACTTGCCGAACACCGCGGAGTCGTAGTTCTGGTAGCGGTCGTGCACCACCACCGACTCGGTGAGGTCCTTGAGCACGAAGGCTTTGAAGGTGTCCAGGTCGCGATCGCCGAGCAGGTAATGCGTGTATAGATCGGTGCAGGCCACCAGCAGGTACTTCTCGGCCTTCTTCCGGCCCGGCTTGGGTTTGCGCGGCCCGACGCGCAGCGGGGTCTCATCGCAGCACACCGCGTAGGCCAGGGTGATCAGGGCGCGGATCCGCTTGTCCACCTCGGCCAACAGCCCGGCGGCGCGCTTGAGCATGCCGTGCACGAAGCCCACGCTGGGGGCGGCGCCGGTCAGCGACTCCAGCAACTCGACGCACCGCTTGGCCGGGATGAAGTGCACCACCATGAGGTACACGGCGAAGCTTTGCAGGTTGGGGCCGTACCCGACCGGCCCGCAGCGGGCGCCCTCCGGGCGAGCCGCGGTGTGCACCCGGCCGCAGCCGCAGCGCACCGCATGCTGGTCATACTGGGTGACGCCCACGCTGATCTGCGGGATCTCGTGCTGCTGGTAGCGGTCCACGATCCCCAGATCCAGCGCCCCAGCCAGGTCGTGTCCACACGCGCAGCGGCCCCCGGGGAACCGGTCCTTGCGATCATCAGGATCATCGGTCCAGGCCAGGTTCGCGCCCGGCGCCCCCGGCTGCTTGCCCCTGGGCCGCTTCGGCCCATTGCGGCGGCGCTTCTTCTCCGCCGGCGGTGTCGTGCCCGGATCGTCGTCCCTGGACGGAGGCGACGAGCTGTTGCCCGAGTTCCGGGACAACAGATGCTCCATCCTGGCCAGCCTCGCCACCAACGCCTCGTTGGCTTCCATCAACCCCGCGACCTGCGCCGCCAGCGCCGTGATCTGCCCATCCTGCGCCGCGATCCGCTCATCCCGAGCGAGGATCTGGTCAGCCTGCGCGGCCAATTGCCCCGCCTGCGTCCGCACGAGAGCGATCAACTCGTCTCGGGACAGCTCCTCCGGGGCAGGCACCAGGCGATCACACCGCATCCACCCCAATCCGGCAGCACCGACACGCCGAAGCCCCACAAGTCACACGAGCAACAGCAGTCACAGACAGCTACATCAGCGCGATCCTCAACACGCACCGCGCAACCGGTGAATGTTTACCCCGGCCTGTGTCCGAATATGGATCGGCTTACGTACATCCCAAAAAGCGCTACACTCGAACACATGACCGAATCCGGCCGCGTTCGGATCGAGGCAACTACGTCGATGCGCGGCTGACGAGACGGGTGCCGACCCGGCCTGGTGCTCCCGAACGCGTCCCGCGATGCACCACCGACACCGAGCAAGAACAGCTGGTCAGGGTGAAATACTGGATCAACTCCGTCCGCGTGATCTCCGGAAAGCCGCGCAGCAGCGCCAGCTCCTCAGCAGAGAACACATCCCGCGTCGCCATCCCCACCACCTCGCATCCAACCCAGGATCATGTGACCGAGCACACAATAGACGGCCTTCCGTGCGTCAATTCAGGCCGGTCCTGAGCTGCAACAACGGTGCTTAGCGTTGTTTTTTCGCTGGATACTACGGCTGGGCCAGGCTATTGTTTTCGATTCGGGCTGGGACTGCGGGCCTGGATATGAACCGCGAACTCCCGTAGCTGACCTGGGGGCGAGTGGCCGCGCTCGCCGTCCTCCGAGGACCGTATTCCGGTCCCATCCCAAACAAGGCCGTTGACCCTGCTCGGGTCGAGGGTCTGTCAAGTTATCGGTGTAACTGTTGATCTCGGTTCTACGTGCGGCCGGCGGATAGGCGTCCCTCGAAGGCGACCTCGAAGGCGTTCAGTGCTGCCTTCCACCGGTTGGACCATCGTTCGCGTCCCCTGCCGGTCGGGTCGAGGCTCATGGTCGCCAGGTAGGCGCACTTCAGCGCGGCCTGCTCGTTGGGGAAGTGGCCGCGGGCATTCACAGCCCTCCTGATCCGAGCGTTGATGCTCTCGATGGCGTTGGTCGTGCAGGCCACGGTCCTGATGTCCTTGTCGAACCGCAGGAACGGCGCGGACTCGGCCCAGGCGTGCTCCCACAGCTTGGTGATCGCCGGGTAGCGCCTCTCCCACTTCTCGCTGAGGGCCATGGACGCCTCGAGTGCCGCCGACCCGCTGGGCGCGGTGTAGACCGGCTTGGGGTCCTTGGCGATCGCCGACCAGTCCCTCTTCGAGGCATACCTGAAGGAATTCCGCAAAAGGGTGCACGGCGCACGTCTGCGTGATCGCCTGCGGCCACACCGTCTCGATCGCCTCCGGCAGGCCCTTGAGACCGTCGCAGACCACGACGCAGCAGTCCTGCGTGCCGCGGTTCTTGATCTCCGACAGCACCCGCAGCCAGCGCTTGGCCCCCTCCCCGTCGCCGTGCTCGCCGGCCCACAAGCCGAGGATGTCGCGGGTGCCCTCGACGGTGACGGCGAGCGCGACGTAGGTGGGCCGGTTGGCCGCGTCGCCGTCGCGGATCTCGACGTTCACGGCATCGATGAAGATCACCGGATACACGACGTCCAGGGGCCGGTTCCGCCACCC
>JBOHER010000212.1:0-5107 GCA_050701115.1 Haloechinothrix sp. | reverse complement strand
CCTTATGTGGGCTCCGGCGTCGCGGGGGCAACGCGACGCCGGAGCCAGGACCCGAACCGGCCGGGCGCGGTCGGCCGATCGGGAAGCCGCTTGGGTTCGGCGCTGTCATGACGACTGCCTCATGCAGGGTGAACAGATAACGAGTCACAACGGGAAACGGGTGCGCGAAGAGCTGGGCAGCTGTGCGCGAAGAGGGGCGTGCGGCGGACGCAACTGTCCCTCTCAGCCCGGGTCAGTCAGGTGAGACGCAGGGCAGGGCTGCTTCCCGGCCCGGGTTGACCACCGGGTGGCACGCCTTGGTGCCGATCAACCGGAGGTGGGTGTCGGTCGTAGTCGACTCGAGGGTGGCGAGGTGCTTGTGCCCGCCGTGGTCGTAGCCTGTCTGTGCCTGGGCAGAGGGCGCGCCTGCCGGCCCGCTGGGCGGGGCAAGCGGTGCGCCGGGTCGCTGCTGCTTGCTCGACGAGGATGCCTGGACACCGTCATCGGGCGGCGGTGCATTACCTGCGGCCGCGGGCACCAGGTCGGCGGCGGATAGCTCGATGGCCCTGGGGCTCTTTGCGACGGGCGTGCCTGCCGGCTTCGCCTCGTCCCTGGCGGCTGCCGCAGGCGCACGGACGTCGGCGGCGGGGTCGACGGCAGGCGCACTCGGCTGCGAGGCGGGCGGGGCGCCGGGATCAGTATCGGTGAGCGCGCCGCCAGCGGTGTTCCCGACTGTGGACACCGTGTTGGTCACGGTCTCCAGGGTGGTGCCCACCGTCGTGTCCACGATGTCCACCGTGGTCTGCACGGTGGTGTCCAGGGTGTCCACGGTGGTTGCGACCGTGTCCGTCGTGGTCTCGGTCACCGTGCCCACGGTGCCGCCGGTGAGCCCGCCAACCGCCCCGAGCAGCCCGCCCGTTCCGGTGGCCGTCTCGGACGCACTGTCCAGCACGGCCGTGGTGTCGTCAGTGCCGACGTCAGCTGAAGCCGGGGTGCTCAGCGCGGCTGCGAACAACCAGCCGAGGAGGGCGAGTCCCGAGGTGATCAGCGCCCGAATGAGGATCCTCGTGAAGGCGGCGCGGATGGGCACCACTGTGTTCGCCACTGCCGCCACCCCCTGCCCATCCTTACCTGATCCTGCCCCGCCATATCGGGCGAAAGCGTGCCTAGCTGCCATTTCTAGCACCGGAGGAGAGTGTTGCACCTCGATGTGCTCTCGATCCACCCCGTACGGCGGATGGTTGTTACCGGCATTGGTGGCGAAATCCGATCCGTGCTCACTTCTTGTGTCAGGCCGGCTACTCCCTCGGTATGAGTAGCGCTACGCATCCAGGTCAGAGGGGAAGTACCCCAAAGTCCTCTGAACTGGCTATTTGCTGACCCTTATGCGGATCCTGCGCCCGTCCGGGCCCGTCGCAATCGGGGTGAACGACCCCGATTCCGTTCGATGTAGCCGGGAGATCACGATGATGAAACATGGCAGATCTCGACCCGAGCCTGTATCCGAGAATGGGCCGAATGGCGTAGTTGACCTGCTGCATAAGGGCATGGCCGGTGATGACGCCGCGTTGACCGAACTCGTCAAGTGTCTGGACCCACTACTGCGTTCCATCGTCGCTCGATACCGATTGGACGCCGCGGATAGCCACGATGTGTTGCAGAACGTGTGGGTGCGTTTCCTGGAGAATCGTGCCGCGATCCGCACCCCGGAGCGGGCGATCGGCTGGTTGCGGACGACGACGCGGCGGGAAGCGCTTCGGGTTGCCACGCAATGGAACCGGCAGCTGCCGTTCATGGTCGACTGCGTCGAGCACGCGACACCTCGGGCGTCCTCGCCCGAGGACTGTGTGCTGCGCGCCGATCGGAATCGCTCGGTGTGGCGCGCAGCAGGTCGGCTCGATGCCAGGGATCGGCGACTCGCCGCCTTGATCGCCTACGACTCCGGTGCGAACTACGCGGCCCTCGCGGCTGTGATCGGCGTGATGGAGAACAGCGTCGGCACCATTCGCGGACGCTGCCTTGTCCGGATGCGCAGGCTGCTGGCCGAAGAAGGGATTACCGACGCCTCGTAGCAAGCGTGTGCAGTCGCTCGATCGCGTCGTCCAGCACCTCGTCCCGCTTGCAGAACGCGAAGCGCAGTAGGTGGGTGAACCCGGCTGCCCCTTCGGTGAACACGCTGACCGGGACCGCGGCGACGCCGACCTGCTCCGGCAACCGCCAGGCGAGTTCGGCGCCGTCGTGGTAGCCGAGCGGACGAACGTCGGCACACAGGAAGTAGGTGCCCGCCGACGGCAGTACGGTGAATCCCGCCTCGGACAAGCCATCGGCCAGCCGGTCATGTTTGCGCTGCAGGGAGAGCCGCAGCTGTTCAACCCAGCCCAGTTCGTGCCGGAGGGCGTGTGCGACGGCAGGCTGGAACGGTCCGCCCGAGACGAAGGTCAGGAACTGCTTGGCCGCCCGCACCGCGCCCACCAGTTCTGGGGTGGCGCACACCCAGCCGATCTTCCAGCCGGTGCAGTTGAACGTCTTGCCCGCGCTGGAGATGGTGACGGTGCGCTCGGCCATCTCGGGCAAGGTGGCCAGCGGGATGTGCTCGGCGCTGCCGAACACCAGATGCTCATAGACCTCATCGGTGATCGCGATCAGGTCTTGTTCGACACACAACTCGGCCAGCGCGGTCAGCTCAGCACGGGTGAACACGGTTCCGGTGGGGTTGTGCGGCGAGTTGACGATGATCGCCCGGGTGCGTGGGCTCAGTGCCCTGCGTAGCGCGTCGACGTCCAGGGCGAACCGGCGCCGATCCGGGTCGATCGCCAGCCTGACCACCCGCCTGGTAGCGCCCGCCAGTGCGACCGATGCCGCGTAGGAGTCGTAGAACGGCTCGAGCACGATCACCTCGTCGCCGGGCTCGGTCAGCGCGAGCAGGGATGCCGCGATGGCCTCGGTGGCACCCGCGGTGACCAGTATCTCGGTGTCGGGGTCGTAGTGCGTGCCGAAGCGGGCGCGGTGTTGGGCGATCGCCGCGCGCAACTCGGGCCTGCCGGGTCCGGGCGGGTACTGGTTCTGCCCGCGCGCGATCGCGTCCCGCGCGGCCTCCAGCATGCTCGGTGGTCCGTCGGTGTCCGGAAACCCCTGACCGAGGTTCACCGCGCCGGTGCGCATTGCGAGCGCGGTCATCTCGGCGAAGACGGTCGATGCGAAGGGCCGAAGCCGCGGTACCAGCAAGGGATCACGCACGGAAAGAGATCTTCACGGACAATGGCCGTGTGGAGCAACTGACAGCGATCGAACCGGTAGCGCGGCCGAAGGTGCCGATTCCGCCACCCGGGATGACCGAAGCCGATGAGGACAAACGCCGTGGCCTGCGCACTATGAAGGCGGTCGCCCTCGGCTTCCTGCTCGGGGCGACCGTGCTGTTCCTGCTGACCAGCTGGGCGCAATCGGCAGGCTGGCCGGCTTGGGTCGGTTACGTGCGCGCGGCATCGGAGGCGGGCATGGTGGGTGCGCTGGCGGACTGGTTCGCGGTGACCGCGCTGTTCCGGTACCCGCTGCGGTTGAAGATCCCGCACACCGCGATCATCCCCACCCGCAAGGACCAGCTCGGCGAGAATCTCGGCGATTTCGTCGGCAACAACTTCCTGTCCGAGGACGCGGTCCGGGAGAAACTGCGCAAGGTCGAGATCGCCCGCAGCCTGGGTGGGTGGCTGGCCAAGCCGGTGAACGCCGAGCGGGTGACCGCCGAGCTGGCCACCGTGATCCGTGGTGCCGTGACGGTGTTGCGGGATGAGGACGTGCAGGAGGTCCTGGAACAGGCCGTCATGCGCCGGGTGGTGGACAGGCAGTGGTCCCAGCCGCTGGGCAGCGTGCTCGGGCAGGTGTTCGATGACGGTGCGCACTACAAGCTGGTGGACCTGATGTGCGACCGCTGCTACGCGTGGGTGCGCGACAACCACGGCACCGTGCTGCGGGTGGTCTCCGACCGCGCGCCGACCTGGTCGCCGAAGTTCGTCGACGAGATGCTGGCGGACAAGGTCTACGGCGAGGTGCTGGCGTTCGCCTGGGCGGTGAAGGTCGACGTCAACCATCCGATGCGATTGGCGCTGGACAAGTTCCTCGGCGAGTTCGCGCACGACCTGCAGCACGATGAGGAGACGATCGCCCGCGCCGAACAGATCAAGCAGCAGGTGATCGAGCACCCCGAGGTGCAGAAGCTGATCGGCGCGGCGTGGGCCACCGCGAAGGAGATGCTGCTCACCGCGGCCGAGGACCCCTCGAGCGAGTTGCGCAGGCGGGTCAAGCAAGGCCTGTGCAGGCTCGGCGAGCGGCTCGCGTCCGACGACCCCATACGGTCCAAAGTGGACACGTGGGTGGAGGATGCCGCTGCCCATATCGTGAACAATTACGCCAAGGAGATCACCACCCTGATCACCGACACCGTGGAGCGTTGGGACGCTGATGAGACCTCACGCAAGATCGAACTGCAGGTGGGCAGGGACCTGCAGTTCATCCGGATCAACGGCACCGTGGTCGGCGCACTGGCCGGCCTGGCCATCTACACCGTGGCCCAGCTGCTGTTCTAGCCGCACTCTGAACGCGCCGTTTGGGTGTCTTCAAGACCCCCAAACCCCTCTGTTGATCACCTCTAACGACCACAAACTATGGCGTTGTCGGTGCTTTCCGTCATCATGGAGCACATTGATCGCACACTGCGGAGGTGACGTTCGTATGGCCGGGAACATCAAGTTCGGAGTCGTCGCCCTGGATTGCCCAGACCCTTGGGGACTGGCGCAGTTCTACGGAGCGCTACTGGGCTGGCCGGTCGACCAAGGCAACACCCCCGAGGACCACTGGGTGGCGTTGCACAATCCGGATGGCGGGCCCGATATCTGCTTCCAGCGCGACCCCGGCTTCCAAGCTCCCACCTGGCCGTCAAACGAGCGTGCCCAAATGGCCCATCTCGACTTCGACGTCACCGATATCGACGCCGAGCAGGAGCGGGCGCTGTCTCTCGGCGCGCGGTTGCTCGACGACCAGCCCGAGTCGTTCCGGGTTTACGCCGACCCGGCGGGGCATCCGTTCTGCCTGGTACGCGCCTGAGGTGCTGAAGGTGGCCTTGAGTGCCGTAAAG
>JBOHER010000211.1:0-4213 GCA_050701115.1 Haloechinothrix sp. | reverse complement strand
CGCTTATGCGCGCGGCCCCGCCTCGGTGACGCGGTGTCAGTCGGCACTATCGGCACTGTCCGAGCTGTCGCCTGAGTCCGCGCTGCCAGCCGACGCGGAGTCCGCCGATCCAGGCGAGTCCAGGTCCACACCGGGCAACTGGACGGCATGCGCCTGATGCATGTCGTTCAGTGACACATCACTGGCGTTCGCTACATAGCTCGTGCCGAATCCGGCGAGGGCGATGGCTGTGGCACCCGCGATGATCCATGGTCGCCTAGTGTACATCTCCAACTCCATTCTCTCTGTGATTGACCAACTATCTCTGCTTCGCATGAGCGGAACCTTGGCTGCGAATGAAGATCTGTTCACCTATCCGATGCCGACGGTGGGCAGCGGGGCTTGCTCGAGCCAGCGCTCGGCGAGGACGAGCCGCTGGTCGGTCTTGGCTTGCCAATCGCGTTCCCGTACCCGGTGCGGACCGGTCGCCAGCGACAGCACGACGGCCGCGGTCCGTCTGGCCAGCGCGCCCGGGTGCAGATCCCGCGCGAACCGGTGCGCGAGGCGGATGCCGAGCTGGTTGATCTCTTCGCCGCGGTTGGGCCGGATCTGCGCCAGCACCGACGCAGCCGCGACTGCCCTTGCCCGCGCGGACAGGGCGGGAACAGTGGACGCGATCACCTCGGCGAAATGCCCGGCCTTCTGCCCCCACGTCCGTCTTCGCTCCAGCCGATAGGCGCCGGGACGGGGCAGCCGGCGGCCGTCGCGGCCCGGTGCCGGTCGTGCAGGTCGCGTGCCTTGCCCGGGCGGACCACTTTGACGAACAACGAGCCCCGTTCGGTGGCGACCTCGATCACGGCACGCCGCCGAGGACGGTAGGCGCGTAGCCGTACGGTGCCGCCATCACCGAGGCCGGCCCGGGTGGCTAGCTTCCGCATCCGGACTGGGTCATAGGCGACGGAAAGCCCAGGCAGGCTCGGATCGAACGGGAATCGCCACATGCCGATCTCGGTGCGTCCGTCGGTCACCTTGGCGACGTTGTCAGGCAGTCGACCGGACGTGGCCCCGAGGATCTCGTCGGAGACCGAGCCGTCGGCCCAGCGCACCCGCACCGCGTAGCTCACCGTGGTACGCGACCGCGGCTGGTGATCGACCTGCGTTACGCGTCAGCGCTCCGGTGTTCCGCCGGCAGCGGCGAGTACCGATGTAATCAGTTCTCCCGCTGCGCTTCCGGTGAGCAGCGGGAGGTCTCCAGTAATGGGTTCGGTCGGCGAGGAAGTCACATCACGACCGTGGAGGCCCACCATGACCGCCAGGTGAGGGCGTGATGAGGACTCGTTCATGTGCGCCCGAGATGAGAACATTCTCATCTCGGGTTCATCCGTGCCCGGCGAACTGCGTGAATGAAGCGCGTCTCCCGCCTTGTGGTGCTCGCGGCGGCGGTATGTCTTCCGCTGGGGGCAGCGCTGGGCAGTTATGCCCTCATCGACGCGCCGGAACCGCCGGGTGCGCCGCCAGCGGTGCATATCGGGGGAACCGATGGCCGGCCGGATCCCGGGGCGGAGCCGACCGACGACCGGTTCGGCACTCGGACGCCGGGCCAGCCACCCTCGACGACCCGGGTGCCGCAGCTACCGCCGATCGGCGATGACGACGACCTCTCCGACGAGGATGACCTTCCCGACGACGACAGTCCCGACGACGAAGACGATGACGACGATTGAGCGTCGATCGACCCTCGGATGGGCGGGCCGCACGGCACTCGGCGGTTCGGGCCGGCGCCGGATGCGCCTCGTCGCCGACTGCGTGGCATCCCCGCTCGCGTCCGAATCCTCGGCTGGCTGCTCCTGTTGATGGCCGTGGTCCTGATGACGGTGGCGGTCGTGACCCGCAATGTGTTGTTGCGCCAGATGCATGACTCGGTGAACATCCTTCTCGCGCAGGAGGCGCGCGAATTCAGCGACGTGGCCGTGGGCGGTGTCGACCGGGTGGGTCAGGATCGGAACGCGCCATTCGATCTGGCGGGTAGCCCGGACATCCTCATGCCGATCTTGGCCTCACCCGATCCCAACGGGTCGGCGTCCACCGATGCGGGCGAGATGCGCTGGATCAAGGTGACGGTTACCGGGCCTGCGGAGCCGGGTACTCAGGGAGCCTTGGTGGTGGGTTACTTCCTCGACCGCGAACGTGCCGAGGTGAACCGGACCATCCAGACCCTGGCGCTTATCGGGCTCCTGGGCTTGCTGCTCACGGCCGTCGCCGGCTGGCTTGTGGCCGGCCAGATCCTGGCGCCGGTGCGGCTGGTGCGCCGAGCCGCCGAAGAGATCACCGAGCAGGATTTGACCCGCCGGATCCAGATCGAGGGCAACGACGAATTCGCCGCGCTCGCCGAACAGTTCAACGGCATGCTGGAACGCCTCGACCAGGCGTTCGCCACCCAGCGCCAGTTCCTCGACGATGCCAGCCACGAGCTGCGCACGCCGATCACCATCATCCGGGGACACCTGGAGTTGATGGACACGGTGGAAAGCGACCCTGAGGAGCGGGCCGACGTCGTGCGGTTGTGCACCGATGAACTGGACCGGATGAGCCGGCTGGTCGAGGATCTGCTGCTGCTCGCCAAGGCGGAGCGACCGGACTTCATCCGGCCCGATGTGGTCGAACTGGCCGAGTTGACCAGTGATATCGACGCCAAGGTGCGCGCGCTGGGCGAACGGCACTGGCGGCTGGAAGCCATCGGGGAGGGCACGGTGACCGTTGATGAGCAGCGCGTCACCCAAGCCGTGGTGCAACTGGCGCACAACGCGGTGCAGCACACCGACGAGAACGCCGAAATCCGCTTCGGCTCAGCCTTGTACCAGGGCAGGATCTCGTTCTGGATCACCGACAGCGGTCCAGGAGTATCGCCCGCCGACGCCAAGGTGATCTTCGAGCGGTTCACCCGGGGCGCTGATGCAGGCAACCGCAACCGGAGCGGAGCGGGTCTTGGCCTCGCCATTGTGCGCGCGATCGCCACCGCGCACGGAGGTGTGGTGAAACTGATGTCCCGGCGCGGCAGCGGAGCGACCTTCGGCATCGAACTGCCCGCCGGGACCGGAGGTGGTTCGTGAGCAGGATCCTGATCGCCGAGGACGAGCAGCGGATTGCGTCTTTCGTGCAGAAAGGCTTGCAGGCCAATGGATTCACCACCAGCGTGGTTGCCGAGGGTCTGGCCGCGGTCGACTGGGCCGTCACCGGGGACTTCGATCTGGTCATCCTGGACCTCGGACTGCCGGGCAAGGACGGCTTCGGCGTACTGCGTGCCATGCGCGAGGCCAAGCTGACCACGCCGGTGATCATCTTGACGGCACGGGATTCGGTGCATGACACCGTGGCAGGCCTGGAAGGTGGCGCCGATGACTACATGACCAAGCCCTTCCGGTTCGAGGAACTACTGGCCAGGGTCCGATTGCGGCTGCGAAGTGGGGATCGAGCCCTCGAGATCACCGTGCTCGCAGCCGAGGGTGTGACGCTGGACCTACGCACCCGGCGGGCCAAGGTCGACCAGCGCACCGTCGAGTTGACCGCGCGCGAGTTCACCATGCTCGAGATGTTCCTGCGGCACCCCGGCCAGGTGCTGTCCCGGGAGCAGATCCTGTCGCACGTCTGGGGATACGACTTCGATCCGGGCTCCAACATCGTGGACGTCTACGTGCGGGCGCTACGCCGCAAACTCGGCCACGACAAGATCTCCACCGTGCGCGGGATGGGTTACGCCCTCGGCCGGTGACGCGTGAGCCCCACCCATACACATGACCCCGCGTTATGTACGCGAAGCGCGGACACGACCTCAGATGCGCTTGAACAGCAGGGCGCGCTTGACCTCCTGGATCGCCTTGGTCACCTGGATGCCGCGGGGGCAGGCGTCGGTGCAGTTGAAGGTGGTGCGGCAGCGCCACACGCCCTCGGTGTCGTTGAGGATGTCCAGTCGCTCCTCGGCGCCCTCGTCACGCGAGTCGAAGATGAACCGGTGCGCGTTCACGATCGCCGCAGGCCCGAAGTAGGAGCCGTCCGCCCAGTACACCGGGCACGAGGTGGTGCAGCAGGCGCACAGGATGCACTTCGTTGTGTCGTCGAACCGCTCCCGGTCGGCCGCCGACTGGATGCGCTCCTTGGTCGGCTCGTTGCCGTAGGTGATCAGGTACGGCTTGACCGCGCGGAAGGCCTCGAAGAAGGGCTCCATGTCGACATAGAG
>JBOHER010000210.1:0-2395 GCA_050701115.1 Haloechinothrix sp. | reverse complement strand
GAAGTAGCCCGCTCGCCGATCTGCGTGGCTCAGCGGTTCAGCAGCTGACGGGCCATGACCTCCCGCTGCACCTGGTTGGTGCCCTCGTAGATCTGGGTGATCTTCGCATCCCGCATCATGCGCTCGGCCGGGAAGTCGCGGGTGTAGCCCGCGCCGCCGAACAACTGCACCGCGTCGACGGTGACCGTCATCGCCACGTCAGATGCGTAGGTCTTGGCCGCGCTGGCCATGAAGCCGGCGCGCGCGTCGCCGCGCTCGCTGGCCGCCGCCGAGGCGTAGACCAGGTGGCGCGCCGCTTCGATCTGCATGGCCATGTCGGCGATCATGAACTGCAACCCCTGGAATTCGGCGATCGCCTTACCGAATTGCTTCCGGTCCTTGACGTAAGACACGGAGGCGTCCAGCGCGCCCTGCGCGATGCCCAGCGCCTGCGCGCCAATGGTCGGCCGAGTGTGGTCCAGCGTGCGCAGTGCCGTCTTCAGCCCGGTACCGGGTTCACCGATGATCCGATCGGCCGGGATGGTGCAGTTCTCGAAGTACAGTTCACGGGTCGGCGAACCCTTGATCCCCAGCTTGCGTTCCTTGGGGCCAACCGAGAAGCCCGGATCCTCGGCGTGCACCACGAAGGCGGAGATCCCGTCGGCCTTCTTGTCGGCGTTGGAGTCGGTCACCGCCATCACCGTGTACCAGGTCGACTCGCCCGCGTTGGTGATCCAGGCTTTGCTGCCGTTGAGTACCCAGTGATCGCCGTCGACCTGCGCGCGGGTACGCATCGATGCGGTGTCGCTTCCCGCTTCGCGCTCGCTGAGCCCGTAGGAGGCCATCGCACCGGCAGCGATGTCCGGCAGCACCAGCTTGCGCACCTGATCCGACCCCGCCAGCAGGATCGGCTGGGTGCCCAGCTTGTTGACCGCCGGAATCAGCGACGCCGACGCATCGACCCTGGCGACCTCTTCGATCACGATGCAGGTCGAGACGGCGTCCGCGCCCTGGCCCTCGTAGTCCTCGGGGATGTGCACCGCGTTGAACCCGGCGGCGTTGAGCGCCTTGCGCGCCTCATAAGGAAATCGGGACTCCTCGTCCACGTCAGCGGCGTACGGGGCGATCTCCTTCTCCGCCAGCGCACGGATCGTCGCTCGCAGTTCCTCGTGCTCCTCGCCCAGCCGGTACAACCCACTCATGCCGACACCCCGTAGTCGTAGAAACCGCGGCCGGACTTGCGGCCAAGGAGGCCGGCGTCGACCATGCGCAGCAGCAGCGGGGGCGCGGAATACAACGGTTCCTTGAACTCCTCATACATCGAGTCGGCGACCGCCTTGGTGGTGTCCAAGCCGATCAGATCCGCCAGTCGCAGCGGCCCCATCGGATGGGCGCAGCCCAACACCATGCCGTTGTCGATGTCCTCGGCCGAGGCGAAACCGGACTCCATCATGCGCATCGCGGACAGCAGGTACGGAATCAGCAACGCGTTGACCACGAATCCGGCGCGGTCCTGCGACCGCACCACGGTCTTGCCCAACACCTCGGCGGCGAACCGCTCCGCCCGATCCTGCGTAGCCTCACTCGACAGCAGGGACGGGATCAGCTCCACCAGCGGCAGCACCGGCACCGGGTTGAAGAAGTGGATACCGATCGCCTGGGCGGGCCGGGAGGTCGCCATGGCCAGCTTCATGATCGGAATCGAGGAGGTGTTGGACGCGAGAATCGCATCGGGGCGCGCCACCACCTTGTCCAGCGTGCTGAACACCTCGACCTTCACGTCCTCGATCTCGGCAACCGCCTCGACTACCAGATCGCGGTCAGCGAAATCAGCCAAGTCCAGCGTGTAGACCAGCCGAGCCAGCGCGGCGTCCCGCTCGGACTCGGCCAGCTTGCCGCTGGCCACCGCCCGTCCCAGCGACTTCTGGATGCGCGACCGCCCGGCCTCCAGGGCGGCCGAATTCACCTCGGCGACCACCACATCCAGGCCCGCACGGGCACAGACTTCGGCAATGCCTGCCCCCATCAGTCCGGCACCCACGACACCTACACGATCGATTTCACCCACGAAGCTACTCCTCAGTAGGCCACAAAGGGCCATTCACCAGGCAATTCGTGGATAACTTTAGTAGGTCGTCCTACTATTTGACAGGTGCGGGTGGTGCGATCCCCGTCTCACTCGTCAGGCATGGCGCAGCCGGTACTCCAGCACCCCATTGACCGTGGAGGCACCGAGAACCTCGCGTGCGACCAGCAGGTCCAGATGGGCCGCGGTCTCCCCGGTCGCCAGGAACTGGTTGAACGCGTTGAGTTCGGTGAACCTGCGGTGCCGCCTGGTCCAGCCCAGCACGGCCGCCGACTCGAAGGCCGTCCTCGCCCCGTCTCGCGCGGTCTGCAACGTGGCTTCGAGGCGCTC
>JBOHER010000209.1:0-2762 GCA_050701115.1 Haloechinothrix sp. | reverse complement strand
GGCGCGAAGAACAGCGTGCTCAAGCTGATGGCGGCCGCGTTGCTGGCCGAGGGCACCACGACGATCACCAACTGTCCGCAGATCCTCGACGTTCCGCTGATGGCCGACGTGCTGCGCAGCGTGGGGTGCGAGGTGACGCTGGACGGTGACGTCGCAACCATCACCACCCCCTCGGAACTCTCCCACCACGCGGATTCGCCCGCGATGGGCAAGCTACGCGCGTCGGTGTGTGTGCTCGGCCCGCTGGTCGGCAGACTCAAGCGTGCCGTCGTGGCGCTTCCGGGGGGCGACGCGATCGGCTCCCGCCCGCTCGACATGCACCAGAACGGCCTGCGCAAACTCGGTGCGACCAGTGAGATCGCGCACGGTTGCGTGGTGGCCGAGGCCGAAGGGCTGCACGGCGCGCAGATCTGGCTGGACTTCCCGAGCGTCGGCGCAACCGAGAACATCCTGATGGCCGCGGTGCTGGCCAAGGGCACCACGGTGATCGACAACGCCGCACGCGAACCGGAGATCGTGGACATCTGCGTGATGCTGCAGCAGATGGGCGCGCAGATCGACGGCGCGGGTACCTCGACGCTGACCGTGCACGGCGTGGACGAGTTGCACCCGGCGACCCACCGGGTGATCGGGGACCGCATCGTCGGGGCCACCTGGGCTTTCGCGGCGGCCACCACACGCGGGGACCTCACCGTGCGTGGGGTGAACCCGCATCACCTCGACCTGGTGCTGGAAAAGCTGCGGCTCGGCGGTGCGGACGTAACCACGTTCGACACCGAGGGCTTCCGCATCGTGCAGCACGACCGCCCCAAGGCGGTCGACTTCGTGACGTTGCCCTACCCGGGGTTCGCCACCGACCTGCAGCCGTTCGCGGTGGCGCTCTCCGCGATCTCCGACGGCACCTCGATGATCACCGAGAACGTCTACGAGGCGCGTTTCCGGTTCATCGACGAGATGGTGCGGCTGGGGGCGGACGCCCGCACCGACGGGCATCACGCCGTGGTGCGCGGCGTGGAAATGCTGTCCAGCGCGCCGGTCTGGGCGTCAGACATCCGCGCGGGTGCCGGCCTGGTGCTGGCGGGACTCTGTGCAGAAGGGGTCACCCAGATCTGGGACGTCTTCCACATCGACCGCGGCTACCCGTCCTTCGTGGAGAACCTCAACCGGCTCGGCGCGCACATCGATCGAGTGGCAGGCTCACCGCCACACTAGCCGCGCGGCGAGCGGGACCGCCGTTCACGGCGTGACCAGCGCGATCACGGATGCCGCGGCAAGGGTCGACAGCGCGACAACGGCAGGCTCCCGCGCCGCCCATCGAACCCGGCGTGCCAGCACGACGGCCCCTGCCAGGTGCCCTACCAGCAGCACCGCGAGCTGGGCCGCGAGCAGCCCGGATGTTCCGAGGGGTGCTGGGTTCAGCCCGGCCCCAGCCGGACCGAGCAGGCCCCAGCCCAGCCCGAAGGGGTCGCCAAGCAGGGCAGGGAGCAGTTGGACACTGGTGAACAGGCGATGGGAGTCCATCGCCACCGCCACGATGATCGCGGCGACCGCGGGCACCGCCGCGCGGGCGACCGCGGGCCGGGCTCGGCGCGGCTCGGCGCGTATCCCCATCCACCAGAGCAGTCCCGCGGCAGCGGCGCACGAGCCCACCACCCCTAGTACTGCGAAAACCGCTGCGCCGTCCACGGTGTTCAGGCCGCCCCAGAACTCGGACCGCCGAACCGCACCGAACAGGACGCCCCCGGCCAACACCCCGAGCAGCACCTCCGCTCCGCGCGGTGGCTTCCAGTCGGCCAGCCGGCCGCGCGGCAGCAACGCCAACCAGCCGAGCACGATCCCGAACGGCTCGGACGTGGCCAGCCACCGGGTGCGCCCCGTCGCCAGACATCCGCCGACGGTCACAACCGTGTACCCGGCCAGCACCGCACCCACCGAGCGCGGGTCGAGCGGATCCAGGTACGCGCTCAGGTACCACATCCACGGGACGGCGATCAGCGCCGCAGGCCAGACGTGGCCGGGCCCGGCGTCCTGTTGACCGGGCGTGATCGCTCTGGCCATACCGTCCCACGGATCGGTCCAACGCCACACCGGGCCGAGCGACACGCTCGCCAGGACGAGCAGCGGCCACAGGGCGCCGACGACGAGCGCGGGCGCGAGGTTCTCCAATTCGTTGTCAATGCCGAGCCGGCCCGCGGCGATGGCAAGCACCAGGACGGCCACCGCCACCATCCGCATCAGGCGTTTGGGCACGGAGAGCTCCCCTGCCCAGGACTCGACCGGCGGTGCGGATTGGCGCGGCTTCCGGTGGCTCGCTCGCGGGCAGCCGAGGGCGACGAGCAGCACGAACGCAAACGCGGCACAGCCAGCGACCAGCGGCGAGATGGGCAGGGTGTCCGGCTGTGTGACGGGGTGCGCGAGCACCCCAGCGGCGGGAAAGGGCCCGACAGGCGGCGGCACCGGGTGATGGTAACGCTGCGGAGCTGGGCGTTGACGGCGGCACGGTGCGGGAATATCTTGACTGCCGGAGGCGGAAGTCATGCGCAGGCTTGCCCGGCTGTTGATGTCGACGTCGTTGATCACGATGGTGCTTGTTTTCGGGCCGCCTGCCGCGGCCGATCACACCGACCCCCAGCCGCCGCTCGCGCCGACCGACGGGACCACCGCGTCGGGGATCGTGCGAGGCGAGGGCACCTGGCAGCACATCGCGAACTTCCCAGGGGGCGCCAGCCCCGCGCTCAGCGGTGGCGGCACCGACCTGGAGT
>JBOHER010000208.1:0-12174 GCA_050701115.1 Haloechinothrix sp. | reverse complement strand
CCAGCGCGAATCCCGCGAGGAGCAGCCACTGCAGCACCGCCGCCGACCAGCTGGTGGCCTGGGCGGTACTCGCGGTGCCCGCGGCGGTCACCGCGGTGCCCACGGCGAAGCGGAACTCGCCGTCGATGCCATGGCCGTCGGCGCCGGTCGCGACCCAGCGCACGCGGTAGGTGCCCGTCGGCAGTGCCTCGGTCACCGGCGCCGTGACGACCGTGCCCGCCTTCGCCGTGCGGCTCGCACCGATCGGCACATCCCGGCCCCGCAGGCCGGTGACGCTGATCGCCCGCGGGCCGACGGCGACCGCCTCGTTGAACACCAACACCACCGCCTGCGGCGACTCCGCCACCGCGGTGTCCAGCGTGGGGGTGGTGAACAGCAACACCGGGTGCGCAGCGGCGGGCGTGGCCATTCCCAGCAGGGCGATGCCTACGCCGAGGGCGACCACGACGGGCCGAGCGAGCAGCGCCAGGCGCCGTCGACGTCCGCGCACACCCACCTCCGATACGTAGAACCGAGCCGAACAGTAATTCGGCGACGCCGTGATCCCCGGACTCGGTCGGACTACCGAAGGGAACGGTCCGCGCGGCGCTGGAGATGACGGCGCAGCTTGCGCTCGGAGAGGCGCCCGTAGCTGAACGGCTCGGCGTCGATCAGAACTCCGGGCGCGAAGAGTAAGCGCCACGCCTGCCAACACGGGTGCGCAGCACACGCTCGCGATTCCGGAGAACGCGCCCAGTGGGGCCGCGGAGCCAACCCACCAGGTCGGCCCAGAGGCCGGTGACCAGCAGCACGCGTTCGCTTCGATATCCCTGCACGACCGGTTGGACGCTCTGCGCGTCATCGGCGCCTTCGCCGAATAGATCCAGGCTCACACCGAAGCCCAAGTTGGTGAGTCTCCGTACGGCAGCCGACGCATAGGGTACAGCGCGCGGGTGCGAGTAAAAACCGGACTGGCCGATGACTATGCGGCGATGGGCCGTGGGCGGTCGCTCACCGCTGGGAACGCACTCCATCCGCGTAACGGTGTAGCCGTTCAGGGTCACGGATGAAGATCTTGCCCCGGCGGCCGGTCAGCAGCTCCTCGCGAACGAGTTCACCCACAGCGGTAGTGGTGCGTTCCCGGCTCGCGCCGACCAGTGCCGCGAGTTGCTGGTGGGTGAGCTTGATCGGATCTTGGGGATCGGGACCCGCAAGCGAGCACAACGTGCCCGCCAAGCGCTGACCGAGCGTCTTGCAACTCAGATCCATCAGTCGTTGTTCGAGCTCATCAACGCGCACCGACAACTGTTCGGCGATGCGCAGCGCGATGCGGGGATCGGTGAACAGCAACTCGCGAACATCGTTGCGGCTCATCAGGCACAGCTCGCTCGACTCGATCGCTTCCGCCCAATTGGTGCGCATACGCAGGCCGAGGGAGTCCATCTCGCCGAAGACCGCGCCCGGCTCGAGCACCGCGTTGGTGACGCTGCGCCCATCCTCGGTGATGCGGTAGAGCCTGATCCGCCCGCGCTTGACGATGAACAACGCCGACACCGGTCGCATCGGTGAGTACACGATCTGGCCCGGCTCGACGGTGCGCATCGGCGCGCGAGCACCCAGTGCGGCCATCTCGCGCCGGGACAGGTCGCGGAACAGGTCAACTTCGGCCAGGCAATAGTGCTCATCGGCCGGGAGCTCTCGTGCGGGCATCAGGTCATTCATCTTCGAGCAGTTTCGCTGCGCTGTCCAGATGCCCCAGCAGCTCCGCCAGGTCAGGGTTGCCCAGCGAGACCAGGTGCTCGCCGATCACGTAGGCCGGCGTGCCGACGACCCCGTCCGGCAGCGGCCTTGCTGGCTGGTCGGCGAGATCAACGACCTCCACCCGCTGCGCGGGGCGAGCCCGCCGCACCGCCTCGACCACTTCGAGGGCGGTGCGGCATCCCGCGCACCCAGGAGCGACATAGACCCGCAGTGTTGGCGTTGTCGAACGAGCTGCGGTCACGAGTGGGCGCGGCGCCCAAGGCCGAACAGCACCCCAGCGGCGACCAGACCGAAGAACACATGGCCCATCAGGCTCAACCACTGGTCGCGTTCGACGACGAACACCATGTCCCGCATCATCGGGTCGGCCGTGACGCTCAGCCACAAGGGCATGAGTACGAGTGCGCCGAGCACCCACCAGAAGACGCCGTACACCATGCCGATACCGAGGATCGGCCCGATCTTGTCGGCGAAGCCTTCGGCGACCAGACCGAAGATCGCACCGATCACGGCCGAGTTCACCAGGTGCACCAGGGCACCGACGATGACGCTCTCGCTACCCACAAGCATGGCGACCATCGGCAGCATGTCCATCAGGGCCATCAACATCCCGAACACAATGCCGCCGGCAACACCTGCGATCGCACCGTGCACGACGCGGGCGGCTAACTGAGGAGACGTCGCGGAGCGAGCGGTAGTGGACATGGTTGGCTCCTTCTTCCAGGCGCCGCCGACTATCGGTGGCCGCTGCCCACCGTGGCCCCAATACCGGCCTGGTTCGGTTACCTCGGTTACACAACGATCCGTCGTGATCGGTTGTGATCACCCGTTGCTGTTCCTTAGCCGGCAACAGCGCGTAGCCGGTCGGCATCGAGCACGTCGATGGCGGCGTAGCGGACATGGATGAGTCCTTGCCGCTCGAAGGCCTTGAGGATCTTGTTCAGCGACGGTCGTTGGACGCCGAGCATCGCCGCCAGCGTGCGTTGCGGCAGTGGCACGGCTCCGTCCACGGATTCGTCGAGCAACAGCCGCGCGACCTGCTCGGTCAGCGATCGGCCGAGCAGTCCGATGATCCGGTTCTGGCTGACCGCGAGGCGTTGCGCGACGCTGGACAACCACCGTCGCGCGATCGCCGGCCTGCTGGCGAGCAGTTTCTCGAAGTCGTCTCCGCTCAGGAACAGCACGGTCGAGTCGTGCAACGCCCGCGCGGTGTAGGGCAACGGCATGTCGAGAAGGTGCTGGATGTCTCCGTCGACATCACCGGAGCGCAGCACGTGCACGACCGCACGTTTGCGACCCGATCCGACCGACAGTTCCACCCGGCCTTGACGCACGATCCACACACCATCGGGCGCGGTGCCACCCTGGAAGACAACCGTGCCACGTTCGTACGCCATGGTGCGTAGTCCGGCCGCCAGCGCTGAGAGGTCATCCTGGGCGAAGGGAGCCGCGTCGCCTCGGCCGACGCAGCGCGCGACCCAGGCGGCCTGGCGGATCGCGAGTTCCTCCGGCGAACCCGCCCCCAGCAGCCGCATCGTGCGTTCCATCGCAGCCGCGGGCAGTTTGGACAGACCCATGTACCCATCCTGGCAGGTCGGCTGCTGCACCGCGTGAGGTCGGGGAGCGGTATCGACGGTTCGCGGGCTTACGGCGAGCACGCCGACGACCAGTGCCGGTGGACAAACTTCTGGAGCTCGCGCGCACCCACCGCCGCTAGGCGTTACCCGCTACTCGCGTATATGTCGGCGGGTCCACGTTGGTCCCGCAGGTGTGGTATCCGAGTCGAGGGCGAGTAGCCCGCGTGCGACCTCGACCAGGTCGGTTCCTTCGACGTCGGCCGGCTCGAATATGTCCGGGTAATGGCCTTCCAGGCGGCTGGCCCAGCCGGTCGTGAGCCCCACGCGGCGGGCTCCGTGACAGTCGAAGGCGTGCACCGCGACGAGCGCGACCTCGGCGGCGGTCCGGCCGATTCGTTCCAGCGCGTACTCGTAGACGCGTGCAGGCGGTTTCCAGCTGCGCACGTCGGCCACGCTGATGACCTCCTCGACGTACTCCCTCAGCCCCGTGCGATCAAGAAATTCCTCGGTGGTCCGCGCGGCGCCGTTGCTCAGGCACACCATGGAGATGCCGGCGTCGGCGAGCAGCCTCATCGCAGGCTCTGCGTCGGAATGTGCTGGCAGCTCGGCGAATCCGGCCATAACGTGCTCGACCGCGGCATCGTCGATGTCCCCGCGGGTGAGCGTGCGCAACGCCGCCGCGGCCACCCGGGGAAACGGTTCGTAGTCACCCGCGAGGGTCAGCGCCATGCCATCCCGCAGCAGCCGGTCAAACCATCGCTCCAGCAGCGCGGAAGGAAGGCCGTAGTCCGAGAAGCGCTGCCGGAGTGGCTCCAACGACATCAGGGTCTCCACGACGTCGAAGGTGACCACGCGCGGGCGGGCAGGCATATCAAAGGCTCCCATTCCGGTGGCTCGGGCTCACTCCTTGCTTGTTGTTCTGCTGGGGCCTCGTCCCCGCAGCCGACCAAGCAGGGCACGAACGCCGGCATCATCGGCCCGGGGTTCCCGTTCGCCCTCGATGAATACCTGGCCATAGAACGCCACATGGTTCTTGATCCGGCGGGCGAGCGGAAACGGATGCGGGTAGTACCAGGCCGCATCCGGGGCGACCTCATCGTCGGCGATCACGTTGTAGTAGCTCGCCACGCCCTTCCAGATGCACACCGTCTTGGTGGGACTGTCCTGGAAGTACTCGCGGTTCAGCGATTCGGGCGGGAAGTAGTCGTTGCCCTCGATGCGGACCGAGCGGGGCGCCTCGGCGAGCACAACCCCGTTCCATACTGCACGCAACATCGCACACACCTTCCTCAGTCATCAGTACCAGGGTGACCCCGCGAGGGGGCCGACCGCAGGACGAACTGTCAGCGGGGTGACACCCATAGGGCGGGCGCATCGAGCTGTCCAGCATGCCGGGCGCCGGATCGCGCCTTACGCTGCACCTGCATGGACGGACTCACCGACGTCGAGGCGTGCTCGCACGCCGGGAACCAGATGTGTGCGAAGTGCTCCTGGACGCAGCCCCACCAGGCACTTGTTCTCGTACTGCGTGGACGTACCACCCGCACGGCTTTTCCCGTCGCGGTGGTGGTGGGCACGGTGCTGTCCGCGGTGAACCAGGGTTCGGTGATCCTCGGCGGGGGCGCGTCGGCCGGAACGTGGATCCGGGTCGCGGTCAACTACGCCGTGCCGTTCCTCGTCGCCAGCATCGGATATCTATCCGGTCGACGGATCCGAGCACAACCGACACCCGACGCTCAGGGGTGGCAGCACTACCTCGCCGGATTCCACGACCAGCGGGCGGCCATCACCGAACGCCTGCTTGCGCGCGCCGATAGCTCCCCCTACCGGTGGCTCGCCGAGCCACTGCAGGTCGCCTCCGGCCCGGTTCTCGACCTGGCGTGCGGATCGGCCCCCACCCGCCCGCTCCTGCCGCAGGCACGGTGGGTGGGCTTGGACAGCTCCCCCGGCGAGCTCGCCGCAGCGCGGCAGGCGGGTCGCGGCCCATTGCTCCGCGCCCGCGCCGACGCGCTGCCCCTGGCCGACCATTCCGTCGACGCCGTGTGCGCCGCGATGTGCTTTCCGGTGCTCACCCCGCTGGATGCCGTGCTGGCCGAGCTCGAACGGGTACTGCGTCCCGGCGGAATGATCGCCGCCCTTGTCCCCGCCCGGCTGGGTATGGCCCCAAGCGGCCTGTTCGGCTGGATGCGAGTCATGCGCGCGCTTGGCGTGCGGAATCAGCCATGGCCCAACCCCGAGGCTAGGGACGGGCTCGCCAAGCTCCTGCGTGCGCGTGGGATCGTCATCGACTCCGACGAGCGACGTGTGTTCAGCCTTGATCTCTCCGATCCGGCGGGTATGGCGCTGCTCATCGACGGTCTGTACCTTCCGGGCGTCGACGCGCAGCGGGTCACGGCTGCCAAGCGAGGCTTAGCCGCATGGGCTCGCCCCGGAAGGCGGTTGCCGCTGCCCTTGCGCCGCGTCGTCGCCCACGTTCCCGCCGAGGAGACGCCATCGACACCGTGATCACGGAGCCGAGCAGCCGTGCGGCCACCAACGAGTTGCTGGGTGGGTTACACACCGGCCGGTGGCGCCGGCCGGCGTGGTCTGCGTTCCTGACTCGCACCACGCGGCGATCGATCCATCAGGCCGCCCAGCGACCGCGCGCCCTGCTCGAGATCACCGTGCTGCACTGCGTGTTCGATGCGGTCGGTCGTCGTGCGCGGCGAGGCTTGCGGCCCAGCACCTGGACCGCGGCCAGCTGGTTGATGGCAGCCTGCCATCTCGGTCTGCTCGAACAGCGTCGATCACTCAGCCTGGCTGATGTCCTCACCCTCGTCCGCGCCAACCTGCCCGCACTTGCCGGCACCCGGGTTGATCCATGGCTTGCGGCCGTAGCGCTCAGCACCGATCTGCTGGATGGCCGCCTCGCCCGGGCGAGCGGGACTCACTCGCCCTTCGGTCGGTACGCGGACTACCTGGCCGACGCGGCGTTCTGGACCTGGTTCACCCTTGCCAATGAACCCAGCAGCCGCATGCGAGCCGCCGCGATCGGCGCGTGGGTACTGCCCGTCGTCGCGGTTACCACGATCAGCGTGGCGCGGGGTCGGATGGTCGACGCCCCTCGCCCGAGGGTGCTGCGCCCGGCCGTCGCGTTCCAAGTCGTGCTCGCAGTTCGTCGGCGATCACGCGGGTCAGCGCGCTGACACTGTGCGGTGCGATCACCGAGCGGTGGTGTTGGTATGAGGATGTGGAGTTCCATGGAAGGCTGGTGAAGTGACGACCAAGCCCGAGCAGCGCGAAAACTGGCGCTGGAGACTGCTCGGCGTCCTGGGCGTCGCCGCCGGAACCTACACCGCCTTGTACGCGCTGACCAGATGGTTAGGAACGTTCGCGTGAGCACCGAGCACACCTCGCGGTTCTGGCTGCGGCGGCGGTGATTCCTCATCGTGGCAGGGAATGAGTCCCCGTCGGGCACGGCCCCGCGCGGAGAGTACGACCTGATCGTGCTCGGCGGTGGAGCCGCCGGACTGGCCGCGGTCGGCAGCGCGAGGCGCGCGGGTGCACGCACGCTGCTGGTGACGGAGGGACCGCCTGGTGGGGACTGCACGTTCACCGGGTGCGTGCCGTCCAAAACGCTGATCGAGGCCGCCGCGCACGGGATCCCCTTCGGCAACGCGATGGCACGGGTGCGCGACACGGTCGCGCGGATCGCCGCCACCGAGGACGAGGCGGCCCTACGCGAGCAGGGCATCGAGGTTCTGCGGGGTCGCGCGCGGTTCCTTGACCGGGATCGGATCGACGTGGACGGCCACCCATTGCACGCCGCGCGGATCGTGGTAGCCACCGGCACCACCCCGATGGTGCCGACCATCGACGGGCTCGCGGACACGCCGTACGCGACCACCGACACGATCTTCGACCTCACCGAGCCGCCGAAGTCGCTGGCCATCCTCGGCGGCGGCGCGACCGGCTGCGAACTCGCGCAGGCCTTCACCAGGCTCGGCATCAGCATGTCCATTGTGGAGAACGCGGACCGTCTACTTCCCGGCGCGGAGCCAGAAGCCGCCGCGCTGATGGCCGAAATCCTCGCCGCGGAAGGCATTGCGATCCACACCGATACCCACGTCGCCGCGGCGCGGGGCGACGCCGACGGGATTGTGTTGCACGCGGCCACCGGTCGCACGATCTCCGCTCAGCGGCTGCTCGTCGCGACGGGGCGTCGACCGGCGACCGCTGACCTCGGGTTGGCGGCCGCGCGGATCGATACCGACGACAGGGGTTTCGTCGTCGTGGACAAGCATTTGGCCACTACCGCCCCGGGTGTGTATGCGGCCGGCGACGTAACCGGGCTCTTCGGCCACACCCACGCCGCCTACGCCATGGGCCGGGTCGCGGTGGGTGCCGCGCTGCGCCGCGTCCGCCGCCCAACATTCGACAGCGCGGCGATCCCCCAGGTGGTGTTCACCCAACCCGAGGTCGCGTCGGTGGGTGCGCTCGAGAGCGAAGTCACCGACTCCCGCGCGCGGGTCGCGTTCCTGCCGATGAGCGAGGTGGACCGCGCGATCGCGGCCGACGCGACCACCGGATTCGTCAAGCTGATCGCCGGGCCGCGACCCTTTCTCGGCAACACCGGCGGCGGACGCGTGCTCGGCGCGACGATCGTTGCCGAGCGCGCAGGCGAGGTCATCGCTGAACCCGCGCTCGCCATGAGCACCGGCATGTTCACCGGCAGGCTCGCCCATACGGCGCACGCATACCCCACCTGGTCCATCGCAGTGCAGCAAGCGGCCGCCCAGTTCTTCGGCACGTACGGCGGACGCACCGCGCGTCCGGTCAGCGCGATTTCTCAGCGACGAGCAGTGCGTAGCCGATGAGCCCGTCGGCCACGACCTGCTTGGCGAGCGCGCAGTAGCGCAGCACGGCGTCCACGTCGACCCCGGCATCGCTCAGCCGCGCGGGTGCCGCCATGCGCAGCAGCCGGACTCGCGCGTCGATCTGGTCGACCATGCGCGCGACCACCCCATCGTGGCGTTCGGTGTAGACGGTGCGAAGTCCCGCCGTAGCAAGAATTGCCGAGTATTCCGCGAGCGGCTTGGCGTCAGCGATGCACGCCACCCAGGCGGCGAGCGTGGTGAGCTCGTCGGGCAGTCCGGTTTCGGCGACGGTGACGTCGGTGATGCCAACCCGGCAGCCGGGCCTCAGTACCCGCGCGAACTCGGCAGCGGCCGTGGCCTTGTCCGGGAACGTGCAGAAGGCGCACTCGCATACCAGTGCGTCGAAAGCGTTGTTCGGTAAGGGAATCCGCTCGGCATCACCGACGTGGAACCGAGCCTTCGCGGACAACCCAGCTTCCTCAACCGCAGCGCGGGCACCCTCCACACTGGACTCGCCGAGGTCAATCCCGTCGACCGTGACGTCATAGTCGGCGGCCAGCAGCCGCGCGGTCGTTCCCGGACCCGATGCGACATCGACGACCCGGTGCCCCGAGCGCAGCCCGAGTCGCTCGGCGAGGCGGCGGGTCAGCGCCAAGCCGCCGGGGTGGTAGGACTTGCCGAGCACCAGCGCGACCGCGTCCGTGCTGTAGGCGGCGGCGCAGCAGGCCTTGGTTTCCTCAGCGCCTGCCATCGACGGCCTCCCGGCGCGCGATCTTGGACCCGTAGGGCGAGTCGGCGACGAACGGCCGCAGTTCGATCGAGTTCGGCACGACGTCGGCGACCTTGGTCCCGGACATCTGCTCGCGGATCTGCTCCCGGTAGCCGACGGAGTTGTAGGCGCAGAACGGGATCAGCCGCCCGTCCGGGGTGATCTCCTCGACGCAGCACTTCATCAGCTGCTTGACGTTGAGCGTGTAGGGGTCGAGGAAATCCTGCACCACGATCATGAACGCGCGGTCGGTGAGGTTGGCGATCGCGTCGGGCAGGTTCACCCCGCAGGCGTCCGCGCAGTCCAATGCTTCGGCAGCATGTTTGAGGTTGTCCTCGGTGCCCTCGGTGCCCATGAACGCCGACGCGCTCCACAGCTTCTCCAGCGCCTCCCGGATCGCGTAGTCGGGCACCACGCGATTGGACACGTAGTCCAGGTAGTCCTCCACGTTGAGTAGCCGGGGTATCGGCACCACCCCGAAGGCCGGCTCGCCGGGTGTCCCCTCGGTCAGCAGGTAGGTGATCGAGCGGCAGGTCGGAAAGCAGCAAGGCACCGGGAAGAAGTCATCCTTGGTGAACCAGCCCGGGCGCTGCTCGACCAGCAGCCGGATCACGTCGGGGTTGGTCAGCCGGGTCATCGGGTCGAACTCGACGTGCCGCCCCGAATGGGTCACCGGCTGGAACGCCACCGAACGCACGGCGGGGTGGCCCAATCCGAACTCCACGATGTCGCCGATCTCGTGCTCGTTGAGACCCCGCTCGATCGCGGCCACCAGCGTGACGGTCAGGCCGACCTCGGCGCAGCTGTCCAACGCCCGCCGCTTGATCTCCCGCAGATCCTTGCCGCGGATCTCGCGGTGGGCGCGCTCCTCGAACCCGTCGAACTGCAGATAGATGTTGACCGATTTGGCGTCCCGCCCATTGCGCGCGCCCAGCGCGGCGACAAAGCGCTTGTCGCCGGCCAGCCGGATGCCGTTGGTATTCAGGTTCACGTTGCGGATCGGCTTGGACTGGGCCAGGTCGATGAAGTCCAGGATGTGCTTGTGGATGGTGGGTTCCCCGCCGGAGAACATCACCACCTCCGCCACACCCTCGGACGCCACGAAGGTGTTCAGCATCAGGTCGCACTGCTCGAGCGTGATCGAATACCCGTCCGGCTGGTGACCGGAGTCGGCGAAACAGATCGGACAGTCGAGGTTGCAGTTGGTGTTGACCTCGATGATCCCCAGGCAGGCGTGCTGCTTGTGCTCGGGACACAAGCCGCAGTCCGACGGGCAACCGTCGCGCACCTCGGTCTGGAACGTCAACGGCAGCGTGCCGGGTTTGTTGAACCGGGCCGACGCCAGATACGCCTCCGCGTCGCCGTAGGTCAGCGCCTCGAACCACCCGTGCTCCCGGCAACGCTTGCGCAGATACACCTTGTTGTCCCGGATATTGACCTGCGCGTCCACCGCCACCTTGCATACCGGGCAGATGCTCTTGGTGAACTCGACGAACACTTCATCGCGGTCCCGCTTCGCTGTCGACACTGCCCGCGCCCCTGCTCTCGGTCGGTGATCCCACTGGTGGACATGAGCCCACCAGTGGTCACACCAGCTCGCAGCACGAGTGTCAGCCGGCAAACACACGTGGAGTTGCCCGCGAGCAGAAGATCACCGCGGGTCCAGGCGCACCAGCCGTAGCCTGCTCCCCCCGATCCGGACTTATCCGTCCTGGCCCATCGGAGCAGTGCGGCCCAGCCGGTGCGTGCCCCACACCAGGGAGCCGGTCATCAGCACCAGGGTGAGCGGGTAGAAGATCGGCCGCAGCGGCAAGAGCACGGGTAGTAGCACGGCGGCCGTGCCGACTCCGAACGCCAGCAGGAATGTCGGGACGCAGCAGGCGAAGCCGAGCAGAAACGCGGGCAGAACGCCCAGCACCCGACCGTATCCAGGACGGCGACAGGCCACCGCTTGCCTGGATCCGTGTGCTACCACCGCGATATTGGCCCCGACGAGCACGGCCACCATGACGGCGAGCAGCAGGTTGATCGGGCTGAGGAACACCACGACATGCGCGCCGGGGTGCAACTCGACGACCGGTTCGAACAGGTACGGTGCGCGCGCCTGGAACCACGCCCGCGGAGCGAACTGGGCCAGTGGAGCGCCCGCCCAGCGGCCGGACGGCGACATTGCGAGATCGCCGATGGACGCCAGGTAGAGCACCAGCGTCACGATCGCCGCAATCCAGCCGATCCGGCGATCCCGGCGCTGGGCCAGGGCGTCGCGTACGCGGCGCGGCGTGGCACGCACTGCTCGCCCCGTCACGTCCCAGCCGTCGCCGACACTGGCCATGGCGTGTACCGCCGCGGCCCCGACTCGGTTCACGACATGACCTCGGTGTCCGGGTAGAAGGCGTACCAGGCGAACCACATGGCGTCGAGGAAGTCGGTCTGCTCGCCTCCGTCTCCCCGCACCACTCGGGCGGTGTCCAGCTTGTCGTCCCATACGGCGCGTATCGGAAGGCCGCCCACCGTTGCCTCCACCGTCTTCTCGTGGCGCACCAGTTCCCTGTGGACGGCCAGCTGTGCGTCTCCATGACGCACGCCGACCACGACATCTTTCGGCGGGAACCGATCGTCGGTGTGACGTACCGGGAAGATCGGCCCGCCGCCGGCGTAGTAACCACTCTGGTTCGGATAAGAGCCGTAGGGATCGCTGCCGTAGTCGCGCAGGTGGCCGGTATCGGTGGACAGCACACGGGTGTCCGGGTGCTGGGTGCGCCAGGCTTTCCACGTGGACCACACCAGCGGGACCGTGCGCAGACGTGCTCCCTTGAGGTCTCCGCTGATCGCGGTACCGAGCACCTGTGGCCACTCCGAGTCGGTTTCCCGGTCATACATCAGCAGGTTGGAGTTGACCAATCTGCCGGTGGTCCCGAAGGTCATGTTCGGGCGCGCGGCGAGTCCGGCGAAGCCGATTACCGTCCCGGTCAGCGGACAATAGGTGATCGAGAGCGGTTCGCCGCCCACGGTGTCGTTGACGATTTCGTGCCACACCAGGACAAGCTGCGGGTAGGCGCGCACCTCACCGCCACGCTCCAGCCCGAACACCGGTTCGTCCTCCTGCACGAAAGCGGCCTCATCCGCTGAGACCAACCTCGGCTTGTCAATCGACGGGATCCCGTCTTTGCCGGGGCCGCCGGAAACCACCGAATCTGCGAGCGCATCGAGTTGACTGTTGGCGCCGCCCGTC
>JBOHER010000207.1:0-16824 GCA_050701115.1 Haloechinothrix sp. | reverse complement strand
GATCCCGGTCCACTGCAAACGGTCAGCCGCACCTACCAGCGAACGCTCGACAAGCTCGCCACCCAATCTGGACTAGCAGCCTAAAACTTGACCCGAAATTCCGGCTTCGCCGGTCCTAGCCTTCTAGGGCAACACCAGCATGATGATGGCTGCGACGCCGATGGCCACGATGACACCCCGGAGGACCCTGGGTGGCAGTTTGCGGCCGATCTTGGCGCCCAGTAGGCCACCCAGCATTGAGCCGACCGCAAGAATGCCGATCACCGGCCAGCTGACCGGCGCCACCACGGCGTAGATCATGCCCGCGACCATGTTCACCACACCGGACAGCACGTTCTTCACACCGTTGAGCCGCTGCAGGTGCTCGTGCAGCAGGGTGCCCATCACCGCCATCAGCATGACGCCCTGTGCAGCGGTGAAGTAGCCGCCGTAGATCCCGATCAGGAAGACCAGGAACCACAGCAACGGCCCGCCGTGTTCAGGTCGGCCGTTCTCGCCTGATCGGGCCAGCACCCACGCGCTCATCCTGGGCTGCAGCAACACCAGCACCAGGGCGAGACCGATCAGCAGCGGCACGATGGTCTCGAACGCCCGTGCGGGCAGCGATAACAGCAGGATCGTTCCGCAGATCGCACCCAAGGAGGAGCCGATCGCCAACCGGCCGACCCTGCCCCACTGACCCGCCAGCTCGCGGCGATACCCGAACGAGCCGCTGATCGTGCCGGGGATCAATCCGACCGCGTTCGACGTGGTCGCGGTGACCGGCGGATAACCAAGCGCGACCAGCACCGGAAACGTCACCAGGGTGCCCGAACCGACCACGGTATTGATGGTGCCCGCCCATACCCCTGCCACGAAGATCACGACCGCGTGCCACCACGTCATCGGATCATCACCCCAGCAGGCTAGGCGCAACGATCACCCGCCGCGACGCAGGCCGCGGCGGACGTGGCGCAGCCGACACCCTCAGTGCCGGGCGGGCGCGAACACGCAGAACTCGTTGCCCTCGGGATCGGCGAGGACGTCCCACTCGATCTCGTCGTCGTGCGCCCTGATCATGGTCGCCCCGTGCGCGAGCAGTTCCTCGGTGGTCCCCCACACGTCCAGGTGCATCCGGTTCTTCACCGTCTTGGGCTCAGGCACCGGAACGATCCAGATCAACGGGCCGAGACCCTCCGGGTCCACGATCGGCACCGGCCAGTCGTCCGGACGCACCCAGTCGTCGTCCTCGTGCGCGAGGGTGTCCCGATGCACGTAACCGATCGCGGCACACCACCAGTCGGCGAGCGCGTGGTGGTCGTTGGCGTCCAGACAGAGGTCTTTGAATCGCGCGCGCATATGCGCATCGTGGCACTCCAGAGGCAGGTCAGCCACCTGATTCGGATGTGGTTGCGCTGGGTACCCAGCCGACGACCGCATCACCGCTAATGGGACCCGACAACGAGCACAGGAGGTGCACGAATGCCGCAGCAAGCCTGGAGCGACAAGCGAGAACGCCAGTACAAGCACATCAAGAGTTCGCAGAAGAAGCGCGGCACGAGCGAGGACCGCGCCGAGGAGATCGCCGCCCGCACGGTGAACAAGAACCGCGCGCAATCCGGCGAGTCCAAGCGGGCGAGCAGGAGTTCGGTCAAGGATGTCTCGCCGCAGAAGCGTGGCGGGCATCGATCCGGCAAGCGTCTCGGTCCTGGCGGGCCGACCAAGGAACAGCTCTACAACGAAGCCCGCCAACGCAACATCAGGGGACGCTCGTCGATGACCAAGAAGGAGCTGCAAAAGGCTCTTGGGCGCTGACTCCGCTGTCGATCAACGAGGAACGAGTGCACAGTGGAGAGCGAACGACGCCCGGAGGTTACTGGAGCAGCCGCAGGTGAAACGGGGCAGAGCGTGACACATATCCAGCAGCGCGTCGAGCACGAACTCCGCGCTCGGGACGATATCGAACTGCGTCTCGGCGCGACCCTCGTGCACCTGCCGATCGTGCGATCGGTTGCGGTGAACATCGCCATGCGCGCTGATTTCGACCTCGACGCCATCTCCGATCTGGAGATGGCAGTCGACGAATCGTGCTCCAGCCTGATCACCCGTGCGGTGGAGAATTCGATCCTGGTCGCCAGGTTCACCCTACGCGCCGACGAGATCGTGTTCACCGCGTCGGTCACCTCGCACGACGCCACCGCGCCCAGCACGACGACCTTCGGTTGGCGAGTGCTCACCACGCTCGCCGACGCCGCGGTCAGCTGGGTTGAGCCAGATGCGGGTGGCCGGTTTCACCTGGTGCACATCGAGCTGTCCAAGCGCAGGCCGGTGGTCGAAGGGTGAGAAACTCGGCCGCCGCCCCGTCGAACCGGCACTCATCCCACGAATACGACCACCTGGTACCACTGTTCGACGAGCTCGCCCAGCTTGATCCAGATGACCCGCGCTACTCCGTCGTCCGCGACGAACTCGTGACGGGTCATCTGCCTCTCGCCGAGCACATCGCACAGCGTTTCTCCGGCCGTGGCACGCCGAAAGAGGACTTGGTGCAGGTCGCCACGGTGGGCCTGATCAACGCGGTGGACCGGTTCGAGCCGGACAAGGGTAACGACTTCCTCTCCTACGCGGTACCCACCGTGATGGGCGAGGTGCGCAGACACTTCCGCGACGCGAGTTGGTCGATGCGCGTGCCGCGCAGGCTCAAGGAACTGCACCTCGCGGTGAGCACCGCAGGCACCAAACTCGCGCAGCGGCTGGGCCGGGCACCCACCCCGGGCGAGATCGGCGAGTATCTGGGGATCAGCAAGGACGAGGTGTACGAGGGGCTGGAGGCGGGGCAGGCGTACCACTCGATGTCGCTGGACGAATCGCTGTCCGGCAACGGAGAAGGGGCATCGCTTGGCGAGTCCATCGGTGAGAACGACAGAGCGCTGGCGAGTGTGGAGAACCACGAGGCGCTCGAGCCGCTCGTGCGCGCACTGCCGGAGCGAGAACGCCGAATCCTCGCCTTGCGGTTCTTCTACAACATGACGCAGACGCAGATCGCCGAGCGAGTCGGCATCTCCCAGATGCACGTGTCCAGGCTGCTCAGTCGCACCCTGGCCACCCTGCGGGAAGGCCTCATCGACGAGGAGGTCGACGATGTTGATCAACGGGCATGAGGTGACGGTTTCTCGGCCCAGCAAGGTGTTCTACCCGGATTCAGGTGTCACCAAGGGTGAGGTGGTCGAGCACTACCGTCGGGTGGCCGAGGTGATGGTGCCGCACTTGCAAGAGCGACCGTTGAGCCTGCGCAGGTATCCGGACGGCATCACCGATGACGGGTTTTTCCAGAAGGAGGTGCCCGACTACTTCCCGGACTGGATCGACGTCGCCGATATCCCCCGGCGCCGGGAGCAGAAGGGCACCAGCCACTACGTGGTGTGCTCCGATGCGGCGTCCTTGGTGTACCTGGCCAACCAAGCCGTGCTGGAGTTCCACATCTGGCCCTCGCGCGTGGGTGCGTTGGACAAGCCCGACCTGATGGTGATCGACATCGACCCGCCGGACGGCAAGCAGGCCGGTGAGCTGCGCAGCGTGGCCCGGCGAGCGCACGACGTGTTCCTCGCGGTTGGGCTCGAACCGTTCGTGCAGGCCACAGGTGGCCGCGGTTTCCACGTGGTCGCCCCGGTGGACGCCTCCACCGGTTACGACACCGCCCGCGCGCTGGCTCGCGACGTGGCGGATGTGCTCGCCCGGTTGGACCCCGAGCGGCTCACCACCGCCGTGCGCAAGGACCGGCGTGGCGACCGAATTTTCTTGGACACCAACCGAAACGGCTATGCGCAGACCTTCATCGCGCCATACTCACTGCGCGCCCGTCCCGGCGCAGCGGCCGCGGTCCCGCTGGATTGGAACGAGCTCGGCAAGGCCGAGCCGAATGGCTGGGACCTGAAGCGGCTGCGCAGACGGCTGGCGCGCAAGAACGACCCCTGGGCCCAAATCTATGAGCACGCGGTCTCCGCCGAGGCCGCGCGCGAGCGGCTGCTCGAGCTCACCGGGGCCCGATGAGCGCACCGGCAAGGAAGTCGACTTCAACGACATTGAGGGTTATGCACAATCGGAGTCGACAGGGGCGGGCCGGAGCTCGCGGAGGCAGGTGTCTTACTCATAAGTCGGGCTATTCACCACGGCGCGCTCACCTCAATCACGCCCCTCGCCTGCAGTCAGTCGTCGCGAGCCACCCTCCGGGCGGCCCCCGCCAACTGACTTGTGAATAACCCTCCAGGGATGCTCGTTATTGCACCGGTGCCGCGCCCTTGGCGCAGACGGTGGCGCGTTCGAGCAGCAGCGCGCGCTCCCGTTCGTTGCGGGTCAGCGATGCCGCTCGCTCGAACTCGGCACGGGCCTCGTCGAAGCGGGACAGCTTGACCAGGAAGTCGCCACGCACGCTCGGCAGCAGGTGGTACCCCTTGAGCGAGGGCTCCGACGTCAGCGCGTCGACCAGGTCGAGGCCGGTAGCCGGGCCGAACGCCATCCCCACCGCGACCGCCCGATTCAGCTCGACCACCGGGGATCGCGCGACCTCGGCGAGCGCGGCGTAGAGCGCCGCGATCCGCACCCAATCGGTTTCCTCCGCGGTGCGGGCGCGTGCGTGACAGGCGGCGATCGCGGCCTGCAACGCATACGGGCCGCGGGCGCCACCGAGTTGCTCGGCACGCTCGAGCGCGGCGAGCCCCCGGCGGATCAGGAGCTGGTCCCAGCGCGCGCGGTTCTGATCGAGCAGCAGGACAGGCTCCCCGGACGGGCCGATCCTCGCCCGTGCGCGCGACGCCTGGATCTCCATCAACGCGACCAGACCGTGCACCTCCGGCTCTTTCGGCGCGAGCTCCGCCAGGATGCGGCCGAGGCGGAGCGCGTCCTCGCAGAGCGCCGGTCGCATCCAGTCGTCACCGGCGGTCGCCGAGTAGCCCTCGTTGAACACCAGGTAGATGACCTCGAGCACCGACGACAGCCGGGCGGCGAGCTCATCACCCTGCGGCACCTCGAACGGCACCTGTTTCTTTGCCAATGTCCGCTTGGCCCGGACGATCCGCTGCGCCACGGTCGGCTCGGGGACAAGGAATGCGCGCGCGATCTCGTCGGTGGTGAGTCCGCCGAGGACGCGGAGGGTGAGCGCTACCCGCGCCTCGGTGGACAGCACCGGGTGGCAGGAGGTGAACACCAACCGCAACAGGTCGTCGCCGATGTCGCCGCCGAGTGCGGCGTCGAAATCGGGCATGGCCAGCTCCTGCTGGGCTTGCCCGCGGCCGAGCTCCTCGAGCTTGCGCTCGAACCGTTCGTTCCGGCGGAACATGTCGATCGCCCGCCGTTTCGCGATGGCCATGAGCCAGGCGCCCGGCTTGTCCGGGACGCCTGACTCGGGCCATTGTTCGAGCGCGGCGACGAGTGCGTCCTGCGCGAGTTCCTCGGCAAGACCAACGTCGCGCACCATGCGCGCGAGGCCTGCGATGAGCCGCGCCGATTCGATCCGCCAGACAGCGTCGATCGCACGATGGGTATCCGAAACCGCCACGGGGACCAATCAAGCAGTTTCCCGCGGGCCACCGCAATACCGACACCCGTTTCAGCCGGTGAAGAACCCCACCAACATCGGGGCGAGGGCGTCCTCCGGTTCGGTGCGACCGTTGCTGTCCTCGACCTCGCGCTCGACGGCGTAGGGCGCGGTGTCCCCGCTCTCCACTCGGCCACGCCGGTCGTAGAGGTACACCGTGAAGTCCTCGGCCAGTTGCTTCGCCAATGGCTTCGCCGGACCGAATGCTCGGTAGCAGAGCGCGCCGTCCACCAGGATGACCGGCGGCCCGGCACCGATCCGCTCGAACGCGATGGTGGTGCCGTCCTTCGACGTTACTGTGCTCATGGAATCCCTCTGGGTATCAGCGCTTGGCGGCCGACTGCGCGCGCAGGCGCTCCTCCTGATCGCGCAGCTCGGGAGTGAACTCCTCGCCGAAGTCGTCGGCCTCGAACACCTGGCGAAGCTCCAGCTCGACCTGTCCGTCACCGTCGATGGCGGGCCAGCGCTTCACCCACTCGATAGCCTCCTGCTTGGATGCCACCTCGATCATCGTGAAGCCGGCGATCAGCTCCTTGGCCTCGGTAAACGGCCCGTCGGTCACCGTCGGCTGCCCGTCCGAGAACGAGACCCGTGCTCCCTTGGAGCTCGGTTGCAGTCCCTCGCCTGCCAGCAGTACGCCGGCTTTCGCCAGCTCCTCGTTGTACTGGATCATCGATTCGAGGAGTTCCTTGCTGGGCAGCACGCCCGCCTCGGTGTCCTGGTCCGCCTTGCGGATGATCACGAATCGCATCGTAGTCTCACTCCCTGTCGTTTCGTCGAGTGAATTCGCCGGTAACTACGCCTGCTTGGCGGCCGACTGCGCGCGCAGGCGCTCCTCCTGCTCGCGCAGTTCGGGAGTGAACTCATCGCCGAAGTCGTCGGCCTCGAACACCTGTCGGAGCTCGATCTCGAACTCCTCGCCCTCGGGGTTGGGCACGCGCTTGACCCACTCCAGGGCCTCTTCCTTCGACTTCACCTGGATCAGCCAGAAGCCGGCGATCAGCTCCTTGGTCTCGGCGAACGGTCCGTCGGTCACGGTCGTCGTGCCGTCGCCGGAGAACCGCACCCTGGCACCCTTCGAGCTGGCGTGCAGTCCCTCGCCCGCCAGCATTACGCCGGCCTTGACCAGCTCCTCGTTGTAGTTGCCCATCTCGGTGAGCACCTGCTCGCTCGGCATCACGCCGGCTTCGGACTTCTGATCGGCCTTGACGATGACCATGTATCGCATTGTCTTCTCCTCAGGTTGTCAAGCCGGGCTCTTCCGGCTTCTGCTCACGCGTCGAACGGGCAAGGTCCAGATCGACACCTCGTCCAGAACTTTCTCAGAAGTTTCCGGCTACTGCGACACAGTGGGTTGCGGCGCACGCCCGCTCCAGCCGTTCGGACAAGCTCGTGCCGGTGAAGGTCATTCCTGCCTGTAGCCGGATGGGCGCGTGTTTCTTGTACTACACGTATTACGTGTCTTATGGAGGGCGGCTATGCGGCTCAACAGCAAGGGGCAGGTCACCATCCCGGCTGCGCTCCGCGCCAAACACCACCTGCACGAAGGCGACGACGTGGAGGTCGTCGAGGACGGTGGGACCCTGCGCATCGTCCGCGCCGAGGGCGGGCAGACCCGAGGACGCCGCCTCGCCGCGGGAATGCGCGGTAGGGCGACGACCGCGATGAGCACCGATGAGCTGATGAATCTCTTCCGTGGCGAGTAGCGCGCGCCTGCACGTGGTCGACCAGGTCGTCACATTGGTCGACACGTGCGTCCTACTCGATGTGCTCACCGGCGACCCGACCTGGGCCGACTGGGCGGAGACCGCGCTCGCCGATGCCCGCGACGCCGGAGAGTTGGCCATCAACCCGATCATCTACGCGGAGGTGCCCGCCGGGTTCGACACGATCGAAGATCTCGACGACGCACTGCCGACCATGGACTTCGTCCGCCAGCCGTTGCCCTACGATGCCGGATTCATCGCCTCGCGCGCATTCCTCGCCTATCGAAAGCGGGGCGGTGAACGCCGCTCGCCCCAGCCCGACTTTTACATCGGCGCACACGCAGCGGTGAAACGCTACCGACTACTCACTCGCGACCCGGCCCGCTACCGCAGCTACTTCCCCACGCTGACACTGATCACACCGGAGGACCCCTGACCGGCGGGCCGACGCCCGGCCCGGCTTGTTTGCGTCGGCGGCGTTCAGCGCACCCGCGTCGTACAGCAGCGAGACGCGCGTTGCCGCAGCCCTCATCCGGCTTGCCGCTTGGCGTTACCGACCATCTGTGCGTCCAGGCCCGCCAGCTCGGCGGCTGCCTGGGTCAGGTCGGCCGCGGTGAAGGCGCCGTGCTCGGTCTCCCACTCGGCGACGGCGACCAGGCCATCCTCGATCCGGAGGCAATCCACAGCCGATCGGGTGATCCATGCGGACACGCTGAGCCCCGCTCGCTCCGCGGCGACGCTTCGCATGTGGCTGCTGCACCGGCAGGCCCTGGATGAGGGTCGGCGGATGATTGTTCCGGTGCCGGTACTTGCTCAGGTCTGGCGAGGCTCACCACCGCAGGCGTCGCTGACACGACTCCTGCGCGGCTGCGACATCGTCGACATGACCGACCCGGTCGGCCGCGCCGCCGGCGTGCTCTGTGGCCGCGTAGGCACGTCCGATGTGGTCGAAGTGACCGCGGTGGTAATGGGGATCGCTGCCCACGCGGCTATCGTGACCTCCGACCCGGATGATCTGACCATGTTGATCGACGCCGCGCAACCAGCCGTCCGACCTGCGGTCAATCCCATCTGACGCCGGTCCTGACCGACTCCGGTTCAACCGGTCGTGCAGCCCGTCGGTCGCTCGATCTGGCGGAGCAGGTCGCCGCAGGTTCGCCTCGCACTCACCGCCTCCCCACCGTGGTGCGCCGAGAGGTGCGCAGCCCGTCGGGCGCCTCGATCGCGACCGAGATGTCCAGCGGCGTGCCCGACCGGATCAGCACGTCATAGCTGAACGGCGACTCGTCGTTGGTGCGCACCACCTGGATCGGCTCCCGGGGCGGGAATGGGCGATGGCGCTCCACCGTCGGGATGTCCGGCAGGGCAACGCTGAGCCGGATCGGACGCGGGCGGGGACGCGGCGGCCAGATCGGGCGGTTCGCCTGCGTAGCCGCGATATGCAGCAGGTGCGGGCCCTCGCCGAGATCCACGACCGGGGCATCGCTGCGCAGCCGGGCCAGCACGCCGCGGCCACGAATCTCGAAGGCGTCCAGGATGTCCAACGACGGCGGATTGCCGAGCGGACCCGCGGGCACGTCGACCGTCCTCGTGGTGACCCGGCCGAGCGGATCGGCCAGCCGCAACGTCACCCGCACCGGATCGGTGACCACGGGGCGCCGGAACCACAACGCCACCGGTGTGCCGCCCGACACCACTGCCCCGCGAACGGCGACCGGTCCGGTGTCCGCCTCGGGCGGGCGCGTCATCGGATCCCCGGCCCGCACCTCGTGCAGTGCGGACTCCAGCCGGCCGAACAGCTCCGCCCCACCGGACTCGATGACCGCGCTCAGCACATGCGGGCCCAGCGGGGTGGGCGGCACCGGCGCAGCGGTCCCGGTGCGCACGACGACCCCGGTGCCGTCCCAATCGTCGACGACCAGGACGTCGAGGTCAGGTGGCCCGGCCGGAAGCACCTGCAGCGGCACCGTGGCCGAACCGGGTGAGGGCACACCCCGCACCGCCTGCACCGGCACCTCAGGAACCGGCACCGCGACGGCCCGGACCAGCCACGGCTGCCAGGCACCGGGCAACAACCCGCTCCAGGCGGCAACGTAGCGGCGGCCCCCGGTGGGCGTGGCCGGATCGGCCGACAGGGTGGCCGGAACCTCCGCGAACGGCGCACCCATCGTTTCCGCGGAGGCGCCGCCATCTCCGAACGGGTGCGGAAGAGCAGGAACCGGGTGACCTCGATCGTGGACACAGTGGACAGTTCGAGCCGCACACCCGGTGTGCCACCCACGGACACGAACTCCGGGGACACCGCGGGCGCGGCAGGCGAGACGATGTGTGGCGCCATGAACGCGCGCAGATGGGTGTGATCGGGCGGCCAGCCGGATTCGATATTGGCCGGGTTCATCGCGGTTACCGCGAACAGGTGAATATCGGCCGATCCGCGCGGCAGCGGCACGTCGGCTTCCCGCAGTGCACCATCCAGCTCGAGCACCTTCCGGAAAATCGCGCGCCTGCGACCGCTGTCCAACGCGTCATAGGCACTCCACAGCTGCGCGAGGCGCGCTCCGGGCACGTCGCCCGCCGGGGCACGCGCGCTCAGGGCGGCCTCCGTGCGCAACGCGGCCTCCGCGACCTCGTAAACGATGTACCGTGACACCGCGCCTGCCGGGGTCGGCCAGGCGATCCGCGTATGGCTGCGCCCCTCCGCGTCGGGCGCACTCCCGACCGGCACCCCGGGCAGCGGCGGCGAGGCGGGGATGGCCGGTGGCACCGGTGTGGACACATAGCCGCGCGCCGGAGCACCGGCCGGGGCGATCGGCCCCGGTCCGCCCAGCACCGCGAGGTGCTCACGGGCCCACAGCGCGACACCCCAATGCGCAGTGGCGCCGAAGTCCAGCGCGGGCGCGGTGACGGTGCAGACGTAGCGCCTGCTTCCTCGGACTGCGCAGGCCCGGGTGGTACCTCGGTCTCCCCCGCGGCGTCCAGGCACCGGACGGTGGTGCCGGTCGGCGGCACCGGGGCGTCACCGCTGAACGGCACCGTCACGTCCAGCCGGACGCAGCCCGCGGGCGCGGGTCCGGTCGGGGTCACTCCGGGCGGCGGAGCGGCGCCGGCCGCCGCGGCGGGGAACAGCACAGCGAACACCTCCAGCGCGGTGGGTGTTCGGGTGCTCAAATCGACCGCGAGTGCAACCTCCAGCGTGGTCGGACACAACGGCGAACCGGTATAGCCGCTGTCCAGCCGGAGCGCCAGCACCCGTGGGGCGGGCGCCGAGGGCTCGTCGCCGACGTAGCCGGTGTCCTCCCACGCCGACCAGACCCCGAAGACGTCCTGGACGGCTACGGCGTAGCCAACCGTGCGCCCACCCGAGCCGATCGGAATCTCGGCCGCGGTGTCGACCTGCACGTCGTGGTCGGCCACCGGAGCTCCCGGAGCCGACGGTGCCCTGGTCGGTACCGGTGTGTGCCAACCCCCCGAGTCGCGTTTCTCCAGCATCGGCTCGGCCTGCGGACCACCCGCCGGGTCGAAATGGCCGAGTGCGACACCGCTCGGGCGGCCGAGCAAGGCGCTCGACTCGACGTGGTCCCAGCGCAGCCGGACGGTCTCCCGCCACGGCTTGTCGCGCAGGGTCGGCCGGATGATGCCGTCCCGCGCGGCGGCCAGGCCGGTCACCGGTGCGGTGTCGCTATGGCTGCCCGGCCACGGAACGAAAGCGGCATAGGTAGCCGGGCCGCCCTGGGTGTCCGGGTAGTCGGCGGTGACCAGGAAGTCCTTGCCGTGCACCCTTTCCCGCTCCCGCAGCGAGTACCCGGTGCCGAAGCCGGTGGCCAGCGCCAGGAACGGATCGGTTGTCCCGGCGAGCAGCAACGCGCCGAACGGCCGCGCTTCCGCGCGGGACGCCTGCCGGGAAGCCCGCCCGTCCTGCACCGGCGGGTCGATCACCCGGGAGGTACGCACCCCCGCCTGCTGATGCGGCCGCAACCAGGGGTCGTAGAGAGGTTCGATCTCGCTCAGCAGCAAGGCACGCACCTCGTCCACCAGCGCGCGCGGATCGGGCGCGGCCCACTCCGGCGCGATCCGGCCCGATTCGGTCGACGGCCACCAGCCCAGCGGCGGCGCGGCACGCATCAGCCGTTCGACGGCGGCGTCCGCGGGGTCGGCCAACGCGCCGACCATGCCCTGCGGTCCCGCGTCGTACGCGGTGCCCCCCCAACCACCGGCATCCACCGGTAGCCCGACCAGTTCGAGTTCCTCCCAGTCCTCGTCCTCGACCGTCTCGCGCAGGTAGTCGACTTTCGCGACCGGGTCGCGGCCGTTGATCAGCAGTGCATGGGTCATGCCGCTGGAGCGCAGCACCAGCGAGCGGCGACCGGGTCCGCCGGGGTTGACCGCCCTCACACCCACCGCGGCGAACGGGCCGATCGGGCCACGGAAGCCCCAGACAGACACCGCGCGAGCCGGGTCGATCGGCGTGCACTCCACCTCGAGGGTCACCACACTGCGGCCGTCCCAGCGCAGCCGCACGCCGAGCGGGTGGGGTGTCGCTTCCACCGGCACGTCGGCGAAGCGCCGTCCGGGCTTACGGGTCCACACGGTGAACGGGCCCGGTGGCGCGCCGAGCGCGGCCGAGCAGGACCACCGCAGCTGCACGTCGGCCTCGCGGCGCTTCAACCGCTCCAGGTCGATGCGCCGACGGTCGTCCCGCTGCAGGTGCGTGTGGGCGATCTCCAGCCACGGGATGACCGCGGCCTCGGCGCGGAACCTGGACACGCTCGCGCGGCAGCCGCGCGGATGTTCAGCGGAACGACGGTCAGATCGAAGGCGCCCTCGAGCCCGCCGCTGGGCGGCAGCGAAAGGTAGCCGGAGCCGTGCAGCACGCCGGGGACGTCGATGCCGGCGCCGAACGCGGTGATCTGCGGGGCTTCGAGCGCGTCCAGCCGCACCCGCACCCGCACGGTGTCGATGTCCACGATGCCCAGGTCGACGCCGACCCCGACCTCGGCCTCGAGGTAGGCCGGGTTGTCCCGGGAGACCCGGAAACCGAGTGCGCGCAGGATCTGACCGAACGGCTCACGCGCGACCAGCGCACCGGCGGGCACGTCCAGGTCGTAGCCGCGGGTCGGGTCGAACGCCCAGAGCGGCACGTATTCGATCCCGCCGTCGCTGGTGCTGGTGTTCCAGGTCGAGCGCAACCCGACCGCCTTGTACCGCGTCACGAGAGGCCGGTCGTGCGGGACGCGGATGATTCCGAGGTCGAAGTAGAAGGCAGTCTCGACGTCGAGCAGCAGGCTGACCTGGGTGCCGTCCGGCCCGTCCGCGATGACCAGTTCGCCGCCGCGCAGCACGACGTAGGAGGTGCTGATTACGCCCGCCCCGGCGAGCCCGATCACCGCGCCGGTGGCCACCCCGAGCGCGACCAGTTCACCCTCGGCCGGTGACGGCGGGGTCGCGGTGGCCAGCAGGGGGGCGAGCGCGGCGACCGCGCCGACCACGTCGGTGCCCGCGGTCGCACCCGAGGTCGGTCGCTCGAGCTTCGCCAGCCCGTCGCGATCGGCCTCGATCGCGCGGAACTCCGCGGCGGCCGACCACGCGGTCCGCTGCTCGTCGATCCGCAGCCGGACCAGGAAAACGCAGATGCCGTCGTTTGGGTTGGTTCGCGGCGGGATGGTGCCTGCCGAGTTGGCGGCCAGCCGTTGCTCGGCGGCTGTCTGCACGTCGAATTCGCCGTAGACCTCGGCGCGCACAAAGGTGTTGCGCACGATCTCCACCCGCGCGCCGATCTTGCGGAAGCAGTCGGGCACCGGTGGCCGCGACGGTGCGGGGTCCACATCGGCAGGCGGTGTGGTGGGCGGCGCTGCCGGGCGGCGCAGGGTGCCCTGCACGGTCTCGGTAGTCGCGCTGGGCGGGGTGGCGACTACGGTCGCCCGCCAGTACTCGTTGCGCTGCGCCGGGTTTCCGCCCGCCGCGAGATGCGCGGCGAACCCGTCGGCGGTACCCGCGGTGACGGTCGCGCCGGGGATCATGGTCCGCAGCACGTGCACCAGCGCGTCCCTGCGGCGTTCGCTCAACGCGCGGTTGTAGACGAGGGCACCCGCGCTGTCGTCGCCGTCGTAGGAGGCGAACCCATTGACCACAAAGGACGTTCCGGCGGGGGACGCGGCGATGCGGGTATGGTTCGCGCCGACGATGAACGGCTCGGCGCCGGGCTCGAAAGTTCCGTCCGGGAAGGCTTTCCTGGTGCGCGTGTTGTCCGGGTTGCTCGAGTAGTTGAAGTGCCGGCTCGGGGGCAGCCCGTCCTCGGCGGGCCGGGGATGGTCGACGACGAAGTAAGCAGGCAGGTCGGTCGGCGCACCGCCGGATCGGGTGCGGGTGGCGCTGACGCCGACCGTGGTGTCCGTCGCGCCGCTGGCGACCGGGATGGTCGCGGTCGTGCCGGTGGCGCAGCCCCCGCCGTCCCACGACCAGCCGACGTCGCCGCCCTCCGGATCGAGCCGCACCACCGCGCTGCCCGCGGTCTGCGACACGACGACGATACGCGATCCGGTCGCCGTGCTGGTGTGCGCGGCGGCATCGGTGACGGTGACCTGGATGGCGACGCTGCCGGTGGCTGGTGTGGTCACCGCGACCCGGTCGGCGTTGGTGGCGGTGCCGCCGACCGTGATGGCGTAGCTGTAGGGCGCGAGCCCGCCACCCGCGTCGACGAACAGGGTGGCGTGCTCGGGCAGGCGACCGTGGGACCGGTGCCGTCGTACCAGCGCCCGGCGCCGTCCTGGAAGCGCACCCGCACCTGCGGCTGGCCGCCGCGGTTGATGACCTCGGCCTCGAACAGTCCGGTGACCCCTGAGTGCGCGCCGATCCCGATCCACAGGTCGCGGACACCGGCGTTGACCGCGAGGCCCTCCATGCCGCTGGGCGCGACGAACAGGCGCGCCTCCGGCAGCCAGAATCCCTGCCAGTCCAGGGGCATCGCGCGCGCCGCGCCCGGTGGGTTGCTGGCGGCGGACAGGTCGAGCGCGGCGGTGCGGAAGGCGAAGCCGATCACGTCCCCCGGGCCGACCAGGGCGTAGGGCGGTTCCATCCGGACGAACTCGTAGATATCAGCAGGGTCGGTGCCGCCGGGCGGCGCGGTGGAGGCCGAAGCGAGCCGCGCGGACAGGCCGGTGGACCCGGCCCAACTGCTTTGGATGGTCAGCCGCGGCAGGTGGAACTTCACGTCCGGGCGTGCCGGGTCGGCTTCGAGCATGCTTCGGGCGTCGAGCTTGGCGCCGCGCAGGAACGGCAACCGGACGATCGCGCTCGGCACGGTCAGCTTCAGCTGGAACGGCCCGGTCGGATCGCCGCCAGGAGCATCGAGGTCGAGCAGCAGCTCGAAGGTGACCCTCGGGTCGGGGAACTCGATCGGCGTCCGGTTGGGGTCGGCGGGCTGGGTCACCGATTCCAGTGAGAAGCCGCCGGTGGCCGGATCGAAGCGGAGCGGGCGGCCCGCCGAGGGGCTCCAGGTTCCGCGGAGCCGCTTGCGCGGGGGCGGGCCGGGCACCTCGTCGACCGTGGTGGTGACGTTGATGTCCTGCAACAGCTGCCGCAGGCCACCGAGTGCACCCGAGTCACGCGCGGCCGGCGCCAGCTCGTCCCAGACACTCACGGCGTACCTCCTCCTACGGACGGCCGCGCGCCATGGGACTCGGCGACTGCGGGAGCCTGCCTGGTGATCGGACGCGGAGTGCCGCGAGTTTCGCCGTCGCCATCGAATCGGTCGATGACCACCCGATCGGGGGCATCGGTCGGCACGACGGAGTCGTTTCATCATCGGTCGTGCGGGGTAACCACGACGATTCACGAAGGAGGAGCTGACGCCGACCAGGGTGACCTGACCGCGTGCAGGTGGTGCTCATGGAGTGGCCTGGCACCGTCACGGAACTTACGGTGGCGCAAGACGCGCTGGCCGGCGAACACCCCGAACCGTGGCAGCCGACGACGGATTCGCTGGTCGCGGGTTGTTTCGCCGCCTTTCCGAAAGGACACTCCGGTCCGGGTGGGATTGGTGACCCGGTGTGGGCGGGCGCGGCTGCCTTCCACCGTAAGCGGTGCCTCGGCCGTGCCACCGCGTTCGGCACCACCGGCTGGGCATATGTGCCGGGACTGCTGGCGCTGCGGCTGGGTCCCACGCTGGACGCGGTGGTGCGTGCGCTGCCCGTGCGGCCGGACGTCGTGCTCGTCGATGCGACCGGCCGTGACCATCCGCGACGCTGCGGCCTAGCTCTGCACCTCGGTGCGATGCTTGACATTCCGACAGTGGGGGTCACGCACCGCACCCTGCTCGCGCACGGTGACTGGCCTGCCGACGAGCGTGGCTCGGCGAGCCCGTTGCTGCTGGAAGGATGCGTGGTGGGCAAATGGCTGCGGACCAGGCCGGGTCGCAGGCCGGTGGCTGTACACGCAGCCTGGCGGACCGACGCCGATATCGCGGTGCGCGTCGTGCTCGCGACCTGTCGGCACCGCACGCCGCGGCCGGTGCGGGAGGCCAGGCGGTTGGCGCGTCAGGCGCGTGCGTTGTCGGAGCAGGAAACCTAGCCCACGACCGCGAGAACGGGGTGAACCTGCTTCACTCGGTGTTGCCGCATTGCTGCTCGGGCCATGACTGCAACCCCCTGCAACCCTTGGCGGCCGCTCCTGGTGGCGCGTATCACATTAACTGTCCACAACATACATGTGGGCGCGGAATACCAAGGCCAGCGCGGTTCCCGCCAACCCATCTCGGCTCGCGCCTCTTCCGACCGACCCGGCCGGTTTCGCCCACCACCACTCCAAGTGTGAAGGAGTCTGGAGCATGCGTGCTGCTGTGTATCGAGGTCGCGAAGACGTCGAGATCAAGGATGTACCCGAGCCGGACTGCCCGCCCGGGCATGTCAAGCTACGGGTCGCCCACAACGGGATCTGCGGTACGGACTTGCACGAGTACTACGCCGGACCGATCTTCTTCCCGACCGAACCACATCCACTCACCGGCCTGCACATCCCGTTGATCATGGGGCACGAATTCAGCGGCACCGTGGCCGAGGTCGGTGACGAGGTCAGCACGGTTTCCCCGGGCGACCGCGTCGCGGTTGAACCCATCTACCGGTGCGGCGATTGCCCGCCCTGCCAGGCTGGCTTGTACAACGTGTGCCAGCAGATCGGCTTCCACGGCCTGATGGCCAACGGTGGCATGGCCGAATTCACCGTGGTGCCGCAGCGAATGCTGCACCCGCTCCCGGACAGCGTGAGTTCGGAACTCGGGGCGATGGTGGAGCCGATGGCCGTCGCCTATCACGCCGCAAAGCTGGGCGGGGTCGGCCCGGACGAACATGCCGTGGTGTTCGGCGCGGGCCCGATCGGCATCGGGCTGTGGTTCGCGTTACGCGGCCTGGGCGTCGAGGACGTCACCATGGTCGAACCGTCGGCCGAGCGGCGGGCGGCCATCGCCAACCTCGGCGCGACCGACGTCATTGATCCTCGGGAGGTCGACCCGGCGTCGCACGTCATGCACAGGACGAAGAATCGGGGCGCGGCTGC
>JBOHER010000206.1:0-3734 GCA_050701115.1 Haloechinothrix sp. | reverse complement strand
TCGAAAAGGTGCCTTCCTGACGAGGGATCCTGGCAGGTGTCGTGACCGCCATTCTCCCAGGTCAGAGGCACTTTTTCGCGGATGCTCGGCCCCTCACACCGGCGTACTCATCGGTGGATCCGGGGTTAGTTAGGCGCCGATACTCGGCGTTCTTGCAGTGGCGAGGCGTGACGCGTTCCGTACGCGATTCGGTGCGGGCTTGCCGGGCACGGATCGCCGGCATATCTACGAATTGGGTGCGCCTAGTGCCAGGTCCCCACGGCGCACCAGGAACGGTCTGGTTGATTAGGGAAGTCGAACAGGCGGCGGCCGGCGTGGGTACGAAGGTCCCGCCGGTCGTCCTCGCACGACGTCAACGCACCCAGTTGAGGTTGCCTCGACGTGTCGACCGGTGGCGACACAAAGCAATCCGGTGCCTCTCGGCACCGCACGCCCGCAGGCGCATGCGCCAGGATGTGGTTGTGGCGTTGAGCAAGATGATGCGGTCGTTGGTCGAGCGCGCCTTTGACCGCATTGACGCGCCCCCTCGACCACAAGGACCGTCATGGCTCGTCGATGCATGGGAACAGGTGGACCGGGAGTTCGTCACCGCGCCTCCCCTCACCCTTCATCTCCCGGTGCCAGCGCTGTTCGCCGCGGCGTGGGCGGCGACACGAGAATCGTTGCTCGCAGGCCCCGCCGACCGGGTTGCCCGCGAGGTGATCGCCGCCGCCGTCAGCACGCTCAACGACTGCCCATACTGTGTGGACTCTCATGCCGCCTCGACGAGCGCCCTCGGCCACGATGGCGTGGCGAAAGCGCTGCGAGCCGGATCCGCCGCACAGATCGTGAACGACCAACTCCGAGCCGCCGCTGCATGGGCAGGGGCGACTCGGTCGCCAGGTGACCCACTCCTCGCCAACCCGCCCTTCGCTCCCGAGGACAAGCCATACGCCGTCGGCACCGCGCTGACCTTCCATTACCTCAACCGCATGGTTTGCGCCTTCCTCAAGCCGGCGCCAGCCAAGGTTCCGTCGTTCATCGACCAACGTGGCTTCATGACCCGGGTGCTGGGACGGTTTCCCGGACGGCTGTTGGGCATCGCCAACCTTGAGCCAGGCGCGTCCCTCCAGTTCTGCACGTCGGCGCCGACCGTGCCCGCGCTCACCAGCCTGGAGAAGGCGCCCCAGCTCGCCGCAGCATGGTCGGCGCTGGTTGCCGCCGCGGACAGCGCCGGGGAAGCCGTGCTGTCGGACCGGACCCGGACGGTCATCTTCGACACGATCGAGTCGTGGACGGGCGCGGACCCGGGGCTCGGATCCGACTGGATGCGGCGAGCGGTCGCTTCGTTGCCGGAGGACGAGCACGCGCCGGCCACATTCTCGTTGGTCTGCGCCTTAGCGCCATACCGCGTCGAGGACCGCCTCGTCGATGCGGTCCGCACGACCCACCCCGCCGATGCTGACGTGGTGGCCATCGCGGCGTGGGCGAGCGTCCGGGCGGCCTTGCGGATCGGTACCTGGATCTCAACCCCCGACGTCGTGGCCCCCCGCTCACGCTTGGCCACACGGCCGCCACCGGTAGCGACCAACCCGTGCGGGTGGTGGGATTGATCACGGCGGGCGCACCAAGCCGCGACATATCGACGACTCGGTGTTCGCCGAGAACACGCCATAACACGCGCGCGTCGAACGGGTGTTAGGCGCCGTTAGCTGCTGGCTCTTGGTGAGCGTGTCGGGGAAGACTGCAGCTCGTGTTGACGGGGAGGGTGGTGCCAGATCAGGTCGACCAAGGTTGTTCCAGTTCCGCGGCGATCCGCTCTCGTCTGTCCGGCCCGCCTGCCAAACTGCCGCCATGTCGGCCGAGCTCGTCCGCAGGTTCTACGACGAGATCTGGAACGGACGCGACCTCAATGCGATAGCAGCGATCGTGCATGCGGACATGACATTTCGCGGCTCACTCGGTGTCGAGCGCCGGGGCCGGGAGGAGTTCACAAGATACGTCGAGGAAGTCACGTCCGCGCTCGGGACCAGAGCGGCACTGATGCTCGGATTGCCACAGACGTTCGGCCACGCAGCGGAGGGTGGCCGCAGCTCGCTGATTGGACGTCAGCGCTTGCCTTCGTGGCGTTCGACGGTTACCTCGTCCTCTGCGAACTGGCCGGGCGCTCGGCACCGTCGGAACGGCGGGCGAGTCGGTAGTCGCGGTGACCATCGTCGGCCACGACAGCGGCGGTGAGGATAGGCCGCTACCCGGCGTTCTGGGACAGGTCGGGGGGCGCGATTAGTGCTGTCCGCGCCACCTCGCTGGTGGTGTCCTCGAACGGGGAAGGAATCGGGCGAGAACATCCCGAAGTCCGAGAGGTGCCGCGCGTGCGACTGGTGCTCTCGCTCGCCCTCGCCGGGGTGTTTCTCATGGCTATCCCGCCGGCGTGGGGCCGTCCCGCGGCCGACCGTACGGGCACGTTCACTGCGCTGTCGTACAACGTCGCCGGCCTGCCTGAGCCGCTATCGGGCTCGGAGCCGGGAACGAACTCGCCGATCATCAGCCCGCTGCTCAACGACTACGACCTCGTCCTGCTGCAGGAGGACTGGGTGGACGTGCTGGCGCAGCACGGCGCGCGTCCCGCTGGCACCGATGGCGTGCCGCGCACCGGGTACCACGATCTCGTCGTCGGCGCCGCGACGCACCCCTACCGGTCCGAGCCGATGTCGTCGCCGCCCCCGGCGACGAGCACTGCGCACCGGCTTCCCACCGGTCCCACGCTCACCGGCGACGGCCTCAACCACCTCTCGAACTTCGCGCTGGCAGGCCTGCACCGCGAGATGTGGGATGTCTGCCACGGCGAGGTGCACGTGACCGCGGTGGAGACGATCGCCGACGAGCTGGGCATCGACGACCCAACCGGCGACGACATAGACGGCGGATCCGCCGACTGCGGAGCCCAGAAGGGCTTCTCGGTGACCACGATCGAGCTGGCCGAGGGCGTCACCGTGGACCTCTACAACCTTCACGCTGACGCTGGCGGCCATCGGAACGACATTGCGGCGCGCGGCGCGAACTTCGCCGAGCTCACCGACTTCATCCAGAGGCACTCGCGGGGCCGTCCAGTGATCCTCGGGGGCGACACGAACCTGCGCACCGGGCCAGGCGCGCGAGACGACGAGACGTGGAACGACTTCCTCACCGCCGCCACCCTCACCGACGTGTGCACGGTCGTCGACTGCGGTGCGGATGCGGGCGAAATCGACAAGTTCGCGTTTCGCAGCGGCGGCGCGGTGAAGCTCATGCCGCTGTCGCATGTGTTCGAGCGCGAGAAGTTCACGCGGGACGACGGCGAGCGGCTGTCAGACCACGACCCGCTGGCGGTGCGCTTCCATTGGGTGGCCGCCCACGATGACCCACCCCTAGTCGCGCCCCCGTGAACTCGGCGCCCCCTCACAGCCGGCGTTACCTGTGTGAGATGAACCCGTCAAGGCCCTCTGTGCGCGGAGGGCTCCGGGCCGCAGGTGTCGGTCAAGGTGGAGGGCCTGCAGCGAAGCGAGGACGAATGACCTTGACGGACCCGAGGGCCGGTGCAGACTCGTAGTGATGGGCCGGTCGGCGGCGGTGTGGGGGCGCCCACCGTTACCTAGTGCCGCATCAGCCAACGTTGGCTCGGTAGGTCCACCATTTGGCGGTGAGGGTCGCGCATCCTGATTCGACATATCGGTGTCGGATCGGGGGTGTGATGTCTCGAGAAGGGTTGCGGGTCC
>JBOHER010000205.1:0-18632 GCA_050701115.1 Haloechinothrix sp. | reverse complement strand
CGTGCACGGTGTCGATGAGGAGCTTGTCCAGGCCGGCGTAGCCGAAGGTGGCCATCATCCCGCGGGAGTGCATCTCCGCGGCGATCCGGCCCTGCTCGGCCTGCGCACGCCGGACCAGCGCCTCGAGAACCTGGTAGCCCGCGACCAGCCCGGCCGCATCCGCCCGCCACCATTCGGCGCCGGACGGAAACAGGTCCCCAGTGTCGCTCACCCCACAAGTATCGCACACACGTTCGATGCCAGCAATGGTTTGTCAGCGCAGATCACCCAAAAGGGCGTCGTGAGCGCTAGCCGGGTTCTAACCACATCCCGGTCGAGGATGGCCGATTCGATCGAGTGTTGTTGAACCAGGTTCTGGAGCATGTCGCTGACCCACCGGCTGTGCTTGCCGAGTTGTACCGCGTGCTCAAGCTCCCTCCAGGCCCCGCCGGGCCGGGGCGAGCGGTCGGTGCGGGTAGCAGCACCATTTGCCACCACCCACCGCGTGAGTAGCGCGAGTTTTGAATGAGACACTGAGGGTAATGAGACACTGAGGGTTATGCACAATCGGAGTCGACAGGGTCGGGCCGGAGCTCGCGGAGGCCCGCTCGTGGCGGCTGGATGCAGGTGAGACACGAACGGCGGGTGCACCGACAAGTGGTGCATGACCCGACTTTCGCATAAGTCACACTGAGTTCGAGCAGGTGCGGGTCAGGTGGCTGGAAGGTTACTTCGGCACCGTCGCGTACCAATTCCAGCAAATGTATTCCGCGTTGCAAAGATCCGCGTGCACTCGCGTACCTGCTGATGCGCGCTTACGCACACGCGGGTCTGCGGTGGAATTAAACCCGGTGGGGATGCCGAAGAACTATCTGGTGGTCGCCGAGAATCCCCTCGGTAGCTGGCCACGCTGCGCTGGGTCGAGTTCCGAGCCGACGCGGGCCAGTCGGTGACGCCACCAAGAGGCCTGCTCGAGGTCGGTCAGCGCGTAGGTGTCGAGCAGGGCGGGGTCCGGTGTGGGTGGCGTGCGCGGGACCGGGAGGTAGCCATCGACTGGTCGCAGCGACGCGGCATCAGGCACGACATCGCCTTCCAATAGGGACAGTGTGCCGAGGCCGCAGGCGAAGTCGAGTTCGGGCAGCGCCCCGGCGAGGGCGAGTTGCGCGGCGAGGCCGACGCTGGTTTCCAGTGCGGAGGAGACCACGCACGGCAGCCCGGCGGCTTCGGCGACCCGCAGCGAGCGGCGTACCCCGCCGAGCGGCGTGCACTTGATCACTGCGATATCAGCCGCGCCCGCGACCGCGACGCGCAGGGGGTCCTCGGCGCGGCGGATGGACTCGTCGGCGGCGATGCGCACGTCAACCTGACGCCGCACGGCGGCCAGTTCTTCGATGGTGCTGCAGGGCTGCTCGACGTACTCCAGCCCGCCCGCTGCCTTGTCGAGCAGGCGGATGTGGGCGATGGCGGTGTCGATGTCCCAGCCGCCGTTGGCGTCCACCCGGATCGCCCCCTCCGGCCCTAGGGCGTCGTAGACGGCTTCGACGCGGGCGAGGTCTTCGGCCAGCGACTCGGGATGGTCAGCGACCTTGACCTTGGCGGTGCGGCACCCGGCCTTGGCGGTGATCTCGTGGGCGCGTTCAGGGCCGACCACCGGAACGGTGCAGTTGATCGGGATGCGATCCCGCACCGGTTCGGGCCAGCCCACGGTGCACTGTTCGATGGTGGTGGCCAGCCACGAGGCGGACTCGTGGTCGTCGTAGTCGGCGAACGGGCAGAACTCGCCCCACCCGGCGGGGCCTTCGATCAGCATCCCTTCGCGCACGGTGATGCCCCGGAACCGGGTGCGCATGGGGATGGCGTAGATGTGGGCGGCGTCGAAGTCGATCTGGCTGGTCATCAGGTGGTGGCGTCCTTGTTGTCTCGGCGTGCGTTGCGGCGGGTGAGTTTCACGACCGCGCGAACCGTGCCGTCCAGTGTGCCTGAACACTCTGATCCCGTCGTAGCGATCACCGGACGCAGGGCTGCGCTGAGTCGAGGGTCCCCTGGGGTGAACCCTGACAAAAAGCCCAGGGGCGATCCCGGATTCGCGGAAGCCGGAATGCGTACAGGATCTTGCGCATGGCCCGAGTTTCCCCGCGTGATTCCCGCAGTCCCTTTCGTCGATGGTTCCGTCGTCTGTTCTCCGTATTCGGTGTCTAATTCAAAGCTCGCGCTATTCACGCGGTGGGTGGCGAATGGTGCCGCTACCTGCACCGACCGCTCGCACGGGCCTGGCGGGCCCTGGAGGACACCGTCGCTGGGTCGGTTGTGAATAGCGCTCTCGGTGTGCTGATCGTGCTTTTCGCAGCATTCGGTACCTGGGTTTATGTCAGTTCGGACCGGACCAGTCGAACATCGGCGAGCGGTCCTTCCGTAACCCGCTGAAGATTCCACCGGTAGTGGAGCCCGTGCGGTTCGGCACGCACACCGACCCGGCCACCCCGTACATGTACCACTGCCACATGCTCGAGCACGAGGACAGAGGCATGATGGGCCAGTTCGTGATCGTCGAACCGGACACCGAGGACAAAGTCCCCCGGCAGTTGTCCGGTGTGGGCTCCATCATGAGCACTGACCCGGTCTGACGGGTTCCCGCGGGCGAGTTGGGCCTAAAGACCCTATTTCCCATGCGCCGCACGGAGTCGACTGGACGATGCGGCCGTGGTGTCTGCCTTCAGGAGCGGCCTGGGCTCGCGGCCGTGTGCGTCAAACTAGAGGAGACAAGTCATGACGCCGGACGAGCGCAAAGACCTGATTCGCCGGGGGTACGACGAACTATGGAACAAGGGCAACCTCGATGTGTGTGACGAGGTGTTCGCGTCGCACTGTTCGTTCCACAATCCGAACTTCCCGGTAGACGGCGTAGCCGGATTGCGGGAATTCGCCCGCGAGCTCAGGACTGCCAACCCCGACCTGCACCTCGATGTGCACGACATTCTCGTGGACGGTGACATGAGCGCGGCCCGCTGGACGCTGGGCGGAACGGCCAGCGGTGATTTCCGCGGTGTTCCTGCGACCGGTAAGACCTATGTGATGACCGGAATGACTTGCGACAAGTGGGAAGGCGACCGGGTCGTCGAACAATGGACCAACTACGACATGCTGGGCACCCTGCAACAGCTCGGGCTCATCCCCGAGACGGCGCGGCAGCAGACTGCGGAGTGAGCAAGCCGAATGTGCAAGCTGCGACGGGGCTGATTTTCACGCGATTCCGGGCGAGCTGAAGGTGGCCTTTGGTGCATATGCGGTACTGAAGGCCACCTTCAGCTCCCCCCCGCAGGCACCTGCCTCACAGGTCGAAACCGCCCTCTGGGCGGTGCTCCCACCAGTGCACGTCGTCCGGCGGTTGCCGCCGCACATTGGTTCCACAGTGCACTTCGCCCAGCATTTCGTGGTAGGCGTACCAGTCGTCGATGAAGTGCACGGTCCGCTCGGGCATGGCGGCCTGGAACGCGTCCGCGAACGCATCCAGGCCGTCCACCTCGGGCCCGTACGGCCGGGGCACCACGCTCACGTTGCCGAGCACCAGATGGTTGACCATGTCGGGGAAGAACGCGGCGGTGCGACCGTCGCGACCTGGCGGCCAGAACAGCACCGGAATCTCGATGATGTCGGCCTCGCTGATATCCAGCTCCATCAGCAGGATCTCCCGGTTGAGGTCCATGCTGGCTTGGAACGTGGCGTTGGCCGCCCAGAATGCGTCATCCGCACGCAGTTCGGCCACGGTGATCTCCGCCGAATCGCCGTTGTCCGGGTCGCCTCTGCGCAACCCGCGGAACAACACCGCGTCCCCGTGCCCCTCGCTGAGCAGGCGGTCGATGATGCCCTCGGCCTTGCGCGAAGACGCGAGCAAGGTCTGGAAACCACCCTCTACGTTCGCCGGAACGAAGGTCATGATCTCGTCGACATGGCCGACGATCAGCCAGTCAGTGTACAGCTCGATCGGCGCCTGCACCTTCTGGGCGTGGAAGAAGCGGCGCAGTTCCGGCATCATCTGCCTGCTCGCCTCGCCGTAATCGCCGGACGACCGCCCGCCGAAAATGATCCGGCCGAACGGGTAGTGCCTGCCCCGCACCGTGACCGGCGGGCTGACCTCGAGATTCCCGAAGGCATCAAGGGAGTTCGGGGTACTTCCGCCGATCTGGAAGTGCCCGAAATCCGGCCCGACCCGCATCGCCGCCCAGTTGCGCAGCTCTCGATCCCGCGGGCTGTCGCACACCACCGGCAGCACATGGGTCGGGCTCGCGCTGAACCCGAACTCGACCTCGTCCTGAATCCACCGGTCCCCGCCGTGCACGTCCGGCGGCACGATCCGCAGCGGCACGCCGACCGCGGCACATGCCTGCTTGAGGCCGAGCAGGAAGTGCTCGTTGGACGGACCGGTGTCGCAGGCGAAGACCTCGACCGGCCGCAGGGTGTTGGGGGTCATGATCCACGGCGCCACCCGCAGCAGGGCCCGATCGCTACCGATGGTGCGGCCATCCAGCCTGAGCTGGAGCTCAAGGCTGATCAGGCCTTCGAAGAACGGGCCGGGATATTCATGCGCCTCCAGGAAGCAGCGCGCGCCTGAGCTGCCAAGGGACACCGACTCCTCACGCGGTGGCGTGTCGCGGTCCTTCGGGTCGACGCCGAGCAGTAGTTCCAACTCCCCGGCCGGCCCCATGCGGTAGAAGGAGATGCGCTCGGCCTCATCCGCGGTCGTTACCAGCACCAGCTCACAGCCTGGTGGCAGCGGTGCCTGGGTCGGGCGCACCAGCACCTCGACCAGTTCGGAGCGCTCCGCCTGCGCGATGGTGAATTCCGCGGTATCGCGGTCGTTGTTCACCAGCACGATCGCACCCCGCGCCTGCTTACCCCACACCCAGTTCCGCTTGCCGTCCTCGTTCTCCCCGATGACACCGTCACGATCGGCGTCCACATCGACCCGGACGTGCATGACCAACAGTTCGACCCGGAGCCGGGCGACCACTCTGCCGCGCGCGTCCACGTTCTGGATCACCGCGCGGTGAGTGCCGGGACGGTCGCTGATCACGGACATCAGGCCTTCGAACGCCAGCGGGGCGGGCACCGACTCGCCGACGATCATCGGGTGCCAGGAGCCGTCGCGCACATGGCGGACGGAGATGTCGCTGGAGGCTTCGGCCAGCCGCACAAAGCCGGAAAGCCGGTTGAACGTGAAGCGCGCGGGAGTGCCTCGGGTCTGCACAAAGGTCAACGCAGCCATACCGGGAGCCCTCCCGTCACGAGTCAGCCATCAACATGTCTGCCGACCCGCGGCACCCGTTACAGCCGGGGCAGTTTCAGCACGGCGGCACCGATGCGCTGCAGGGACTCGGCCACGCCGGGAACCTGGCGCAGCCGGGGACTGCGCGCGATGTTGTTGATCACGCTGAGCACGGCTTGCACCCGGATGAGCGCTCGCGTCTCGTCCAGCTCCGGGTGCACAACGCGCAGCAGGTAGGCCCAGTCGCCCAGGTAGTCCCGGGCGGTCCGGCTGACCTGAAGCCGGGTAGCGGCAGGCAGTTCACTCGCTTCGTTGATCAGGAGGTCCACCAGGTGGTTGTGCTCCAGCACGAAGCCGCTGTAGGCGCGCAGTAGCAGGTGCAATCCGGCGGCATGGTCCGATGCGCCTGCCAGCGCACGCTCCATGTCGTAGCGCAGCCACTCCGCCCCGCGGTTCATCGCCTGCACCAGTATGTCGGACTTGCCTGCAAAGTGGTGGTAGATGCTGGGGCCTGCGATGCCGACGGCGGCGGCGATGTCGTGCATGCCCACGCTCGCGTACCCCTGCTCGGCGAACAGCGTGGTCGCGGTGGCCAGCAGGGTTTCCCAGCGGGATTGACTGGTCAGAGCCGGGCGCACCGCCTCCGGCTCGCCGGCTTTCCGTGGGGAGGGTCGGGGCAGCGTCGTGCCGACGACCTGGCGGACCATGTCGGCGAGCAGGTCTTCGTAGTCCTCGCGCGGCAACTCGAGGTTGTGGAAGGACACGCTGGTCGCGACCGCGAGCGCGCACCAGGTGAGCAGGCTCGCCGCCGGTTCGGTCAGCTCGGGACGGCGGGCCAGCAACAGGCCGGTGATCATTCGCCCGATGTCCTGCGTCTGCTCGCGGAGCAGGGTCCGCTGCTCGGCCGGAAGATGACGGCTGTCGCGTTGCCACAGCACACCGGCTTCGCGGTGATCGAGTACCGCGCGGCCCACGGCACGCAGCACCGAGTCGAGGTCGTCGGTGTCCGCACCGGCCAGTGCCTCCGCGGTGCGCGCGATGGCCTGCCCGACCACCTCGGTCAGCATCTGCTGCTTGCCGGTGAAATGCCGATAGAGGGCAGGCCTGCTGATGGCGACGGCATCGGCGACATCGTTCATGCCCACCCGGGAGTAGCCGCGTCGGTAGAACAGTTCGGCGGCCGCCGCGACGATCAGCTCGCGCCGGTTGCGCGGCCGACGTCCCCGAGCCGGAGGCTCGGGCAGACCTGACTCGCTCGCGGTCATCGCATCCTCTGTCGCGCAGCGCCTCGCCGAACAGTGTTCGCCTATGGCCTGTGTACTTATTTGACCGAATATACGCCTCCAGCAGGTTCTATGAGCCATTTAACAGATACAAGACAACTAACGAGTTGTAACATATAGCCACTGCGCCACCCAACCCCCACGAGGGAGAAGTTGACATGAACCCCGTCGAGCAGGCCCGAGCGCTGATCGCCAAACCGATCGAGATCGTCAGCGATGCGTTGAACCGGCCGGGAGCGGAGGTCACCCCGCACGGCCTGGCCGCCATGCTCAGCCGCCACCCGTCGCTGTCCGAAGCCGTCGCCGAGCGGATCGTGCTGATCACCGGCGCATCGTCGGGTATCGGCAAGGCAGCCGCGCTGGAGATCGGGGCGGCAGGCGGGACCGTACTCCTCGTCGCGCGTGGTGAGCAGAATCTGCGGGAGACCGCCGATGAGGTGGCAGCGGCAGGAGGCACCGCCCACGTCTACCCGTGCGACCTGACCGACCTGGCAGCGATCGACAAGCTGGTCGTCGACGTGCTCGCCGAGCACGGCCGGGTGGACATTCTGATCAACAACGCCGGCCGGTCGATTCGGCGGTCACTCGCGCTGTCCTACGACCGGTTCCACGACTTCGAGCGCACCATGCAGTTGAACTACTTCGCGCCGGTGCGGTTGATGCTCGGCTTGCTGCCCGGCATGCGGGAGCGGAAGTTCGGCCATGTCATCAACGTGTCCTCGATCGGGGTGCAGACGAAGGTGGCCCGGTTCGGTGCCTACATCGCCTCCAAGTCGGCGTTGGACACCCTCTCGGATGCCTTCCAGGCCGAGACGCACGATCACGACGTCCGCTTCACCACGATCTACATGTCACTGGTCCGCACGTCGATGATCGCGCCGACCAAGTTGTACGACAACTTCCCCACGCTGACCCCTGAGCAGGCCGGTGAGGTGATCTGCGAAGCGATCACCAAACGGCCAAGGCGGATCAGCCCGATCTTCGGCCGGGTCGCCTCCTTCGCCGATGCGATCAGCCCGGAAATCATGGACCTGGTCCGAAACTGGGGGTTCAAGTTGTTCAGCGACTCCAAAGCGGCCGAGGGCGAGCGGCCCAAGGCAGGCAACGACGACCACTTCACGACGGGCCGCAGGGCATTCGTCGAAGCCACCCGCGGCGTGCACTGGTAAAGGAGCCCCTGATGAGCCTGCCCCAACCTTCCCCGACCACCGACGTGGTGGTCACCGGCGCATCCTCCGGCATCGGCACCGAACTCGCGCGGGGTCTCGCCCGCCGCGGCCACAACCTGGTGCTGGTGGCCCGACGCAAGGACCGCCTGGACGCGCTGGCCGAGCGGTTGCGCGCCGAGCACGGCATTCAGGTCGCGGTGCAACCCCGCGACCTGGGTAGCGCGACGGAGCGGGCCGCCCTGGTCGCCGACCTGCGGGCCGGCGGTCGCAGGATCGTCGGCATCTGCAACTGCGCCGGGTTCGGTACCTCCGGCGAGTTCAGGGACCTGCCGGTGGATCGCGAACGCGAGCAGATCGAGGTCAACGTTGTCGCCGTCCTGGAACTCACCCAGGCCTTCCTGAACGACATGGTGCGAGCCGGATCGGGTGCTGTGCTCAACGTGGCCTCGCTCGCCGCGTTCCAGCCGCTGCCGGGGCTCGCTTCCTACGCGGCGACCAAGGCGTTCGTGCAGTCGTTTTCCGAGGCGGTGCACGAGGAACTGCGCGGAACCGGGGTTTCCTGCACGGTGCTGTGCCCGGGGCCAGTGCCCACCGAATGGGCCGAGGTGGCAGCGGCGCAGTCCTGGATGATCGGTCCGGTACAGGTCTCGCCTGCCGACGTGGCCCATGACGGCATCGTCGGCATGGAGCAGGGCAAGCGTTCGGTGGTACCCGGCATCGTGCCGAAGGCCGTCGGCGTCGCGGGTCGATTCCTGCCCAGGACGGCGCTGCTGCCCGGAATCACGCTCGGCGCACGCCTGCGCGGGTAGTCCGGTCCGGGTGGCGAGTTCCGTGATCCCGAGGCTGTTGTCGTCGGCTTGGAAGCTGAGTGGAACGGCGAGGGCGCGCTCACCGCCTGGGCGCCAACCGCGGTTGAGACACGGGCGAGTCGGTCACGGTCGCATCCTTGCATAGGGTGCTGATCGTGATGAGCAAGGAAGGCGCACCTGTGACTCAACGGGACGTGGTGCCGCTGCGCACCGCGACCAGGACCTGGGCGGCGATCTCGCTGCAGACCTTCGGCGGTCCGGCGGGGCAGATCGCGGTCATGCAGCGCACTCTGGTCGATCAGAAACGGTGGATCGGGCAGAAACGCTTCCTGCACGCGCTGAACTTCTGCATGCTGCTGCCCGGCCCGGAGGCCCAGCAGCTCGCGGTCTACGTCGGCTGGCTACTCAACGGTATCCGGGGTGGCCTGATCGCGGGCGTCCTGTTCGTGCTGCCCGGAATGGTCGCCCTGCTCGCGCTGTCCGCGATGTACGTCGGCTACGGCGACACCGCGGTGGTCACCGCACTGTTCGCGGGGCTGGCCCCCGCGGTGATCGCGATCGTCGCGCATGCCGTGTGGCGGGTGGGGAGACGGGCCCTCGCACACCCGGCGCTGATCGGCCTCGCGGTGCTCGCCTTCGTCGCGCTGTTCGCCTTCGCGGTGCCGTTCCCGATCGTGGTCGCGGTGGCCGCCGGCATCGGCTGGCTGCTCGGCAGGGTGCTGCCGCAGGCAATTCGGTCGGCGGGCGAGGAGAAGGACGACGGCCCGCCGCCGCTGATCGCCGATGACGCGCTGCACCACGAGGTTGCCGGCGCGGGCCGAGCCGTGCGGATTCTCGGCATCGGCCTGCTGTTGTGGTTCACACCGGTCGCGGTGGTCGCCTTGCTGACCGGAGTGGGCAGCGTGTTCACCACGCAGGGATTGTTTTTCTCCGGGACCGCCGTGGTCACCTTCGGTGGGGCCTACGCGGTGCTGGCCTTCGTCGCGCAGCGGGCGGTGGAGGTCTACGGCTGGCTGTCGGCCCGTGACATGGTGCGCGGGCTGTCCCTCGCCGAGACCACACCGGGCCCGTTGATCATGGTGCTGCAGTTCGTCGGATTCCTCGGCGCCTACCACAATCCCGGCAGCCTCGATCCCTGGGTCGCCGGAGTGATCGGTGCGCTGCTCACCACCTGGGTGACCTTTGTGCCGTGTTTCATCTTTGTGTTCCTCGGTGCGCCGCAGATCGAACGGTTGCGGCACAACAAGGACCTGTCCGCCGCACTGACCGGCATCACCTCGGCGGTGGTCGGGGTGATCGCGAATCTCGCGGTGTACTTCGCGTCGCACACCCTGTTCGCCGAGGTGATGCCGTGGCGGTTCGGCCCGCTGACCGTGTTGCTGCCCGGCCTGGACACCATGCGACCGGTAGCGCTGGCCATCACCGCGCTCGCGCTCGGAATGGTGTTCGCGCTGAACTGGTCGGTGCTGCGCGTGCTCCTGGTTTGTGCCGCGCTTGGGCTCGCCGCGGGTCTGGTCTGGTTCCCGGTGGCGTGAGGAGCCTTCAGGCCAGCCGGAGCGCTGCGGGCTTGCCCACCGGCGGCGGTTCCGCGGCCGTCCGGTTTCGGTCGCGTTCGTGTGGCACAAGTGGGATCATTAAGTCATAACGTACTCGCTCGGGCAGTACGTTCCCACGGGGAGCGCAGCGGGAAGGTGAGTGGGATGACTACCTCTGAAGGCAGCGCCTTCGCTACCGGTACAACCGAAGCAGGGTTCGTACGTCGAGTGGCGCAGGTCGTCGGGATCGTCTTTGTCTTGGTCGGCATCCTGGGCTTTGTGCCTGGTGTGACGACGAACTTCGATCAACTCCAATTCGCAGGCCAGGACTCAGGTGCCCTGCTCCTGGGCATCTTCGCGGTCTCCGTGCTGCACAACCTGGTGCACCTGCTCTTCGGTGTCGCCGGGTTGGTGATGGCCCGGTCGGCTGCGGGTGCTCGGGCGTTCCTCATCGGTGGCGGGGCCATTTACCTGGTGCTGTGGGTGTACGGGCTGGTCATCTCCGCGGACACTGCTGCCAACTTCGTCCCGGTGAACACCGCCGACAACTGGCTGCATCTCGCCCTCGGAGTGGGGATGGTCGGGCTGGGCGTCCTCGGTGCCCGGATGAGCCCCCGGTAGCGCTGGGCCTGGCTACCCGGACCGACTGCTGCGCTCGTTGTCTCAACTGAACTAGCGCGGCCGGTGTGCGCGTTTGCGCAGAGTGCGCCAGGCGACCCCGCGCCGAGGTGCGAGGAGCAGGGCGAGAGTGAACAGGGTCACGCTGGCCAGGCCGATGGTGCCCGCGATGGAGGAGTCCAGAGTGACCGCGGCCCGCTGGCCGATTACCGACGCCAGCCAGCCCGCCACCACGGTGAGCACCAGCATCGTGCCCAGCCGGTTGGCCAGCAGCAGCGCTGTGGCCGCGGGAACGATGAAGAAGGTGACCACCAGGATCGCGCCCACACTGTCGAACGCGACTACCGCCAGCCCGGCGACCGCGACCAGCAGCACCCGATTGACCGCTCGGCCGCGCAGTCCGGCGGTCTCGGCGAACTCGGGATCGAACGTGCTCGCCTGCAGCGGCCGCCACAGCAGCACGACCAGCAGCACGACGGCCAGTGTGGCGCCGCCGGTGACCAGCAGGGACCGTGGCACGTCGGCACCGAAGAACTCGACGGTGCGCAGCGGCGCGAAGGTGATCTCGCCGTAGATCGCCGAGTCCAGGTCGATATGCGCACCCGATGCGTACTGGCTGATACCCAGCACCCCGAGTGAGAACAGCGCGGGAAACATCAGCGCGAGTGCGGCATCGGATCCCACGATCCCGGTCCGCCGCAGCCACTCGAACCCGAGCACGCACAGCAGGCCGAATGCGGTCGCACCGAGGATGGTCAGCACACTGGCGCGCTGACCGGTGAGCAGAAAGATCAGCACGATGCCAGGAAGCACGGCGTGGCTGACCGCATCGGGCAACAGTGCCTGGCGCCGCAACACCAGGAAACTGCCCAGCAATCCACAGGCTGTGGACAGCAGCCCGGCGATCACCACGATCATCATGGCGTCGGAGGTCACCGGGCCACCTCCGCATGCCGAGACCTGCGCCGCTGCTGGGCGATCACGCCCCGACGGGGTGCGAAGACCACCGCGAGCACGGCCAACGCCGTCGCGAGCAGCACGATCACCGGACCGGCAGGCAGTTCGGCCCGGCCGGACACGATGCCGCCGACCGCACCAGACAGCGCGCCGAACACTCCAGCCAGCGGCACGACTGTGGACAACCTTGTGGACAACTGCCGTGCGGCCACACAGGGAGCCACCAGCAGGGCCACCATCAGGATCGCACCGACGGTCCGCACACCGAGCACAACGGCCAGCGCGAGCAGCCCGGTGCTCGCCGCGTCCACCGCCCAGGTCCGCGCCCCGGCCACCGCGCTGAACCCAGGGTCGAAGATCGCTGAGCGGAGCAGCCGGAACCAGATCGCCACCCCGATCAGGGCAGGCACGCCGAGTACCAGCGTCAGTTCGATGTCCCGTTCCACCATGCCCGCGGCCTGTCCGAGCAGGTAGGCGTTGAGCCCGGCCTGCTGGCTGTTGCCGCTGCTGGCAATGTGGGTGAGCAGCACGATGCCGAGCGTCAGCGAGACGGACAGCATCACGCCGATCGACGCGTCAGCGCGCAGCCTGCCCGCTCGGTTCAGCCCGATCATCGCCAGCGCGGCCAGCGTTGCCGATCCCGCTGCGCCGAGCAACAGCACTTCGGGCACCTTCACCCCGGTGAGCAGGAACGCGATCGCCACCCCTGGCAGCGTCGCGTGGCTCATCGCGTCGCCGAACATCGCCCGTTGCCGGAGCACCGCGAACGGGCCGAGCGCGCCCGCGACGAATCCGAGTACGGCGGTACCCACCACCACCACCGCGTCCGGATAGGACAACGGCAAGGACGTCAGCAGCCAGGTGATCACGCTTGCGCCTAGGCGCCAGCGGCGAGGGCCAGCGGCGCGATTCCGTACGCCCGCTCCAGGTTCTCCGCGGTCAGTACGTCGGTCGCCGCACCGTCGGCGACCACGGTCCCGGCCAGCAGCACGGCGTGATCGAAGCGTTCCCGCACGGTGCGCAGGTCGTGATGCACGGCGATCACCGTGCCGCCGCGCGCGCATAGGTCGGCTAGCACCCCGAGCAGGTTGGCCTCGGTGCGGGCATCCACCGCGGTGAACGGTTCATCGAGGATGAGCAGATCGGCCCGCTGCGCCAGCGCGCGGGCGAGGAAGACGCGCTGCCGCTGACCGCCGGACAGCTCGTCCAACGGGACGTCGGCCAGGTCGGTCACGCCGACCTCGTCCATCGCGGCACCCACCGCGTCGTCGTCGTCGTGGGTCAGCCTGCGGAACCAGCCACGATGCGGGTAACGACCCATCTCCACGACCTGCACCGCGGTGATCGGGAAGTCCTCCGCGACGGAATCCTGCTGCGGCACGTAGGCCACCCTGCTGCGCACCCGGTGCAGCGGCTCGCCCAGGAAGCTGATCGCGCCGCGCACCGAGGGCACCAGCCCGAGCGCGGCTTTGACCATTGTGGACTTTCCCGCGCCGTTGGGGCCGACGACCGCGCTGAGGTAGCCTGCCGGGATGTCGACGTCGACGGCGCGCAGCACGGTCTTGCCGCCGTAGGAAGCGCTCACTCCTCGCAGCGACAAGGCCGGGGCGCTCATGACAGTCCCAGCACGAGGCGTTCGGCGTTCGCCCGGATCATGCCGAGATAGGTGCCCTCCGGCGTGCCGTCGTCGCCTGCCGAATCGGAGAACAACTCGCCGCCGATCTGGATGTCCTCGCCCCGGTGGCGGACCGCGGCCAGCACCGACTCCAGGGTCTGCGGGGACACGCTGGACTCGACGAACACCGAGCGCACCTCGCTGTCCGCGATCGCATCGGCGACCCTGGCGATGTCCGCCGTAGTGGCCTCCTCCTGGGTGGAGATGCCCTGGATCGCGGTGACCTCGATGCCGAACGCGCGCCCGAAGTAGCGGAACGCGTCATGGGAGGTGACCAACGTGCGCCGGTCGGCCGGGATGCGCTCCAGCATCGCCCGGACCTCGGTGGCCAACGCGAGGACCTGCGCGCGATAGCGGTCCGCGTTGGCGTGATAATCCTCGGCGTGCGCGGGGTCGATCCGGGAGAGCTCGTCACGCACCGCGTCCACCACATAGGCCCACAACCGCGGGTCGAACCAGACGTGCGGATCGTGCTCCTCCTGTGGTGCCGCGTTCGCGGGCGGGCTGAGCAGCTCGTCCTTCGGGATGCTCTCCCCGGCGAACAGCACCGGCTTGGTGTTGGCGATTTGGCTCAGCGTCTGCTGCATGGAGCCCTCGAGAAACAGGCCGATGGCGAACACCGCGTCGGCGTCGCGCATCGCGTCGAGGTCGCTGGCTTTGGCCTGGTAGAGGTGCGGGTCTACGCCAGGCCCCATCAGCCGGACCGTGTCGACGTGGTCGCCGCCGACCTGGCGCACCGTGTCATCGAGGAAGTTCGTCGTGGTGATGACCCGCAGCGTGTCCTGCGCAGAGGCCGGTGCGGTGGACGCGCGCAGCGCATAACCAATCAGGCCGCCGACCAGCAGCACGAACACGACACCCAGCGCGACGAAGAGCCGGGCGTTGCTTCTGCGCGCCCGGCGACGAGCTTGTGCACTTTCTGCGCTCACGGGGATCCGTTCCCTGAAAGAAGTTCAAATTTCGGCGTGCCAATCTTAGCTCTTAGGCATACGGAAACACTTGGCGGTGCCACTGTCAACCACCGGCGGGGGTGCGCTCAGCCCGCAGCGGACGCGCCGCGGGCGAGCATGGTGAGCGATTCGGCGATCGAGGCGGTGCCGGGGCTGCTGCTGGTACCGGTGGCCAGCCTGCGCAACTGGAAGCCCGCGATCAGCGCGACGACGGGCCCAGCGAGCCGCCGGGAGTCGGTGACCCCGACCGCGTCCAGGATGGCCGCGGTCAGTTCCTCATAGGCCGCGAAGCAGCGGGTGCTGGCTTCGCGCAGGGAGGGGTCGCGGCCGGCGTGCAGGTACAGCTCAAGCGGTGCGATCTCGTCGGGACCCATCGTCATCTGCTCGATGACCTGCTCCACCAGCACCGCTGCCTGTTGCGCATCGAGCCCCCGCACGCGATTGGCTTCGGCCATGGCGGCGAGCTTCTCGGTCTCCTGCTGGGCGAACAGCAGCATCGCTTCGCGTAATAGTTCCTGCTGGCTGGCGAAGTGGTAGGTCAGTGACCCCAGCGAAACCCCGGCCTGGGTGGCGATGCGGCGGTTGGTCAAGCCGGCGACGCCGTGCTCGCCGATGACCCGCAGGGCGCCGCGCAGCAAGCTCTCCCGGGTGCTCATGGTGCGATTATGGCCGTCGCTCGTGCCAGCGTTCGGCTTGCTCGAGTTGTGCGGCAAGGGAGATCAGCAGCGGCTCGCTGTCACCAGGGCCGAGCAGTTGCGCGCCGCCCGGGAGCCCGTCGGGGGTGAACCCTGCAGGCGCGTTCACCCCTGGCCAGCCGAGCACGTTCCACGGCCAGGCGTACGGGCAGGCCGCGATCATGGCCTTGTCCGTCGCCCAGTCGGAGAGCCCGTCGAAGTGGCCGATTCGCGGCGGCGGAGTCGCTGTTGTCGGCGCGAGCAGCACATCCACCCGCGAGAACACCGAGCCGACCTGGCGACGCAGCAGCGACCTCGCGGCCTCTGCTGCCCGCAGGGGCGCTCCGCGGAGCGGCGACCCGGTGCGGCCGTTGTTCCGCGAGCGCGGATCGAGCAAGCTCGCGTCCGGCACCCGGTCGCACCAGTCGCGCACGCCGGTCAGGGATCGCGGAAGGAAGGACAGGCCGATCAGGCCGTACCGCGGGCTGACGTCGACCACCTCGTGCCCGAGTGCGGTCAGCGTCCGCGCGGTGCAGGCGAGGGCAGCGCCGACCTGGGGGTGCAGCCGTACCGGCGCGATCGCGAACGCGGCGCGCAGGGCAAGGCCGATGCGGAGCTTGCCGGGGTGCACCCGCGCGGCGTGCTGATAGCTGGTTCCGCTGTCGGCGGCGACGTCGAAGAGCAGGGCGGCGTCGGCCACCGTTCTGGCCAGCGGGCCGTGCACGGTCAGCCCATAGAACGGATCTGGTTCCGGATCGCTGGGGATCTTGCCGTTGCCGGGCTTGATGCCGACCAGGTTGTTCCACGAGGCCGGAATGCGCACCGATCCCGCGCCATCTGAACCCAGTGCCGCAGCCACCACTCCTGCCGCGACCGCTGCAGCCGACCCGCCTGAGGACCCGCCGGGTGTGTGGCCGGTCTGCCAGGGGTTGCGGGTGGCGCCGAACGCGGGGCCTTCGATGAACGGCCACTGGCCGAACTCGGGAGTGTTCGTCTGCCGATGATCACCGCACCCGCGGCTTTGAACCTGCGCACCACCTCGGAGTCCGCGCTCTGCGCAGGGAAGTCGCCCGGGCAGCCGAACGCGGTGGGCTCGCCCGCGATGTCGGTGTCGTCCTTGATCGCGATCGGCACCCCGAGCAGTGGGCCGCGTACGCCCGCAGCCAGTTTGCGGTCGGCGGCTGCCGCTTCGGCGCGGGCGGCAGAGGCGCGAATACACCGGAAGGCGTTGATCGTTGGCTGGGTGGATTCGGCCCGCTGTAACGTCGCCTCGACCAGGTCGGCGGAGCTCACCGCGCCGGTGCGCAGCAACTCCGCCTGTGCGGCCAGGCCCGCGCTGGTGGCGGTGGTGATCGGTGAAGTCATGCGGCCCTCTCGATGTGTTCGTTCGAACGAACGATACCCATGCCATGCTGAGGCCAGCGCTGCGCCCACCCCTCGCGCGTGAATGTTGCCCCTCTGGCGGCCCTGAGCACTCACGACCCCCACGGCGGACGTCGTGAGTGCTCAGGGTTGTCCATGCAACAACTTTCACTCACGAGTGCGCCAGGCCAGAGTGGGCAGGAAAAGTTGAGTGAGGGGTCCGATGGCCAGCGCGTAGAGGACGGTGCCGATGCCCACGGTGCCGCCGAGGAACCAGCCCGCGCTGAGCACGGTGACCTCGATACCGGTGCGCACCAGCCGAATCGATCGCCCGGTCCGCGCGGCGATGCCGGTCATCAGACCGTCGCGCGGACCTGGCCCCAGCCGCGCGCCCACGTAAGCGGCGGTCGCGAGCCCGTTCAGCACGATGCCACCCACCAGCAACGCGATCTGCCAGCCGGGCGTGTGCTGCTCGGGCAGCACCGCCCGAACAACATCCACCGTCACCGCGATGATTGCGACATTGGCCACCGTGCCGACTCCGAGTCGCTGCCGTAGTGGGACCCAGATCATCAGCACCGCGACCGAGACGATCGCGGTAATGGTGCCGAAGCTCAGCCCGGTTCGATTGGTCAACCCCTCGTGCAGTACGTCCCAGGGACTCAGGCCGAGGCCTGCTCGGGTCTGCATCGCCATACTGGTGCCGTAGAGCACCAACCCGGCCACCAACTGGGGCAGCCGTCTGCTCGGCTGGACGGACACGGAAACAGGATGGATCTGGAGCTGGGCCACGATGGGATGTTCGGGCATATGTGGCTAGCAATTCCATAGCCAATCGGAAACAATTGGTCTCTATGAGCACACCGTCACCTCTGGGCGGCCGGGTTTCCGGCTCGCGTCTGGCCACTATCTTGGGTGTCTGGCGTCGAAGTGGTCCGCATCACGGTTCGGCCGATCTGGCCGCTGCGATCGAATTGCAGATCCACCACGGCAGGCTGTCGCCGGGCACCAGATTGCCCGCGGAGCGCGAACTCACCGAGGCCCTCGGCGTGAGTCGCACGCTGGTGGGGTCGGCGCTCGAGCGGCTGCGCTCCGCCGGGCTGGTCGCCAGCCGCCGCGGGTCGGGCTCCTGGATCACTGTGCCCACCCGTTCCGCGGGTGGCCTGGTGGTGGAGGAGGCCGAAGGCCTTGTCGATTTCGCCCGTGCGTCCCCATCCGCCGTCCCAGGGCTCATCGCCGCTGTCGACGCGGCGCGCGACCGGCTGGTGGAGGCGCTGTCCGGCTGCGGTTACAGCGAACACGGCGTGCCCGCCTTGCGGGAACGCATCGCCGAGCGCTACACCGCGCGCGGCCTGCCGACCAGCCCGGCCCAGGTGCTCATCACCAACGGGGCGCACCACGCGTTCGTGCTCGCGCTGCGGATGCTGGCCGGTCCGGGGGACCGGGTGCTGGTCGAGCAACCCAGCTATCCCAACGGGCTGACCGCCATCCGCGCGGCACATGCGATACCGGTACCAGTGGCGATGAACTGCGGTTGGGACCTCGATGGCATCGAGGCGGCTTTGCGTCAAGCGGCTCCCCGGCTCGCCTACCTGATCGTCGATTTCCAGAACCCCACCGGGTTACGCATGGGCGCCGAGGAGCGAGCGCGCCTCGGCGCGGCCATGGTGCGCGCACGCACCCCCGTAGTGGTGGACGAGACCCTGGTGGAACTGGACCTCGAGGGCGATCCGTTGGACGGGCCGCCGCCGCTTGCGGCATTCACCGGTGACGGCGGGAGCGGGAACTGGGCCATCTCGGTCGGCTCGGCGGCCAAGACCTACTGGGGTGGCCTGCGGATCGGCTGGATCCGGGCCAGCGAAGACTTGCTCGCGAGACTGGTGGCCGCGCGGACGGCGCTCGACCTCGGTTCGCCGGTCCTCGAGCAACTCGTGGTCGCCGAGTTGATGAGCGCCCCTGCCGACCTGATGCGAACGCGGCGCGCCGAGATCGCGGGGCTGCGCGATGCCTTGCTCGGCGCGCTGCACGAGTACTGTCCACAATGGACTTTCGACGTGCCGTCCGGTGGTTTGTCGATCTGGTGCGAACTGCCCGCGCCGGTGGGTACCCGCCTTGCGGCTGCCGCCGTGAATCACGGGTTGCTGATCGCTCCCGGTTCACGGTTCAGCGTGCACGGCGGGTTCGAGCGGTGGCTGCGGCTGCCCTACGCGCTGCCGCCGGATCGCATCGTGGACGCTGTGCGGCGGCTGAGCATGGCAGCGGCCTCGGTCCGGGAAATCGGCTCGCCTGCTGCCCTGGGCGGGGATGTGCAGGTGACGTAGCAGTGTTGCGGTGGCTTTCCGGCACAGCCCCTCGACG
>JBOHER010000204.1:0-1521 GCA_050701115.1 Haloechinothrix sp. | reverse complement strand
CGTCGGGATCATCCAGGGCGATGACAGCACCAGCACGGCGAAGGGCCGTAGCGGTTTTGCCCACGGCCTTGGGGCCATCGATGCTGACTGCCGGCAGGGCGGCGAGCATGCGGTCGAGCTCGGAGTCACCGATCCGCGGCATGTAGTCCACGGCACTATGCTACCGTCTCGCCTCACCAAACACTACTGTTTTACCCATTCAAAAACTACCATTTCGCGTAGACAAACGCTACCGTTCGGCGCGACAGGTATGGCCCACAGCGCCCGTTCGTCGCCATCTGCCCGGGTCACATGAAGGATCCCTCATGTCGGGCTCAGGTTGACTTCATCGGCGGCGCGCATCGTGGCGGGGTGTCCACGAATGAGCACGACCCTGCCGACGCGGACCTTGCCTTGCTTACCGGGGAGTCGGCACGGGAGTTGATGGCGACTGTGCTCTCAGCGGTGGACGGCCGGTTACTGAACTGGGCGGCAACGCAGGTGGATCACGAGCCGGGTCGTCGTACGACGGTCGGCTACACGGCGCGCGTGCGGTGGGCCGACGGATCGGTGACCACCGAGCGGCTGGGAGCCTGCTCCGGTCAACTGCCTGCCGGGGTGGCTCGGCTGAGCAACGGCCGTACCGAGATCGGCATGTGGCGATTCCCGTTCGACCCGGACCTGACCGAGCGCCGGGGCCAGGTGCGGGCGACTGTGTCGGGCAGGTCCAGGTCGAACCAGCGCACCCGGCCGTTGTCCAGACGGTCGAACCGGGTGTTGAGCCCACAACCCAGGTAGACGGCCGTGCCGTCTGGATTCTCGGCCAGGAAGTCGCGCACGCCCCCGACTCCAAGAGCCAGGGGCGCGCAGTGCGAGTTCTCTGGGACGCCGGCCGGATGCGATCAGCGCGATTTACGCACATCTGTCAACGCTTGCTGCCGAACTCAGCCCTTGTTGAACCTGGCTGCTTCCTCCGAGCCGCCGGTGGCGTTGCCGCTGCTGTAGGAGTGCGCGCCGACGCCGGCCAACTGGCCGCCGTCGACGATGAGGTACTCGTCCCGGATCGGTCGACCCTCGAAGAAGCACTCGAGGATCTCCCGCGTGCCTGCGGCGTAACGGGCCTGCGCCGAGAGAGTGGTGCCGGAGATGTGCGGCGTCATCCCGTGGTGGGGCATGGTGCGCCAGGGGTGGTCCTTGGGTGCCGGTTGCGGGAACCAGACGTCTCCGGCGTAGCCCGCGAGCTGGCCGCTCTCGAGAGCGCGGACGACGGCGTCACGGTCGCAGAGCTTGCCGCGTGCGGTGTTGACGAGGTAGGCGCCGCGCTTGAAGAGCTTCAGCGTCTCGTCGTTGATCATGTTCTCGGTCTCGGGGTGGAGCGGGCAGTTGAGGGTGACGACGTCGCAGACCGGGTACATGTCCTCCGGTGTCGGATGCCAGGTGAGGCGGAGCTCCTCTTCTACCGACTCCGGCAGCCGGTGCCGGTCGGTGTAGTGCAGGTTCACGTCGAACGGCTTCAGCCGCCGCAGTACGGCGGTGCCGATC
>JBOHER010000203.1:0-17843 GCA_050701115.1 Haloechinothrix sp. | reverse complement strand
GCCTTGGGTGCGGTAACGGCACCCAAAGCCACCTTCAGCTCGCCCGCGTCGGCGTCGGTGCACCGGCACGCTCAGTTGATCGCGTAGGGGTGGTTCGGCAGGCCGTCGACCGACCATGAGTCCTCGGCGTGCCGGGGTGGGCTCCGGAAAGTCTGACGGCTGGAAAGCACCCGGACCAGCCAGGCAAGGTTGATCACGACGACGGCTGCGATGGCGACAAGGAGCACGAATGAGGTCATGGCAGTAATTATGCCCTCGTCGAAATCCCGCCACCAGTGGCAGAGCTGACCAGCTACCTCGATATCCTGCCAAATTTGTGTCATGCTAAGCGCCATGCTGAAGTCAGTCGCCGTCATCGTCTTCGACGGAGTCGCGCCCTTCGAACTCGGCGTGCTGTGCGAAACCTTCGCCCTCGACCGCTCCGACGAGGGCCTGCCCACCTTCGACTTCCAGATATGCGCGCCCGTCCCGGGGCCGGTGACGACCACCAGCGGGTTCAGCGTGCTGGTGGAGAACACGCTGGACGTCGTCGACGGAGCGGACCTGGTCGCGGTGCCTGCCATGCCGCGATTCGACCAGCCTCCTGCCGAGGTGCTCAAAACGCTGCGCCAAGCGCTGGACGCGGGCGCACGCCTGATGTCGGTGTGTTCGGGCGCGTTCGTGCTCGGCGCCGCAGGGTTGCTGGACGGGCGCCGCTGCACTACGCACTGGCGCTACACCCAGGAACTCGCCGACCGCTTCCCGCTCGCGCAGGTCGATCCGAACGTCCTCTACGTCGAGGATGGTCCGATCATCACCAGCGCGGGCACGGCAGCGGGCATCGACGCTTGCCTGCATGTGGTCCGGGAGGAATTCGGGGCCGACGTCGCGTCCCGGTTCGCGCGCCGCATGGTAGTGCCACCACACCGCGACGGCGGGCAGGCGCAGTTCATCGATCAACCGGTGCCGAACTGCGAAGCGGACACCTTGGCTCCGCTGCTGATCTGGATGCTCGAGCACCTCGACGTATCCCTGTCGGTGGACGACCTGGCCGCCCGAGCGTCGATGTCACCGCGCACGTTCGCACGCAGGTTCCGGGCCGAGACCGGCACCACGCCGCATCAGTGGCTGGTCAGTCAACGGTTGCTCGCGGCAGCCCGGATGCTCGAAGCCAGCAACGCGCCGGTCGAGGTGATCGCCGAGCGCACCGGCTTTGGCAATGCCGCGACACTGCGGCACCACTTCACCCGGTCCCGCGGCACCACACCGCAGAAGTACCGACAGTCCTTCCGCGGCTCCGACTGACCGGCTCACGTTACTTCTTCGCGGTGCTGGTCCTCCGGCGCGCGGGAGCCTTCTTCTTCGGGGCGGGGCCCTTCGCCCGCTTCTCGGCGAGTAATTCCGCCGCCCGCTCGTCGGAGAGCGTTTCCACGCTGTCGGCCTTGCGCAGCGAGGCGTTGTACTCGCCGTCGGTGACATACGGTCCGAACCGGCCGTCCTTGACCACCATGGGTTTGCCGGACACCGGATCATTGCCCAATTCCTTGAGCGCAGGCTTCGCGGCCGCCTGGCGACCACGACGCTTGGGCTCGGCGTAAATCTTGAGCGCCTCGTGCAGCGTGATGTCGAAGATCTGCTGCTCGGTCTCCAGCGACCGCGAGTCAGTTCCCTTCTTCAGGTAGGGCCCGTAGCGGCCGTTCTGCGCGGTGATCTCCGCACCCGACTCGGGGTCGGCGCCCACCACCCTCGGCAAGGACAGCAGCTTGAGCGCTTCCTCCAGGGTGACCGACTCCACCGACATCGCCTTCAGCAGCGAGCCGGTACGCGGCTTGGGCTTGCGGGCCTTGCTGGTCTTCTTGGCGTCCTCGTCCGCATCGGGTTCCTCCGGCAGAAGCTCCGTGACGTAAGGCCCGAACCGGCCTTCCTTGGCCACGATCTCGTTGCCACTGACCGGGTCGGTGCCGAGCACCCGGCCCTCTTGCGGGGTGGCGAACAGCTTCTCGGCGATGTCCGGGCTCAGCTCGTCCGGCGGCAGGTCCTCGGGCAGGTTCGCCCGCTGCGACTTCTCGTCGACCACCCGCTCCAGATACGGCCCGTAGCGGCCCACCCGAACATAGACGGTGACGCCGTCCGAGTCGGTGAACATCGGAATGGAGTTGATCTCACGAGCGTCGATGTCCTCGACACCCGTGCCGACCAGCTTCTTGAGCCCGCCGGAACGCCCCACCGACCCGGTAGGACCGATCTCGCCGCCGAAGTAGAACCCGGACAGCCAGGCCGTACGCTCCTGCCGACCGGCCGCGATGCCGTCGAGCTCGTCCTCCATCGCCGCGGTGAAGTCGTAGTCGACGAGCCGGCCGAAATGCCGCTCGAGCAGCGCGACTACGGAGAACGCGATCCAGGAGGGCACCAGCGCGGAGCCTTTCTTCCAGACGTAGCCGCGGTCCTGGATGGTGTTGATGATCGACGCGTAGGTGGACGGGCGCCCGATACCCAGTTCCTCGAGGGTCTTGACCAGGCTGGCCTCGGTGAATCGTGGTGGCGGCGAGGTGGCATGCCCGTCGGCGGCCAACTCGGTGGCCGAGACCTGCTGGTCGCGCTCGAGTTGCGGAAGCCTGCTCTCGGCATCGTCCGCTTCCCCGCCTGCTTCACTGTCGACCGCTTCCACGTACGCCCGGAGGAACCCGGCGAAGGTGATGGTGCGACCGGACGCGGCGAACGTGCACTCCTCGCCGCCTCCGGCGGCGGTGCCGGTGATCCGTACCGACATCGTGGTGCCCTTGGCATCGGCCATCTGCGAGGCGATGGTGCGCTGCCAGATGAGCTCGTAGAGCCGGAACTCGTCGCTCTCCAGCTCACCGGCGACCTGGCCCGGGGTGCGAAACACCTCACCGGCGGGCCGGATCGCTTCGTGCGCCTCCTGGGCGTTCTTCACCTTGCGGGTGTACTGGCGCGGGCTCGGCGAGACGTACTCGGCGCCATAGAGCTGGGTGGCCTGCCCGCGAGCCGCGGCGATCGCCGTCTCCGACAAGGTGGTCGAGTCGGTCCGCATATAGGTGATGTAGCCGTTCTCATACAGCCGCTGGGCGGTGCGCATGGTGCGATCCGCGGCGAAGCGCAGCTTGCGGCTGGCTTCCTGCTGCAGCGTCGAGGTCATGAACGGCGCGTAGGGCTTGCGGGTGTATGGCTTGGCCTCGACGCTGGCCACGCGCAACGGCTGCCCGGTGAGCGCATCGGCGAGCCGGGTGGCCTCCGCTTCGTCGAGTACCCGGACGTCGGTGAGGGTGTCCTTGAGCCTGCCGTCTTCGGTGAAGTCCTTGCCGGTGGCCAGGCGGGCACCGTCGACCGAGGTCAGTCGAGCACTGAACGTCCTGGGGTTCGCGCCGTCCTCCTCGGCACCGTTGCCCGCCCGCATGGTCGCCGCGATGTCCCAGTAGGAGGCCGAGGTAAAGCGCATCCTGGCGCGCTCGCGCTCGACCACGATCCTGGTCGCCACCGACTGCACCCGACCGGCCGAGAGTTTCGGCATGACCTTCTTCCACAGCACCGGGGAGACCTCATAGCCGTAGAGACGGTCCAGAATGCGCCGGGTCTCCTGGGCGTCGACCAGGTCGGAGTCCAGGTCACGTGGGTTCTCGGCTGCGGCCCGGATCGCGTGCTCGGTGATCTCGTGGAAGACCATCCTGCGCACCGGGATCTTGGGCTTGAGTGCCTCCAGCAGGTGCCAGGCGATCGCCTCCCCCTCGCGGTCACCATCGGTGGCGAGGTAGAGCTCGTCGACGTCTTTGAGCAGGCCCTTGAGTTCGGTCACCGTGGACTTCTTGTCCGGAGTGACGATGTAGAGCGGTTCGAAGCCGTTGTCCACGTCGACACCGAGCCGCGCCCATGACTGGCCTTTGTACTTGGCGGGAACATCGGCCGCACCGCGCGGCAGGTCACGGATGTGCCCCTTAGAGGACTCGACCACGTAGTCCCGGCCGAGATAGGAGGCGATCTTGCGGGCCTTCGCCGGGGACTCGACGATCACCAATCGCCGCGTACGACCGCCCGCGGAGGCAGCACCATTGGCCGCGGCGCCTCCGCCGCTCTTGCTCCGTGTCGTTCCAGCCACGCTGGACAGCCTCCGCTCACTCTGGTGAATGGCCTTCCTAGGGACGCAAGTGTGCACGTCACCGTTCGGCCATGTTCGCCCGAGGTGCCTTCCCGCACCTCCCGGCAAGGGAACGCATCGCCCTGCACCGCGATCTCGTTTCCTAGTTTGTACCCTTTCCACCTTTAGCATGCGTGCCAACCTTGGCGGCGGACCAGGGGTGAGCGCGCAAGCATAAATCACCGCCAAACCCGCAGCTCAGGCCGCGGGCATCGGAGAGTGCGACGTCGGCCACTCCGATTCCGCCCCCAGCGGGGGCTCGCCGACCAGCTCAGCCAGCCGGTCAAGGCGCCTGCGTCCGGCGATACGCGCCGCAGGGGTGCCGCCTCGCGCACCTACCAGATTGCCGCCCGAAACGGCAGGAACCAAACCGATGCCGTGCAGCGCACGCAGGAGCGGCTCATGCGTGTCGGGCGCGCGCGGGTCGAGCATGAGCAGGTAGTCGCGATCGGATTTGCGGCCGCAGGCGAGTAGCCAGAACTTGAGCGCGGCACCGTCCAGATGGAAATCAGCGGGCACCGTCTTCACCGCTCCCCTGGTCCAGGCGTTGGCCAGCCGGATCAGGTCGGTGCGAAAGGGCGTGCGCACCGAGGGATGGCCGCTGTCCGTCCGGGCGAGACCGGCGTCGATCCCCCGCCTGGCGAATTCAGCGGCAAGCAGTCGGGCTCGCCACAGATCGTCGACCACCACCGAGATTCGCGCTGCCGTCGCCGCGAAACTGGCCGCTTGACCTCGGCCGCACAGCAACCCGGCGAGATCGGCCACTGCGGGCACCCTGGCCTCGGCGGATAGGAACGACAGCTGCGCCACACGCGCAGGGTAGAACACCAGTTCGAACCGCGCCAGATCGACGCGCCGCCCCTCGACGGTTATGCACAATCGGAGCCGACAGGGGCGGAAAGTCACGTGTTTCCGGGGTGGGCGGTCAGCGGGTGCGGGTCTGCGCCGGGTCGGGCGTGGTGCCCATCCGCGGTGACGGCTCGGACCTGGTCAGGTCCTTGCAAGCGGGTGCGTCCCTGCTGCTCTCGGCCAGCCTGGGAATCGAATTCACCCCGCCGAGCAGATCCACCCGGCCGACCTCGTCGAGGACCGCGCCGGTCACGCCGAGCGCCTCGCGACTCTGATCGGTGCCCGCGGGCGCGGCGCTCAACTGGCCTTGTGCGTCCTGCGCGCGGTCACGGATCCCGATGAACGTGCCGATGGCGGTGCCCGCAACCTCGTCCCCACCGGGGACCTGGGACGGTTCGAGACCGTCGAGCCGGTGCACGATGCCGTTCAGGCCGTCGATGACTCCGGCGAGCAGCTCGATCGAGGTCGCGGCTGCCCGCTGTGGCGTGCTGGGATCCACCCGGGGCGCGACCGAGATCGCATCGACCAATCCGGCAACGGCTACGCAGTAGCTGTTGGTCCAGTCAACGGCGTGCCGATCCGCACTTGCGGGATTCGCGGGCTCGGTGGGTTCGAGCGCAGGCCTGCCGCCAGAGGACTCGGCGGGGGGCCCACCGCATCCGCTGGTCACCACGAGCGCGGCCGCGAACATCGCGACCAGTGCGCCCAACCGCATCGCAGACCTCCTCACCGCGTCCGATCACCGCGAGCCCGACCTTAGTCCAGGTGACCGACAACGGGTGGGCCTCTCGGCGCAATCTCCGCCGCTGCGTGTCCCTTTCGAGACCAGCAGGAAACACCGCGGGCCCGCCACACTCGTGACGGGCCCGCGGCACAGGTGTTGCTATGCGCTTACCGATTGCTCGGCCGGATTGTCCGCGATGGAACTGGTGCGACGCTTCGAGACCACAATGGCGCTCGCGATGATCGCGACAGCGATCAGCGCAATGCTCAGCCGCACCACCATCGAGGCGTCCTCGCCGACGCTGAACTGCACCACTGCGGGGGCGATCAGCAGCGAGACCAGGTTCATCACCTTGAGCAACGGGTTGATGGCCGGCCCAGCGGTGTCCTTGAACGGGTCACCGACGGTGTCGCCGATCACGGTGGCGGCGTGCGCCTCGGAGCCCTTACCGCCGTGGTGACCGTCCTCGACCAGCTTCTTGGCGTTGTCCCACGCGCCACCCGAGTTTGCCAGGAACACCGCCATCAGCACGCCGGTCGCGATCGCGCCGCCGAGGTAACCGGCGAGCGCACCCGTGCCGAGGCCGAAGCCGACCGCGATCGGCGCGAAGACCGCCAGCAGGCCCGGCGTGGCGAGTTCCCGCAGCGAGTCACGAGTGACGATGTCGACCACCCGGCCGTACTCGGGCTTGCCGGTGCCCTCCATGATGCCGGGGATGTCGCGGAACTGGCGACGCACCTCGTAAACCACCGCACCCGCCGCACGCGACACCGCGCTGACCGCGAGGCCGGAGAACAGGAACACGACCGCGGCACCAAGGATCACGCCGACCAGCGTGTTCGGGCTGACGATGGCGAAGTTGAACGCGTCGGGCAGTTCGGTCACCCCACCGGCGACGTCGAGGAGGGACTCCTGAATCGAGGTGACGTAGGACCCGAACAGCGCGGTCGCTGCCAGCACCGCCGTCGCGATCGCGATGCCCTTGGTGATCGCCTTGGTTGTGTTGCCCACCGCGTCCAGCTCGGTCAGGATCTGGGCGCCGTCACCCTTGACGTCGCCGGACATTTCCGCGATGCCCTGCGCGTTGTCCGAAACCGGGCCGAAGGTGTCCATCGCGACGATCACGCCGACGGTGGTCAGCAGACCGGTACCCGCGAGCGCGACCGCGAAGAGCGAGATCACGATGGAGCCGGACAGCAGGTAGGCGCCGAAGACCGCCGCCGCGATCACCAGCGAGGTGTACACGGCGGATTCGAAGCCGACCGAGATACCGGACAGGATCACCGTCGCGGCACCGGTTTCCGAGGTCTTGCCGACGTCCTTGACCGGCTTGTGCTCGGTGCCGGTGTAGTAGCCGGTGAGCCACAGGATCACGCCTGCCAGCACGATGCCGATGATCACCGCGACACTGGCGACCAGCGCGGGGTTGCCTTCCACATCGGGGAACGAGTCGGGCAGGAAGACGAACGCTGCGACCGTGCACAGGACCGCGGAAATCAGCGCGGAAATGTAGAACGAACGGTTGATGGTGGTCAGGCCACCCTCGCCGACCCGGGCCCGCGTGATGTACACACCGATGACCGCGGTGATCACACCGATGGCGGGCACGATCAGCGGGAAGATCAAGCCTTCTGCCGCACCGAATGCCGCGCTGCCCAGGATGAGCGCGGCGACCAGGGTGACCGCGTAGGACTCGAAGAGGTCGGCGGCCATACCGGCGCAGTCACCCACGTTGTCCCCGACGTTGTCGGCGATGGTGGCGGCGTTGCGCGGGTCGTCCTCAGGGATGTTCTGCTCGATCTTGCCGACCAGGTCGGCGCCGACGTCAGCGGCCTTGGTGAAGATACCGCCGCCGACACGCATGAACATCGCGATCAACGCGGCACCGAAACCGAAGCCTTCCAACACAATCGGGGCTTGGCCCGCGTACACCAGCACGACGACCGCGGCACCGAACAGGCCGAGACCGACGGTGTTCATGCCGACCGCGCCACCGGTGCGGAAGGCGATGCGCATGGCCTTCTCCCGGCCGCCCTCCTCACGCGAGGCCGCCGCCACCCGCACGTTCGCCTGCGTGGCCAGCCACATGCCGAGATAGCCGATGCCAAAGGAGAACGTCGCACCGACGAGGAAGAAGATCGAGCGACCGATGCGCTCGTTCAAGTCGTCTGCCGGCAGGAAGAACAGCAGCACGAACACCACTCCGCCGAAAACGACCAGGGTGTTGCGCTGCCGCTTGAGATAAGCGGCCGCTCCTTCCTGCACCGCCTTGGCGATCTCCTGCATCTTGGTGGTGCCTTGGCCCGCGGCCAGCACCTCCCTGAGCAGGCCGTAGCCAACGGCCAGTGCGGCAAGGGCGATCGCGGCGACTACGCCGACTATGGCGTAGTCACCTCCGGATAGCTCTAGGCCGTCCGCGAGGAACTGCCGGGACATTCGTCCTCCTGTGTTTCATCCACTGCTCGCGTATAGCCAGGTCGACTGCAAGGATGGTTCCCTTGTCGGCACTGACTTGGGATATTCACCACACTGCGTGGTGCTGTCGGCGGAGTCTATCGGTGGACTGCCAGGCCCCAGCCAGCACCGGTCATCGATACTTTCCGTGATCGGCACCAGAACGCCTCCGTATGCGAAGCTCATCGCCGTGGATACCAACGAAGCCGGGGTAGCGCAGGCCCATAAGCTGCTGCGCCGCGTGCTTGCCGGTATCCCCGCCGAGGAGAATCCGGTGACGCATATCACAGAGATCCCGGAGCGTAAAGCAAGTTACACCGATTGGCCCCCATGGGCGCCACAGACAGTGATCAAGGCCTTTCGCCAAGTGGGAGTGGTCCGACCCTGGTCGCACCAGGCCGCGGCGGCCGAACACGCGTGGGCGGGCGAGCACATGGTGATCTCCACCGGCACCGCCTCCGGCAAGTCGCTGGGATACCAGCTTCCGGTGTTCTCCGCGCTGCATGCCGATCCGCGCGCCACCGCGCTGTATCTGTCGCCCACCAAGGCCCTCGGAGCCGACCAGTTGCGCACGGTGTCGGCGATGGACATCTCCGGCGTGCGCGCCGCGACCTACGACGGGGACACCCCGATGGTCGAGCGGGATTGGGTTCGCGCCCACGCCAATTGGGTCTTCACCAATCCGGACATGCTGCACTACGGGATGCTTTCGGCCCACGACAGATGGTCCAGGTTCTTCCGCCGTCTGTCCTATGTGGTCATTGATGAGTGCCACAGCTATCGGGGCGTATTCGGTTCGCATGTGGCACTACTACTGCGACGACTGCGCCGGGTAGCGCGGCATTACGGTGCCTCGCCGGTGTTTCTGCTGGCCTCGGCGACCGTCGCGGAGCCCGCGGAGTTCGCCTGCCGCCTGTCAGGTGTGGACTGCGCGGCGGTCGTGGAGGACGCTTCACCGCGAGGATCACGCACGGTGGCCCTGTGGGAGCCGCCGCTGTTGTCCGAAGTCACCGGCGAGAACGGTGCCCCGGTAAGGCGTTCCGCCGGTGCGGAGGCCGCCCGCATCCTTGCCGACCTCGTCGTTGAGGGCGCTCGCACTCTCGCGTTCGTGCGATCGCGCCGAGGCGCCGAACTGACCGCGCTCGGAGCGCGCCGTGTTCTGTCCGAAGTGGACGCTTCGTTGGGGGATCTGGTCGCCGCCTACCGGGCTGGTTTCCTCCCCGAGGAGCGTCGCGCACTGGAAGCTGCCCTGCTGTCCGGTGAACTGCTGGGCGTCGCTTCGACGAACGCGCTCGAACTCGGGGTGGACATCGCGGGATTGGATGCCGTTGTGCTCGCAGGCTATCCGGGCACGCTGGCATCGTTTTGGCAGCAGGCCGGACGAGCTGGGCGCGCGGGCGATGATGCGCTCATCGTGTTCATCGCGCGGGATGATCCGTTGGACACCTATCTCGTGCACCACCCGGCCGCCGTGCTCCACCGGCCCGTCGAGTCCGCCGTGCTTGACCCGGGAAATCCCTACGTGCTGACCCCCCAGTTGGCCTGCGCCGCCGCCGAGCTTCCTTTGCGCGCGGCCGACTTGGCGATCTTCGGCGGTGATGTAGCGCGGGAGGTCGTCGACCGGCTGACCGAGGACGGCGCCCTGCGGCACAGGCCGAGCGGGTGGTATTGGACGTCGCGGGATCGGCCGCACGGTCAGGTTGGCATCCGCGGATCCGGGCCGGATCAGATCGCGGTGGTCGAGGGCGACACCGCTCGGCTGCTCGGCACCGTCGATCCCGCCTCAGCGTGCGCGACCGTGCATCAGGGGGCGGTGTACCTGCATCAGGGTGCCTCGTATGTGGTTGATGAGCTCGATCTTGCTGGGCGGGTGGCGCTGGTGCACGCCGAGTATCCGGAGTGGAGCACGTCCGCGCGCGATGTGGTCGACATCGCGGTAATGGACACGCAGGTGCGCGCGGATTTCGACGGAGTGAGTGTGTGCCTCGGCAAGGTCGCCGTGACCTCGCAGGTGGTGGGGTACCTGCGCAAGCTGCCCTCGGGTGAGGTGCTGGACCAGGTGCCGCTTGATCTCCCGGTGCGGACCTTGCAGACCCGTGCGGTGTGGTACACGGTGTCCGCCGAGTTGCTCAAAGGCAGGGCGCCGGGGGGCGCCGGACTTGATCCGGCGCGCATCCCCGGCGCCCTACATGCCGCCGAGCACGCGGCGATCGGCCTGCTACCGCTGTTCGCTACGTGCGACCGATGGGACATCGGCGGTGTGTCTGCCGCGTTGCACGCCGACACCGGGGAGGCAACGGTGTTCGTGCACGACGGCCATCCCGGGGGCGCGGGATTCGCCGATCGCGGTCATGCCGCCGTGGTCCCATGGCTGGCCGCTACGCGGGAGGCGATCGTCTCCTGCGAGTGCCCGGCTGGGTGCCCGTCCTGCGTCCAGTCGCCGAAATGCGGGAACGGCAACGAACCGCTGGACAAGGCGGGGGCAGTGGCCGTGCTGGATGTCGTGCTCCGCGCGATCGGTGCAGACGACGTCCGCTTGTCGTAGGGCGAGGGAGGAACCCCCAACGACAGCGGGTGGCTGACCGCTTTGCGGGCATCGCACGGCGACTAGCGCTCACGCTGCTGAGGCGTGCATCCGGGTGGCTTCGGAGGACAGGCTGAGCAACGCTCGCACGAGCACACCGTGTACCGCGCCCGCGTGCGGCAACCGCCATCCCCAGGTCTCCGGCTTGACCCGCCAGTGGACCACCCCGTGCTGGAACGGCGTCGGCGGCAACGGCACCCAGCTGCCCGCACCGTGCCAGCGCACGCCGGGGCGCTCGGCCAGATCGGCTGGAATCTCATCGCCGGAGGAGGTCAGGAACACCCACTTGCCGTTGGGCGTGGCGAGGATCGGAGCCGGTCGGTCGGTCTGCCGGAGCAGTGTGGCCGCCCGGTGCCCGAGCTCGGCGTCGACCTCGACCGCGTCCACCACGGTGCCGGTGGCGACGAGCACGCTGTACGGGTTGCCCGTCCACCAGGCCGCGATCTGGTCCGGGTGGGCGCCGATCGTGTCTTGCCAGTCCGAGTGCACGGGCACCGGCCCGCTCCACTCACCTCCGGACGGATGGCTGCCCGGCAGCACCGGCCACCCCCTCGAGGCCAGACCAATGGCTTCGGCGCGCAACTCAATGCGGAACGCGCCCCGCCAGCTATCCGACCAATCCGTGTTCAACATGGAAGTTCCTGCCTCCTCGGTTCTTCGGTGCCGGGCCGGTTTGCCGACCCCGCACCTTTTACTCAACGGCACAGTGGAAGTTGCTGGTAGTGGCCTGTCGATAACCGGTGGTTACCGCACGGCGAACGACGAGCGGGCAGCGGTTCCACCGATCGTGTCGGACGACGTTCCGTGGCGAATCCGCGCCGGGCGGACCGGGCGTGATACCGCTTACCGCTCTGCGCCGACCGTTGCTCGTGTGATTCAGACCACTGTGCTTGCGTGCTGAGGCGCACAGCGCATGCGCTCCTACCGTTCGCCGCTGCCGTCCACCGGCCCTGCTCTGGCCCGGGCAGTCACTCCGCCCAGTTCCGCAAGTAGCCCAGGGGGCTCGACTTCCACCTCGACCAGTGCGTCCCAACCGCGCAATTGGCACAAGGCGATTCGGGCCCGCATGCGCTCGGCCACTGACGCAGCCCGGCTACAGGCGATCTCAGGGCCTGCGCGGGCATGTGCCGCGGCAGCCAACGCCGCGAGATCGGCAGCGGCTTCCCCCCGGTGTCTGCTCAGCGCGGCAGCACCCAGCCAGACCAGCAGCATGTACACCGACAGCAGCGCGGTCAACGCACCCGCCGCCCAGATGGTGGCGAAGCCATCGTCGGCTGCGCTGGCCCAACCCCGAGCGCGCGTCATCGCGGACTGCTCAGCGACGGCTCGCGTCCCGTAACGCCGACACCGGGTTCGGGCACGGCGAAGGCTTGTGCCCGTATCCGCAGTCCGGGGAGCAGGCCGCCCGCGGGCCTGGCGTGCACCGTGACGGTGATGCCCGCACGGTCCTGCCGCAGTTGCCAACTCGCCCCGCTGGGCGCTATCCGCGCGACCGCGTCATCGACCAGGTCGGTATCGCCGCGAGCGGCCAGCCGAGCCGCCTCACGCGCGGCATCGGTGCACCGCAACTGGTCGGCGACGGCCATGAGCCCGGCGAGGGTCAGGCCGAGCACAGCGACGAGTGCGAACAGCGCGACAGCCGCCTCGACCGTGACCGCCCCCCGATCCCCCGATAGCCGCATCTAGAAACCAACCGAAAGGGCTCGCTGAACAAGCCCGGTGAGACCGGCAACAACGGAATCGCCGGTGACCACCGCGTAGAGGACCGCGGCGAAGGCCGCGGCGGCGATGGTCCCGATGGCGTATTCAGCGGTGGACATACCGTCGTCGCTGGCCAGCAGGGCGCGGGCGCGCGGCAGCATCCCGCGCGGAAGTCCGCCGGGAGCAAGCGGACGCAGAGTGGTCGGCTGAGACATGGTTACCTACCTCCAAGGTTGTTGTGCTGTTCTCCCGCGAACGCCCACGGTGAGCGCTCCCTGCTGTTCTCATACGGCAAGCTGACCCGCCAGGCCGAGCACCACAGGCACCACCCCGAGGCAGAGGAAACCTGGCAAGAAGCACAACCCCAAGGGTGCGGTGATCAGCACGGCCGCCCGTTGGGCTCGGGATTCGGCGGCATCGGCGACCGCCGCCCGGACGGTCACCGCGAGTTCGGCGGAGACCGACGCCAGCGCGGTGCCCGATCGTGCCGTCCTGCGCGCGGCTCGGGCCAGCGCCGAGGTCTGCGCACAATCCAGTGCGGGCTGCCATGCCTGGTCGGGGTCGGCACCCAACGCGATCAGCTCGGCCGTGGCACGAAGGGCGTTCGCCGCGTCCACCGGCAGCCCGTCGCACACGGCCCGAATCGCCACGGGTACCGGCAGTCCGGCACGAAGGGCCGCGGCGAAGAGGTCCCAACTCGCCGCGAGGCGAAGCTGTCCGACCGCATCCAGCCGCGGACGCCGCACCCGGTGACTCGGGGCGGTACGGGCTCCGAAGCGCGATGCCCAGTGCAACCGCCCCGACCGCACCCCCGATGCGAACAACGCTCTGAGCCGGGCCTCCGATGAGCCCGCGGCCGGAACTACCAACAGGGCCGCCGCGAACCCGACCAAACTGCCGATCACGACGGCTCCCCCACCTCGGTGAGACGCCCGCTCCACAGCATCCCGGCCCAGATGAGTGCGGCCCCCACCAGAAGCAGGAACTGGCCGGCCGTTGACGATGCCAGCAGCCGCAGCGGTTGCGCCCCCATCGCTTCACCCAGGCCGAGCCCCAACAGCGGCAAGCCGGTCAACACCGACGCGCTGGCCCGTGGTCCGGCCATCTTGGCGTGCGTCTGCGCGGCGAACCTCGCGCAGGCGGCCATATCGCGGCGAACTGCGTCTGCCACCTCGGCCAGCGGGATGCCGTGCCGCTGTGCCAGCGCCCAGGCGCGACCCAACTGGAGCAGCGGTGAGCGCAGCTCCGGGGTGGTGACCGCGACGCCGGTGAGCGCCGCATCGATGTCGCCGCCGAGTCGGGTCGCGGACGCGATCGCGCGCAGTGCGGCAGCGGCATCCGGCAACGCGTCGGTGGACACCGACTCGGCGGCCGCTGCGGGATGTGCCCCCGCCCGCAATTCTGCGACGAAATGGCCGAGCGCCTCGGCCAGCCCGGTGCGGGCGGCGTTGCGGGCTCGGCGCTCGCTGCGCGCCTTCCAGCGGTTCCAGCCGGTTCCCCCGAACAGCGCCGCCACCACGGCACCGGCCGGCCCGAATGCGGCAAAGGCGAGCGCGATGAAACATCCCATCGCGACAAGGAGAGCGCTCAGCCTGCTCCCCGAACGAACGCAGGCAATTCCCGACGGATCGTCGAGGACGTTGAGGCGGAACTCACCGCGCCGGGTCGGCCAGCACAGCAGCGCGAGCGCACACACGACCAGCGGCGAGCTCAGCATGGCAACCCCACATCCCTGGCCCGCAATGCTTCGGCCAGCAGCGTGCGGTGTTCGGTCCACCCGTCGGACCGCCACGCCGGAACAACCTCAACCTCGTCCGCGGCACGCCGGAGGACGCCGATCTCGGCGAGCAGCCGCGTGCCGTCCTTGCGGCGCCGCATGTGCAACACCACCTGCACAGCGGCTGCCAGCTGGCTGTGCAGCGCCGCCCGGTTCAGCCCGCCCAGCGAGGCCAACGCCTCTAATCGGGCCGGTACCTCGGCGGGCGAGTTGGCATGCAAGGTGCCCGCCCCGCCCTCGTGGCCCGTGTTCAAGGCATTCAGCAGCTCGCACACCTCGCGTCCGCGAACCTCACCGACCACGATTCGATCCGGTCGCATCCGCAGCGCCTGGCGTACCAGTTCGCGTAGGGTGATCTCGCCTGCGCCCTCCACGTTGGCCGGGCGGGCGATGAGCCGCACGAACTGCGGATGATCGGGCTGGAGCTCCCCCGCGTCTTCGACACAGACAATGCGTTCGGCCGCGGGGACCACACCGAGCAGTGCACCGAGCAGCGTGCTCTTGCCCGCACCTGTGCTGCCCGAGATCAGGAACGCCAGCCTGGCGGACACGATGGCTTCCAGCAGGCGAGCGCGGCCGTGGTCGACGGTGCCCCGACGGACGAGCGCCGAAAGATCGTGCACGGCAGGTCGCAGCACGCGCAGCGACAGGCAGGTGCCATCCGCCGCGATGGGTGGCAGCACCGCGTGTAGCCGGACCCGACCTTGCGGGCCTGCGCCGGGCAGCCATCCGTCAACGTAGGGCTGGGCATCATCCAGCCTGCGGCCTGCCGCGAGCGCCAGCCGTTGGGCCAGCCGGCGCACCGCGGCTTCATCCGGGAACTCCACTTCGGGCCGCCGGAGGCCACCCGCCCCGTCTACCCACACCTGATTCGGCGCGCTTACCAACACGTCCGTCACGTCGGGGTCGGCGATCAACGATTCGAGCGGCCCGAGGCCGGTAAACTCGTCGCGCAATACCCGCAGCGCCGCGAGCACGTCGGAGTGCCCGGCCACTCCGCCTGCCTCGGTCCGCACCGCGTCGGCCACCGCAGCGGCACTGACGCCTGCCCCATCAGCGACCAGCCGCCTGCGCACCCGTTCGACCAGCTCGGCATCCATCACGCCGCCCCGAGGTCGGTGTCTACCAACCACAAGGCATCCAGCACAGCGTGAGCACCCGCTGCCAGCGGGCCTGACGGCTTGAGCGCGAATTCGGCCCGCTCGAGCAGGACCGCCAGACGGGGTTCGGCACGCATCACCGCGGCAAGTGGCAGACCGACCGCGTCCGCCGCCGCCGTCGCGGACAACTCGTCGGGCGCGGGGCCGCGCACCACCACGGCCAGCTTGCGCGCCCGCTCCTCGATGCGACTCGCCAGCACCTTGGCCGCCGCACTCGCCCTGACCTCGGCGGGCAACACGATCACCGCGAGGTCGGCTCGGTCGATCACCGCCCAGCCACTGGCGTCGAGCTCGCGGGGTAGGTCGCACACCACCGTGCAGCCCGCGCGCGTGCCCGCCTCGAGTACGGCGGCAACCCCATCCGGGTTCGGCCCAGAACCATCCCGCGCGCAGGACAACACGCCCAGCCGTCCCTGGCCGTACGCGAATTCGGGCAGCGCGTCCCATAGCGCCGACATCGATACCCGCCCCGCGTTCAGGCTCAGATCGGGCCAGCGCAGCCCGCCTTCGAGCTCTGCGCCGAGCACCAGGTCGAGGCCGCCACCAAGCGGATCGCAGTCGACCAGCAAGGCTTCACCTCCCGCGCGCGCAGCGGTGATCGCCACACTGGCGCTGAACACCGAGGCCCCACCGCCACCGCGGCCGCCGATCACCGCGAGCACCCGGCCACCGCTACGGCTCGGTGCCTCGGCCACGTCGGCTAACGCGGCGATCAGCGACGCCTCGTCCGCGGGCAACGCGATCACCTGCTCAACACCCGCGACGAAGGCTTGTTGCCAGGCGGGAGCGGCGGGCCCGCCCGAGCACACAAGCACCACCGCACTCCGGCGGGGCAGGTCGCCCGGTCCGACCCGCGAGAGCGCATGCTCGTCCACGATGACCAGCGGCGCCCGCGACCACCTGCCGCGCGCGCTCACCAGATCCGGCGCGCACTCGATCTCACAATCCGCGGCGGCGGCAAGACGCAGCAGCTCGTCAAGCAGATGTTCGTCGTTGACCACGACGAGTGGCCTGCGATCAGTCACAGCGGCCCCCAGTTGTCTCCTTCGGTTCGGCCGCGTGCGATGCGGCCGATACCCACACTCGCGAGCGCAGCGAATCGGGACAAGCACGCCGGGGGTTGCCTGTGGACAACTGGGGTTCTGTGGACAAACCGGCGGCGTTGGGTGTCGTCAACCATGCTGCCGCTACCCGCACACGGAGACTCCTATGCTGGTCAGGTGGCGAACCCGAGGACCGAACAGCTCGCAGCAGGCTCGCGCATCGCGGCGTTCTTCGATCTCGACAAGACGATCATCGCGTCGTCCAGTGCTCTCGCGTTCAGCAGGCCGCTGCTCCGCCAAGGGCTGATCAACCGGCGTGCCGCGCTCAAGAGCGCATACGCACAACTGATGTTCTCGCTGTCGGGGGCCGACGCCTCAACGACCGAACGGCTGCGCGAGCAGATCTCCGCGCTGTGTGCAGGCTGGGATGTCGCGCAGGTCAGTGCGGTGGTCAACGAGACGTTGCATGACGTGGTCGATCCGCTGGTATACGCCGAGGCAGCTGAGCTGATCGCCGCGCACAAGGCTGATCAGCACGACGTGGTAGTGCTGTCCGCGACGGGGGAGGAAGTCGTCGGTCCGATCGCGGCGATGCTCGGGGCCGACTCCAGCGTCGCCACCCGGATGGAGATCGTCGACGGCCGTTACTCCGGCAACGTCGAGTTCTACTGCTACGGCGAGGAGAAGGCCGCCGCCGCAAGGATGTTGGCCGAAGCGCACGGCTACGACCTGGCCCAGTGTCACGCCTATTCGGATTCCAGCACCGACCTCCCGTTGCTCGAAGCGGTAGGGCACCCGTGTGTGGTGAACCCGGACCGGGCGTTGCGCAAGCTGGCCGAGGAGCGCGGGTGGCCGATGCTCACCTTCGTCAAACCGGTGTCCCTGCGCAGCCGGATGCCGAGTCCCTCGGCGACCGCGCTCGTGCTCGGGGTGGGCGTCGGGGCGGTTGCCGCCGCGGGGGCAACGTGGTACGGGGTCCGGCAGCACCGGAAACGAGAACAATAGTCAGGTCTGCACGCTGGGTTGCCAGACCGCGCACTTTCCCCAGGGTGGGTGCCACTCACACAGCGGTACCAATGGCGTCAGTTCCTTGACACAGACCGAGAATTTTAGTCGCTCAACGTACTCAAGTCACTAGTTGGCGGCACTTTACCGGTGCACCCGTCTGCGCCCTTGAAGTGACGGCCATCACTAGGTAGAAAGAGAGGTGCGGACTCCTGGTCGGCTAGGGAGAAGACGAAGATAAGTCTGATCCACCCCGACAGGGCTCCGTGCGCGGACACCGGGCACCCACGCGCAGCACGCCGCGGGAGGCATGTCGTCTAGGGACTGCGTCATCGGGACGCCGAACGCCGAGTCCAGGTTGGTACGACACGAGTTGCACGCTTGGTAACCCGATTGCCCGCGCGAGCAGGCGGCGGC
>JBOHER010000202.1:0-16969 GCA_050701115.1 Haloechinothrix sp. | reverse complement strand
GGTTATGGCCGCCATAGCGGCCATAACCACTCACGAGAGGGATCAGGCCGGCTGGGGTTCCTCGGACCGGGCCGCGGGATCCTCGACGAGGTCCAGCAGGCGGAAGTTGGCGATCTTGGTGATCTCGACCAGCGCCGCGGCTCGCTCCTGAGCCGGTGTGTTCCGCAGCCGGGACGCCGCCACCATGAGCACGGCGTCCTTGCCGCTGCCGCGGACACAGATCACGAGCGGGAAGCCGAACTTGGCCCGGTAGGCGGAGTTGATCTCCCGCAGCTCACTGTCCTCATCGGACTCAAGCCGGTGCAGCCCGGCCGTGTACTGGTCACGCAACGACTCTGCGCCGAGCCGTTTGTCGGCCAGCGCCTGCCCGGCCAGGTTGGGGTAGGCCCGGATCAGTTCGGTCTGGCGTTCAGTGGCCGCGTCGAACAGCGGACGATGCAGGGCGTTGCGCAGTCCCTCCACGTCAGCGAAGGGTCGTTGCTCGGCGGCCTGCTCTGCGATCCATTTACCACCCTGGAAGATCGGTGCGAATCGCTGCACGAACTCCTCGCGCGGCATGGAGTTGATCGCCTCGACGGTCAGCGAGGACGGCAGCGGGGCCAGTGTCGCGAGGCCATCGGAGTCCTTGCGGCGGAACTCGTTGAACACCAGGTTGAGAACGATCGCCGAGAGCGCGCCCATCGTGATGCCGCTCGCGAAGATCATCTGCCCCGCTTCCGGCAGCAAGGTGTAGAACTCGGGGAACCCGACCGGGATCAGGGCCAGGCCTAGGCTGGTCGCCAGGATGACCACATTTCGTTCGTCGGTGAGGTCGGCGCGGCGCAGGATCTGGATGCCGACCACCGCCACCGCGCCGAAGAGCACCAGGCCTGCGCCGCCGAGCACGGGATGGGGGATGGCCGCCACCACGGCGCCGGTCTTGGGAACCAGCCCGACGATGATCATCATCAGCCCGGCAGTCGCGACGACGTATCGGCTGCGCACGCGCGTCAGCCGCACCAGTCCGGCATTCGCCGAATAGCTCGTGTACGGGAAGGAGTTGAGTACACCACCGATCGTGGTCGACAGCCCGCCGCTGCGGATGGCACGGGCGATCCCGTCGGGGCCTACCTTCTTGCGCACGATCTCGCCGGTGGCCAGCGTGTCACCGGTCATCTCAACGCAGGTGATGAGCATGACGATGATCATCGAGGTGACCGCGGCGGCGCCGAAGGTCGGCAAGCCGAAGTGGAACGGGGTGGTGACGCCCACCCAGGAGGCCTGGCCGACTCCGCCGAAATCCACCCGGCCGAACAGCGCGGCGATAGCGGTGCCCGCGATCAGGCCGAGCAGCACCGCGATCGTGGACAGGAAGCCGCGGAAGAAGCGATACATGAACAGGATCAGCGCCAGGGTCGTCGCGGCCAGCGCCAGGTTGGCCAGGCTGCCGAAGTCGGCGGCACCGGGGTCGCCGCCGCCTGATTCGAGCGCGGCCACCGGAAGCAGCACGATGCCGATGCCGGTGATGACCGTGCCCGTGACGATCGGGGGGAAGAATCGGACCAGCTTGGCGAAGAACGGCGCGATGACGAAGGCGAATACGCCTGCGACGATGACCGCGCCGTAGATCTCCAGCAGTCCGGGCACTCCGCCGCCCGCCGAAAGACCGATGGCGATCATCGGGCCCACGGCCACGAACGTGGTGCCCTGCACGACCGGCAGCCGCACACCGATCTTCCAGAAGCCGATCGTCTGGATGAGGGTCGCGATGCCGCACGTGAACAGGTTGGCGTTGATGAGGAAGGCGAGTTGTTCGTTGCTCATGCCCAGCGCCCCGGCCACCAGCAATGGCACGATCGCCGCGCCCGCGTAGAAGGTGAGCAGGTGCTGGAGGCCGTAGACGGCCATCTTGGGGACGGGCAGCACCTCGTCGACGGGATGCTTGGCCGAGTGTCTCGGTGCGGGCTCGGCGTCAGGCGTACTCGGGTGGGGGGCGGTGTTGCGGGACATTGGTTTCTCCCTTGCGGCGACACTGAACGGTCGGGCTGGAGGTGGTTATTCGGTGATGTGGTGTGGCTGAACCGGGACCCGGGTGAGGTCGGCTCCGGTGGCTGCCCTGATGGCGGCGACGATCGCAGGGGTGGAGGAGATCGTCGGTGGTTCACCGACGCCGCGCAGGCCGTAGGGCGCGTGCGGGTCGGCCAGTTCGAGCACATCCACCCGCATGGGCGGCATGTCGAGAATGGTGGGGATGAGGTAGTCGGTGAAGGACGGATTGCGGATCTTGCCGCCGGACACCTGGATTTCTTCCATGACGGCGAGGCCGAGGCCTTGCGCTGAGCCGCCGTGGATCTGGCCGAGGACGGCATCGGGGTTCATCGCTTTGCCGACGTCCTGGGCACAGTCCAGTTGGACGACCCGGACGAGCCCGAGATCGACGTCGACGTCGACCACAGCGCGGTGTGCCGCGAAGGCGTACTGCACGTGCGCGTTGCCCTGCCCTGTTGTGGGATCGACCTGCTGGGTCGGGCGGTGCCGCCACTTGACGGTCTCCTCGATGACGTCGTCGTCCAGAACGTCCACAATGGCCGCGAGCACACCGTCCACATCGGACACGATCTTGTCGCCCTCGACCCGGAGTGCGGTGAGCGGGCGGCCGAGCCGGTCGCAGGCAAGCCGTAGCACCCGTTTGCGCACCTTCTCGCAGGCTGACCGCACCGCGCCGCCGGTGACGTAAGTCTGGCGGGAGGCCGAGGTCGAGCCGCCGCTGCCCACCTGGGTGTCGGCCGGGTGAATGGTGACCCGCTCCACGCCCAGTTCGGTGCGGGCGATCTGCGCCTGCACGGTGACCAGGCCCTGGCCGACCTCCGCGGCCGCGGTGTGCACGATCGCCACCGCTTCGCCGCCGACGGCTTCCAGCCGGACCCGTGCCGTCGAGTAGTCGTCGAACCCTTCGGAGAAGCAGACATTCTTGATGCCGATCGCGATGCCGACGCCCCGCCGGACGCCTTCGCCGTGCGTGGTGTTGGACACCCCGCCGGGCAGTTCCCGCAGATCGTAGGAGCCGGGTTCCGGCCTGGGTGGCAACGGCATCGCGGCGACGCGACGCAACAACTCGGCCACCGGCGCGGCCGAGTCGACCACCTGACCCGTTGGCATGGTCGTGCCCTCGGACATCGCGTTGCGGATGCGCAGATCAACCGGATCAAGGCCCAGTTCCGCGGCGAGCTTGTCCATTTGGGACTCGTAGCCGAAGGCGGCCTGGACCGCACCGAATCCCCGCATCGCGCCACACGGCGGGTTGTTGGTGTACACGCCGTAACAGTCGATGGCCACGTTGTTGACCTTGTACGGGCCGACACCGAGGGTGGCCGCGTTGGCTACTACCGCGGGTGTGCTGGACGCATATGCGCCGCCGTCCAGGATGATCTGCGCCTTGACGTAGACCAGCTTGCCGTCCCGGGTGGCGCCATGTTCGTAGCGCATCGTCGCCGGATGCCGGTGCACGTGGCCGAAGAACGACTCCTCCCGGGAGTAGACCATCTTCACCGGACGGCGGGTATGCAAGGCGAGCATGCACGCGTGCGCCTGCATGGACAGGTCCTCGCGGGCGCCGAAGGCTCCGCCGACACCGGCCAGCGTCAGTCGCACCTTGCCCGCGGGCAGACTGAGGACCCGGCACAGCTGCCTTTGGTCGGCGTGCAGCCATTGGGTTGCGATGTAGAGGTCGACGCCGCCGTCCTCTGCGGGCACCGCGAGCCCGGACTCCGGACCGAGGAACGCCTGATCCTGCATGCCCACTTCGTAGTCGCCGCGGACCACCACATCCGCGGTTGCCTCCGGATTGCCCTTGCGGATCGGCAGATGGCGCACCACGTTGCCGTGTGGGTGCAGTTGCGGGACGCCAGCGGCGAAGGCGGCTGCGGAAGGATCCACCAGGGGCTCGAGCACTTCGTAGTCCACGGTTATCTTGTTGATTGCCCTGCGGGCGGTTTCGGGATGGTCGGCGGCCACGATCGCGACGGCCTCACCTTGGTAGCGCACCACGTCGACCGCCAGCACCGGCTGGTCGGCGTGTTCGAGGCCGAAGACGTTGTCACCGGGGACATCGGCGTGGGTGAGTACCGCGTACACACCGGGCAGCCGCACCGCATCGGTGATGTCGACGGACCGGATCCTCGCGTAGGGGTGCGGGCTGCGCAGGGTCGCGCCCCACAGCATGTCGTCCAGCCAGAGGTCGGAGGAGTAGGCGAACTCGCCCTTGACCTTCAGCGTGCCGTCTGGGCGGAGCGGACTCTCGCCGACACCGCCGGTGATGGCGGTGCCCAGCTGCTGTTCGGTCCGTGCGGGGCTGCTGGGGGTGGTCATCTCTCACCTCTCGTCTGGAGGGCACGGCTGGCGGCTCGGGCCGCGCGGGCAAGGTCGGATTCGTCCACAGTGGTCAGACGGTCGTCGGACACCACGGTGCGGCCGCCGACGAAGAGCCGGGCGAGCGGGGGACGGGGGCCGAGGACGAGCGCCGCGACCGGGTCCTCGATGCCCGCGTGGCCGAGACCGTCGATGCGCCACAGCGCGATGTCGGCCAGCTTGCCCGGCTCGAGTGAACCGATCTCGTCGGCCCGGCCGAGGCAACGGGCGCCGCCGATGGTGCCCAGCGCCAGTGACTCACGCACGGTCAACGCGTCCGGCCCGCCACGGAGCCGGGCCACCAGCGCGGCCTGGCGCAACTCGTCGCCGAGCGAGCTCCACTCGTTGGACGCGGCGCCGTCCACGCCGAGCCCGACCGGCGCGCCCGCGTCGAGCAGGTCACGCACCGGCGCCATGCCCGCGCCGAGGCGGGCGTTCGAGGTCGGGCAATGCGCGACCCCGGTGCCGGTGTGGGCGAAGCGCTTGACGGCCGCATCGTCCAGGTGGACGCAGTGCGCCAGCCACACATCGTCGCCGAGCCAGCCGAGGTCCTCGATGTACTCGACGGGAGAGCAGCCGAAGGCCTCGCGCGCGAACGCCTCCTCCTCGGCGGTCTCGGCCAGGTGTGTGTGCAGGCGGACGCCCTTGCGTCGGGCCAGTTCGGCCGATTCGCGCATCAGGTCACCGGTGGCGGAGAACGGGGAGCAGGGCGCGACCGCTACGCGAACCATGGCATCGGCTGCCGGATCATGCCAGCGGTCGATGGCGTCTTCGGTCGCGGCCAGGATCGCTTCGCGGTCCTCGACCACCTCGTCCGGCGGCAGACCGCCTGCGGAGCGGCCGAGGTCCATCGAGCCCCGGCAGGGGTGGAACCGGACCCCTAGCCGGGTGGCGGCCTCGATCTCGGCGGCCAGCAGGTCGCCACCGGAGGTGGGGAACACGTAGTGATGGTCGGTACTCGTGGTGCAGCCGGACTTCGCCAGCCAGCCGAGCGCCGCGCCCGCGGCCGCGGACACGATCTCGGCGTCCAGCCGCGCCCACACCGGATAGAGCTCGGTGAGCCAATCGAACAGCGACTCGTTCTGGGCGAGACCACGGGTGGCCCACTGGAAGAGGTGGTGGTGGGTGTTGATCAGCCCGGGGGTGGCCAGGCAGCCTCGGCCGTCGACGCGCTCGGCGCCTGCGGTCAGCGCCGCGGGCGCAAGGCCGGGGCCGACCTCCAGGATGCGGCCGTCCTCGACGACGATGTGGCCGTCGGGGTATTCGGTTCCCACGGCGTCCACTGCGGCTACCGCGCAGCCCTCAACAACGGTGCGGCTCAGTGTCTTACTCATTCTCTGGGCCCAACCGGGACACCGCCTTGCGAGACGCGGCCAGGCGCACGGCGTCGAGAATCTTTTCGTAGCCGGTGCAGCGGCACAGGTTGCCGGCGAGTGCCTCGCGGATCTCCGGGTCGCTGGGTTGTGTCTCGCGCTCGAGCAGGTCGTGGGTGGCGACCAGCAGACCCGGGGTGCAGAACCCGCACTGCACAGCGCCCGCCTCGACGAAGGCCTGCTGCACCGGGTCGAGTTGCTCGCCCTCGGCCAGCCCTTCGACGGTCACGACCTCGCGCTCGTGGGCCTGGCCTGCCGCGACCAGGCACGAGCACACCGGGGTGCCGTCCAGGTAGACCGTGCAGGAACCGCATTCGCCTTGTTCGCAGGCGTTCTTCGAGCCGGGCAGGCCCATCCGCTCGCGTAGGGCGTAGAGCAGGCTCTCGCCTTCCCACACGTCGTCGATCTCGTGCTGCTCACCGTTGACGGTGCACTTCACGCGCATGCCCGCCCCTCCTTTCGATACTCGGTCCACGCCCACACCAGAGTTCGCTTCGCCATGACGGCCAGGGCGTGCTTGCGGTAGTCCGCGGTGCCACGGACGTCGTCGATGGGGGACGCGGCCGCGGCGACCAGGTCGCCGAAGCGGGACACCACGGCCGGGTCGAGTTCGGCCCGCGAGTCCCAGAGTCCTCGGTCGGTCAGCTCGCCGTTCAGGAACGTCTCGGCTTCCGGTGCGCGGCGCGGTGTCGGTGCCGCGGAACCGAATCCGGTGCCCACCCTGTGCTGGTCCGGGTGCAGAGCGAACGCGAACGCGGCCACCGAGATGACCATCGCGTTGCGGGTGCCGATCTTGGAGAACTGCTGCGGCCCGTCGGCGGGGCGCACCAGGAAGGCCGCGATCAGCTCGTCGGGCTCGAGCGCGTTGCGCTTGACCCCGGTGAAGAACTCGGTGATCGGGATGCGCCTGCTGCCCCGCGCCGAGTGCGCCTCGACCAGAGCGTCATCGGCCAGCAGCGGGGGATGGGCGTCGCCTGCAGGCGACGCTGAGCCGAGGTTGCCGCCGACCGTGCCGCGATTGCGGATCTGCGGCGACCCGACGGTGCGGGACGCCTTGGCGAGCCCGGGCAGTCGCATGCCGAGCTCGGTGATCAGCCTGCTGTAGGTGACCCCGGAGCCGATCCGCAGCCAACCGTCCTCGGGCACCCAATCGCGGAGCTCGGTGATGCGGGTCAGGTCGAGCAGTGCTGGCGGCCGCTTCACATCGAAGTTGAGCTCCACCATGACGTCGGTGCCGCCGCAGATCGGCAGCGCATCGGGGTGTTCGGCCTTGGCGGCCAGCGCGTCCGCCCAGGTGGCGGGCCTGAGGAAGTCCATCTCGCTCACCACGCCAGGCCGGGCTCGGGTGCGTCGCTGCGCAAGACGGTGCCCTCGATCAGGCCATAGGGACGGTCGGCCGCGTAGAACACCTCACCCTGATTGGTCAGGTCGAACGGCGAAAGGTCCACAGGGAAGTGGTGCTTGTTGGGCAGGAACAGCCGGACTTCCGCCACCTCGGGGCGGTGCTCCAGCACCCGCTGGCCCATGGCGTAGAGCGTCTGCTGCAAGGAGAGGCTGTGCGTCTGCGCGAACGCCTCCACCAGGTGGCGCCGGGCCTCCGCATAGGACTTGCCCCAGTCGGCTTCGGCCGAGGCATGCCGCCACTGGGCGTTGACCGCGGTGGCCAGGATGCGGTCGTGCGTCTCGGGCAACGTGGTGTAGCGGTCCCTGGGGTAGCCCCAGAACTCCGAGTCGGTGGAGTTCAGCACGACCAGATCCTTCAGCCCCGACACCACCCAGGCCTGCGCGCCGTCATAGGTCACCGTCGCGGTCCGGGTCTCAACTCCGGAGCGCTGGAACGAGTGCGGCGCGGGGGTGCCGCCGACCTCGATCCGCTCCCAGGTGTGCTGTTCGATGGTGATCCGGGCGCGATGGATTGGCTCTTGGGATGAGACGAAGTGGCGGGCCAGCCGCAGGCCGAACTCTTCGATCTCGCCGACACCGTGATCGGCCGCGAAGGCGAACACGGTGTTCTTCTGCGTGTCGGTGGGGAGCACCTTGGCGTTGTCGCCGGTCAGGTGGGTGTCCGCCAAGTCGCCGGAAAGGGCGGTGGAGACGGTGAGATCGGTGATCTCGTGCACGTCGCCGTCGCGGGAGACGCGCACCACGTGGGTCTCCGCCTTTCCGTACTGGTTTGGGCCCAGCTGGATGGTCATGGATCTAGCTCCCTCGGTAGGTCGAGTAGGCGAACGGGCTGAGCAGCAGTGGTACGTGGTGGTGTTCGGCCGGGTCGGTGATCTGGAAGGTCACCGCGACCTCGGGGTAAAAGGCGGGCCGACCGTCGAAGTAGCCGGCGGTGTCGAAGATCAGTCGGTGCACACCCGCGGCGGGACCGTCGGAGGAGAACTCGCGGATGCGCCCATCGGCGTCGGTGACCGCTTCGGCCTCGGCGACCCAGGTGTTCGCCTTGCTGCTCTCCAGCCGGACCCGGATTCCCGCGGCCGGCCTACCTGTCGAGCTGTCCAGCACGTGCGTCGAGAGGCTCATGAACCCACCAGCTTTCGCAGCCGCAGCTGGGTGATCTTGCGCAGTTCCTCTCGTACGACGGCGCGCTCGGTGCCGGCGTCGTTGCCGAGCCTGGTGCGGAGATTGACCAACACCTGTTCGGCGGACAGACCACTGGCGCAGATGAGGAAGACCTGGCCGAACCGCTTCTGGTAGGCGGCGTTGCCCTCGGCGAGGGCTTTCCGCGCAGCGGGAGTGGCCTCCGCAGCGCCCGACTGCTCGTGGCGGGACCAGGCGGCCTCGCGGGCGTCCCCGTCGGCCCGCTCACCGATCCGGGGGTGCGCGGCGAGCGCCTCGGCGATGTCGTCGTCGGTCAGCTTCGCCACCACGGCGTCGGATGCGTTCAGCAGAGCGGTCAGCTTCGCGTACGGCCTGCCCGCGACCACCTGAGAAGCCCAGCGGCGCGCCCGGCAGCAGGTCAGCAGCTCCCGCTCGGCCGCCGCGGCGTCCAGTGCGTTGAGCGCATCCAGCGCCGTGCCGCTCCGGTGGGTTGTGATGTGCGTCATGCCGTTGAGTACAGCAACCAGCGGGGTCGGCTGGTAAGTGGCAGGACACCTGAAACCCGCCCTCGACGATGCACCCCCGTTTGGAGGATCATCCAAACCGACGGGGCAGGCGAAGGGAGTGCAGGGCGAAGATGAGAGTCCAGGACCTCGTCGACATGCCGGACCTGCACCTGGTGCCGCTCACCGGGGAGCGTGGGCTGGATCGGCCGATCCGCTGGGTCTACACGACGGACCTGCTCGACCCTGGGCGGTATCTTTCCGGGGGCGAACTGGTGCTCACCGGCATGATGTGGCGCCGCACGCCGGAGGACGCGGCCACATTCGTCGAGACCGTCGCCGCCCGCCGAGTCTCCTGTGTCGCGGCAGGGGACGCTGCCTACGGGACCGTCCCGGAGGATCTCGTCGTCGCCTGCCGAAAGCACGGCATCCCGCTGCTCGAGGTGCCGATCGACGTGTCGTTCGCGACCATCACCGATCGGGTCATCCAGCAGCTCACCGTCGAACGGCAGGGTGACCTGGCCGAGCAGCTCGGCCGCCGACGCCGACTGCTCGCCGCGGTGGCCGAGGGCGCGGGTCTGGACGCCCTGCTCGAGTTGTGGGCGGGTGAGGCCGAGGTGGGTTGCTGCCTGCTCACGGCCACCGGGCGGTCCCCAGTCCAGGCGGCCTCGCCGGTCGACGACAGCCGGGCGGCACGGCTGGCCGCGCAGTTCCTCACCGCGCGGGATTTCCCGCACGTGGTCCGCGCCGGGCGGGGTGCGTCGGGTGGGACCTACTCGCTTTTCGCGGTCGGCGCGCGCCCGGAACCGCGCGTCTCCGGCTGGTTCCTCGCCTGCGAAGGCGATCACCGCGGCTGGCCGCGAGCCCTGCACGAGTCGGTCACCGAGTTGGTGTCGTTGGTCGCGCTTGAGCGCGAGCGGCTCGAGGAGAGCCGCCGTGCTGACCGGGTCGCCGTCGAGCAGCTGGTGCGGCTGGTGCTGTCCGGGCGTTCGGACCCGGCGGAGGTATCGGCCAGGCTCGCCGCGACGGAGCTCGCTGATCGACGTTTTGTCGCGGTGTTCGCGGCCACCAGTCCGCGGCCGGATGGGCAACTCGCCCGCGCGGTTCTCGAGGAGCTGCTCGCGACCGTCATACCGGCATCGGATGACCGGCTCATGGTGACCGCCGTTGACGATGAGGCGGTCGCCCTTGTGCCCGTCGACCCTGGATCCTTCGCCGATCGGCTGCGCGCGCAAGCCCAACTGCTCGATGCCGGGCTCGCCGATCACCGGTTGCTGCTGGGACTGAGCATGCCCGCGGCCGGGTCGGTGGGGCTAGCCTCGGCGCTGAACGAGGCGCGGCAGGCGCGGCGGCTCGCGGAGCTCCGCCCGGGCCGGGTGTCGGTGCTGGCTACCGACGAGATCGACTCGCACGCCCTGCTGCTGGCGACGGTGCCGGATGACGTCCGGCAGATGTTCCGTTCACGGGTGCTCGGGCCGGTTCTGGACTACGACGCGCAGCACGGTTCGGACCTGGTACCCACCTTGGATGCATTTCTGGCGTCGTCGGGTTCCTGGACGCACTGCGCGAGCCGGCTGCACATGCACGTCAATACTCTGCGCTACCGCATCCAGCGGATCGAAGAGCTCACCGGCCGCTCGCTGGCAACGCTCGAGGATCGGGTGGATTTCTTCCTTGCGCTGCGGGCCGGCCAGGGGAGGTGAGGGGCGGGTGGTCGGTGGCGCCCGGTGGCGTTGATGTGCGCGCATTCGGGAACGGCACTTCACGGGCGCACGCGGGCATCCGGCGACCTCGAACTCCAAGCGGAACGGTGGTCTCTGCTCGTTGACATGTGACCAAAGAGTCACCTATTATTGGGCCGTGGACGAGGTGTTCAAGGCCCTTGCCGATCCGACGCGGCGGAGCCTGCTCGACGAGCTCTTCCGCGAGGACGGGCAAACGCTGAGCGCGCTCGAGGAGCGCTTCTCGATGACGCGCTTCGGCGTGATGAAGCACCTGAAGCAGCTCGAGGAGGCGGGCCTGGTGGTCACCAAGCGGCGAGGCCGCGAGAAGATCCACTTCCTCAATCCCGTCCCCATCCGGCTCGTCCACGACCGGTGGGTGAGCAAGTACGCCGAGCCCTGGGCTGCTGCGCTCAGCGGTCTCAAGAGCAGACTGGAGAGTCCCATGGAGAAGGTGTTCGAGATCTACATCCGCACGACCCCGGAGCGCCTCTGGGAGGCGATCACCGACGGCGAGATCAGGAGCAAGTACAACTTCGGTTCCCGGGTCAGCTCGGACTGGACGCCCGGCTCGCGTTTGGAGATGAGCCACCCGAACGCCGACGGACTGCTCGGCGAGGGGGAGATCCTCGAGGTCGATCGCCCTCGCCGGTTGGTCCACAGCATGCTTGCGCTCTGGAGTGACGAGGTAAAGAGCGAGGGCACCTCGAGGGTCACCTGGGAGATCGAGCCAATCGGCGACTCCTGCCGCCTGACCGTGACCCACGACCAGCTGCGCGAGGGCGCGAACACCGAGCTCTACGGCGGCTGGCCGATGATCCTGTCCGGCCTGAAGACGTGGCTCGAGACCGGAGAGTCCCTCACGACGCCGGGATCGCTGATGTACGGCTGAGCCGGGCCTCACTGCGCATCTGCCACACGGGTGCGGGGACGGGCTGTGTGTGGCAGCGGATTAAATGAGCGCCGGCATCATCTGCCCGGACTGGACTTTCCGTCACGCCTGGGCGTGCGGACCGGCCAGCATGCTCGACGACATCGAGCGTGGGTGGCGCCGCGCGGGGATCGCGGAGCGGCTGGAGGTCGAACGCTTCCGCCCCGCGGTGGTGTGCCGCGGAGGTGTGGGCGCACGGGTCCTGGCACCACTGGTCGAGCACTTCGGCCAGCGGCACCACCGTGCCCGTGCCGTACTTGTCGAGGTCTGACCGGACTAACTGGCGGCGCGCCGATGCGGTGGAGCAGTTGGGACATGGGGGCTCGGTGGACCTCACACACCTCTATGAGAAAGGCGGCGATGACGATGGCGCAGAGGCTTGTCCTACACCAGGGCGTGGGTTCGGGCGGCGAGCTGGCGCAGGCCGGGCAGGGCCGCTTGTTGGGGGTGGTGGAGCAGGTCGCCGACGAGGCGGCGGACAGTCGCGCGGGTTCGGACTTCGCCGGGTGCAGTGCGTTCGGCGGTTAGCAGGGTCCGATACGCGCGGCCGGGCTTGTTCCACTGGGCGAAGCACAGGGCGACGTCGACGAGGAACCGGGCCCGGCGTTCGGTGTCCGGGAATTCGCCGAGCCGCGCGGTTTGGGCGTGGTGCAGGGCAGTGCCGGCGTTGCCGAGCACATAGTCGGCGGAGACTCGGTGGCTGACCACGTTGGCGGCCAGCGCCTGCCGCTGGACCGGATGCTCGGCGAGCCGGTTCGCGGTGGTGTCGGCTTCGTTCAACAGCTCGGTGGCGCGGTCGTGGTCACCGGCGCGGGCGGCTGCATATCCGGCCGAGCACATCAGCACCCCATACAGCGCCAGGTGCCGCGGGTCCGGGGATTTCCCGTTGAGGTCGAGCTGGTCGGCGGCGGTCAGGGTGAGGGTTTGGGCGCGGTCGTGGTGTCCGGCCCGCCGGCAGGCCGAGCCGAGCAGGCGTTGCGCCTCGGCGAGGGCCAGCGGGTCGTCGGCTCCTGCGCCGGCGCGCAGCGCCCGGTCGGCGGAGACCCATTCCAGGCCGCTGGCCTCCAGCTTGATCAGCGCGCGGGTGGTGAGGTTGTATGCCTGCGCCACCATGCCGGCCGAGGCGGGGTCGCCGACGTGTTCGTGGGTGGCTTGGGCGGTGGTGATCAGCTCCGGAAGCCGCGCGGCCAGATCCACGTAGTGGCAGGCGCGGAAGTCAGACCGCGCGGTGGCCAGCACCATCTGAAGCGTGGTGATCGGCGCCGGTCGGGAGGCGATGGGGTTGGCCTCGAGCAGGACGCCTTCCAGCCGACGGGCCAGGAACGCGGCGGGGTCAACTTCCACACCATCGGCGGCCGGCGCATTCGGGGCGGCGACCGCGGTGCCAGCCAGGCCCGCGGCGAGCAGGAACGCGCGTCGTCGCACTGGATCGTCCCCCTCCTGGTTCGGGTCGTGCACCACCCTAGAAGCCGCAGCCGCTTGCGCGGGGGAGACAGGCCGGTCATGGGGGGCGTTGGCCAGGCCGAACGCTTCGGCGGGCAGGCCGAGGATGCTCGCGAAGCGGCGCAGCACCGCCACGTCCCGCAGCCCGCGGCGGCCGTTCTCGAACCGGGAGACCGTGGAGGCCGAGTAGCCGAACCGGTCGCCGAGCTGGCCTTGGGACCAGCCCAGTTCCTCGCGGGCGTGGCGCAGCACGGCGGCGTGATCGCCTCGGCGAGCGGCGTCCCACAGGGCGGGTGACCACCATTTCGGCACAGCGCACCCCCGACTATTGCGCACGTAGTGTCCCACCCACGGTAGTCGCTCAACCACCAGCGCAAGAAGGTTTGCGTGATTGGCACAGCCCGTGCAGACGCGGCACAGCGGGCTTCTCACCTGGTCAGCGGGTTCCTAGCGTCGAGGGCATCCGGTTCGGTGGGAGGAGCCCCGACTTCCCACCGGATCGGCTGGCCGGCAGGAGCCACCGCATCGCGGCCTCCCCGAACCCGGTGATCCTGCCGGCCGGGTCCACACACATCCAGCGCCGACCACCGCCGGCGGGAAGGAGCCGTTGACCATGACCATCGCCCTCGAATCCGCCGAACCCGAGCCGGGCACCAGCCCGTTGTCCTCGGCGAGCCTGCGCTACCTGGTGCACCACCCGGTGATCGCCGACCAGCCCGGCCCGGCCGCCACCCGGCCGTTCGGGCTGCGAGCCGCCAAGACGGTCGAGACGCCGGTGCGGCGGGAGTTCCGCTACTGCCCCGACCAGCAGGTCGCCGTCGACAGCGAGAGCCGACCGTTGGTCGAGACGATGGGCAAGGACTGGAAGACCAAGTCCTCCACCGACGGCGACGAGGGTCCGGAGGAGAACTGGGGCTGGGAAGAATCGTGATCAGCACGCCGGGAACCGTGGTGGTGTTCGCCCAGGAGGCCGACGCCCCGGTCGACGCCGTGGTCCGCGAGCTCGACCAGCGCGGCGTCGAGGTGTTCCGGGCGGACACCGCCTGGTTCCCCCAACAGCTGTCGCTGGACGCCCGCCTGGATTCCGACGGGCGGTGGCGAGGGGCGCTGTCCACCGCGCACCGCGCCGTCGAGCTCGAGGAGATCTCCTCGATTTGGTATCGCGACCCGTCGGCGTTCCAGTTCCCGGCCACGCTGACCGAGGTCGAGCGCGCCTACGCCCACCGCGAGGCTCGTCTCGGCTTCGGCGGCGTGCTCGCCGCGCTGCCGGTGCTCTGGGTCAACCACCCCAACCGGGCCGCGGACGCGATGTTCAAACCCCTCCAACTCGGCACCGCCGCGGCCTGCGGGCTGCATGTCGCACCGACTCTGGTCACCAACTCACCGGCCGCAGCCTCGCGGTTCGCCCGCGAACACGGCACCCGCGACACGATCTGCAAGTCCTTGGGCCCCAACACCATCACCGAAGGCGGCCAGCTCAAGATCGCCTACACCCGCCGCCTCGGCGACCAGGACCTGATGGAGTTGGACGGGGTCGCATCCACCGCGACGCAGCTGCAACGCTGGGTGGATAAGACCCACGAAGCGAGGGTGATAGTGATCGGCGAGCGGATGTTCACCATCGCCATCAAGGCCGTGTCGCCGGCGGCTCGGGTGGATTGGCGCGCCGATTTCAACGCGCTGCGCTACGAGTGGATCGACACGCCACCCGAGGTTGAGAAAGGGCTGCGCCGTTACATGGATACCCTGGGGCTGGCCTACGCCGCAGTGGATTTCGCGATCGACCGCGACCGACTCTGGTTCCTCGAATCGAACAGCTCCGGCCAGTATGGATGGCTGGAAGCCCAAACCGGGGCGCCGATCACCGCCGCCCTGGCCGACCTGCTCACCCACCCAAGGGGACGCCCGTGACCACCACCAACACCGCCGCCGATGTCGAATGGGCCTCGCACGCCGAGCGACTGGCAACCGAGTTGGCAGCGGCGGGCAAGCTCACCGACCCGCGCCTGGCCGACGCAGTCCGCGCGATCCCGCGACACGTGTTCGTTCCCGCCTACCACCAGCAGACTCCTGACGGCACCTGGGCCGAACACTCCAGCGTCGACGACCTCGCCGCCGTTTACGCCAACACCGCGTTGATCACCGCGCTCGCGCCTACACCGGGCGGCACGACGGTGCTGTCGTCCTCCACACAGCCGGGCCTGATGACCCGCATGATCGAAGCCCTCGACCTCGCCGACGAGCACCGGGTATTGGAGATCGGCACCGGCACCGGCTACAACGCCGCCCTTCTGGCCCACCAGCTCGGCGACGAGCAGGTATTCACGGTCGACGTCGAACCTGATCTCGTCGACCTCGCCCGCCGACGGCTCGCCGAACTCGGCTACCACCCGACCTTGGTAGCCGGAGACGGAGCCGCGGGCCTGCCCGAGCACGCCCCGTTCGATGCGATCATCGCCACCTGCGCCGTTCCGGCCGTCCCCTGGGCCTGGATCAACCAGACCACGGTGGGCGGGGTGATCCTGACCGACCTCAAACCCGCGCCCGGCGCCGGAAGCCTCGTCCGGCTCACCCGCACCGCGGAGGATCGTGCCGAAGGCCGCTTCGACCCGACCTACGCGGCGTTCATGGACCTACGGCACACGGCGGGCACCGGCACGCCGGCGTTCCGGGTCCACCGCGACCACGGCCATGCCGAGCACCGCACCACCAGCCTGGACCCCAACACCCCGTGGACATCGCTGCTGGTCTGGTTCCTCGCGTCCTTCGACCTCGGGCCCGAGGTCGCCTATGGCTACACCGTCCCCGAGCGCGGCGCAATCCCTGCCTACTCCCAGACCGCGCCGACCGCGTCCTGGATCGCCACCCCAGACGGCTCCTGGGCCGAGATCACCCTCGCCACCAAGAATGGACTGCACCCGGTCGCCGAAGGCGGCCCCCGCCGACTCTGGTCCCTCATCGAACATGCTCACCGCACGTGGACCAAACTCGGCCAGCCCGGCTGGGACTCCTTCGGGCTCACCGTCACGCCCCAGACGGGCACTATCTGGCTCGACCAGCCCGGCAGCGAACGCGCCTGGCAGCTCACCCCCCACCGATGACTACTTCGGCATCGAGCAAAGGCATGCCATTGGCATTTCCGTGACGTCGCGCGGTCCATCAGTGCCTGGCAAGCATCCGGTGGGCACGCGACGATGCCAGCCACGGGCATGAAGCCAGCCACCGCAGGAAACGCGACGTTGCCTGCAGGCTTTAGTCCGGAAGATGGAAGCCGAGTGGTAGTCACGCCAAGTTGCTTCGCCGGTCGGCTGCCACGTCAGGCGCAGCAGCGCGCTGGCGGCCCGCTCTATCTCCTGGGCGACATGGTCGGGTAGCCGAACCGCGCGGTCGAGCAGCAGGTCCACCGCGAGCGGCGTGCGCCCCTCCGGCGAGACGGCGTGCTGTCGCAGATGTGGTTCGAGTTTCCCAAGTCGCTGGTCGACTCGCGCCGGAGGGCGTGGCGGTGGCTCCGGACGGCATTCATCCGGCAACGGTGCTCGTGTGTGCTCGGCTCGTCGACGCTGAAGGCTTCCTGCAGGACTTCGAGATCCACGTTGACCTGGCCGGCCGCGATTCCGGGACCGGGGCCTGCGCCGAACATGCATCGCCCGCGGCGAAGAACTTCCGCCTGGACACCGCAGGGCTGACCGCACTGGCCAACGAACTCGATGAGATCGAGCAGCATGTGGCCAACTGGCCGGACGTAAACCGCGCTTCGCCTGCGCGCAACCGGATCGTCGGGGTCACGGGCCCGCGGTATCTGTGGAGCCGGACGGTGGCCGGGCGCGGGACCAAGGGCCGCCAGCTGGCGTCCGCCGAGGTGGAGAAGGTGCGTGGCGACAACCCGCTGATCGTGTCCATTGCCGCGACAAATGCCCCCAACGGAGAGCGGGACTGCCCGCGATCGGACGACCCGCTCCCCGTGACGCACGCCTGCCGGTCAGAAACCGCTCACGTTGACCAACTTTTCCTGGATGCCATCCTTGTCCTCGGATGGGTAGATCCAGTCGGTTGTGCCCGCGTTCTGCA